>DMMW01000003.1:9655-37248 GCA_003452965.1 Elusimicrobiota bacterium
GGAGTTTTTCAGCAGACCCTATTATAGTAATTAAAGAAGTGTTGTCAAGCAAATAAAAAAGCCTTTCTATGTGAGAAAGGCCTTTTTATTAATATTTAAATCGTTAAATTACCAAGATGTATAAGATGCACCTTTTGTATCAGTAGTTGTGTGTGATACATGGAGTTCACCAAAAGAATTACCACGGTACCACCATTTTCCGAGATTGTCTGCCATCAAAGCAGGAACATAAGTAGAAATAAAGACGCAAGCATCAGTATCCGCAAGTCCCGCTATACCGAGTTTTACTGACGGCATTTTATCCAAATACTTTGTAAGGAATGGACCTGTAGGATTTGCAAAAATTCCGGTATCGTCACCTTCATCAACCTGGACTGAACCTGTACCTGCCGTTACTGCAGTAGGATATATTCCTTCCTGCTCGCCATAATAAATGGTAATAGCTGAACGGAGTGCACCAAGTGAACCCTTTGTTGCGCCCTCTTTTGACTTTTTGATGAGGTCTGCAAATTTAGGGATAGCAATTGCTGCTAATATACCAATAATGGCGACCACGATCATAAGTTCAATAAGAGTAAAACCTTTTTTCATAGTTTTCATAGTTATTCACCCCCTTTTTTTGTTAGCATTCTGATGAGTAAAACCCATCTACACATAAGTATAGTCTAAAATAAATTATTTGTCAAGGGTTTTCTTATTATCCTGCACTTCCTGCCAGTCCGCCCAAAGAGAACATAGGCATAAACATCGCAATAACGATAGCACCTATTACAATACCCATCACACAAATAACGATAGGTTCTATCATTGAGGTCAAGCCCTTTACAGCGACATCAACTTCCTGGTCATAGAAATCGGCTATTTTACTAAGCATTGTATCTAAATTACCGGTCTCTTCACCTACTGAAATCATTTGTATAACCATCGGAGGAAATACACCTGATTTTTTAAGTGGATCGGCGATTTTTTCACCTTCTCGTATTGATTCTTTTGCCTGTAATATTGCTCTTTCAATAATTTTGTTGCCTGCCGTTTGTGCTACGGTATCCAGCGCCTGTAATATGGGTACACCAGATTTTACCAAAGTACCAAGAGTTCTTGTAAATTTTGCTACGGCAACTTTTCTTAATAACGGACCAAAAAGAGGCATTTTTAAAAAGATATCATCCATTTTCAATTTTCCCTTTTCGGTTTTATAATATTGTAGAAATCCTACAATAATAGCGGCTATTCCAATAAGAAGAAATATTATATAGAATCTTAAAAAGTTTGATATACCTATCAGTATTTTTGTTGGTAAAGGCAAGTCAGCTCCGAAACTTGAGAATATTTCCTGGAATGTAGGAATAACAACTACAAGCAAAAAAACTGTTACTGAAGCAGCAATAATTGCGACAATAGTGGGGTACATAAGTGCGCCCTTGACTTTGCCCTTTAGAGCTTCCGCATCTTCCAAATATGTTGAAAGTCGCTCAAGAATCACATCCAAAATACCGCCGATCTCACCCGCTTTTATCATAGCGACGTATAAATCGGAAAATGCTTCTTTTTGTTTTCTCATTGCATCAGCAATTGATATACCTGCCTTTATATCGTCGGCTATACCCACAACTACTTTTTTAAATGCGGGATTTTCAATTTGATCCATTAATATCGTAAGGCCCTGAACAATCGGAACGCCTGCAGAAACAAGCGTGGATAATTGTCTTGAAAATAATACTAAATCCTTCGATTTAACTGTTGGTCTTAACGGATTAAATTGTTTAAGTTTTTCAATTATAGCATCTAATTGATTTTTGTGCATTACATTTATTTCCTGAACGATAGCTTTTTGTTGTCTTAATTTATTTACAGCAGCATTCTGATCTTGTGCTTCTATAGTACCGCGTGTTTCTTCTCCTGAAGGTAATCTTACTCTGTAAGCGAATATAGGCATAATTTGGTTATCTCCTTTTTAATATTTTTTTAATGTATCTGTTTTATTGATAATACTATTTGTTTTTTCTTTATATGAAAAAGCAAGAGAATTAGCAGGATTTATTTTAATTGCGGTTGAAAAATCTTTAACAGCTTCTTTGTAATTTCCTAACATATAATACGAATATCCTCTGTAATAGTATGTGATATCATTTGGTTTTTTTTGAGAGTATTTTATAGATTCAGAAAAATATAATAAAGAACTTTTATAATCGTTTTTCATTTGGTTTAACATTCCTATGTTATAATATGCTTCCGGGCTTTTTGGATCCAATTCTAAAATTCTGTTAAAGTCGTTTAAAGCTTTTTCATATTTTTTATTACTGGCATAAATTGTTCCGCGATTGTTATAAGCGTCTATACAACTGCTGTCTATTTCAATTGCTTTAGAAAAATCATTAAGTGCCTTATTTGAATTACCTTTTTGTATATACGCCAATCCGCGCATGTTAAGTGCGGTAACATTATTCGGATTTATATTGACGGCATTTGTAAAAGATTCAATAGCTTTATCATATAATTCGTTGTTATAAAATTTTATTCCGGCATTAAAAGGCGAATCGGATTTGGATATCTTATCGGCAATTTTAAAATCTTCGTTTGCCCTTTTAATGTTCCCTGTTTTTTTAAATAAGTTTCCCCTCAAAATACGAGCTTCTCCTAATATCGGATTTAGTTTAATAGCAGAATTTAAGTCCTCAATCGCATTTTTAATTTTATTTTGTTTATAATATACCAATGCTCTGTTATAGTAAGTGGACGAATCTTCTCCAAAAGTCAACGCTGTTGTAAAGTCAGCCAAAGCTGATTCATTAGAGTCGATTAAAGAAAAACTTATTCCTCTGTTTGTGTAAACGTTTAATTTATTTTTTTCTCCGTTATCAGGATGCCATTTCAATATTGCTTTTGTGAAATATTTTATTTTACTTTTAGGATTTCTTGCTTTTAAACCCGCATTGAAATAATAATTAAAACCACATCCTGTAAAAAAAATAAAGGTAAAAAAAGAATAAATAATTAATTTTCTGCTTATCATGTTGTTTCTATTGCATTTTTTTGTAATAGCCGTTTTAAATCGGCCGGGTCTTGCGAAGATTCCATAGCTTCATGAAAAGTGATATCTTTTCTTGCAAGCAAGTCAAAGAGTGACATATTCATTGTCTGCATTCCGTGTTTTGCGCCTGTTTGCATTGAGATATATACCTGTTCCGTTTTCATTTCACGTATAAGATTTCTTATTGCAGCTGTAACAATCAATACTTCAGATGCCAAAATTCTCCCTATACCTCCTGATCTGAGCAGCAATTGCTGGGTAAAGACTGCCTGTAAAGTGAATGAAAGCTGGCTTCTTATCTGTGCCTGTTGGTAAGGCGAAAATGAATCTACAATTCTGTTTATGGAAGAAGGAGCATCCGTGGTATGCAGAGTAGCAAAAACAAGATGTCCGGTCTCTGCGATTGTAAGTGCTGCAGATATGGTTTCAAGATCACGCATTTCGCCTATTAATATAATATCGGGATCTTGTCTTAATACATATTTTAGGGCATTGGGGAAGGAATTGGTATCGGCACCTATTTCTCTTTGGTTTATTAGGCATTTTTTATGAGGATGAACATATTCAATCGGGTCTTCAATTGTGACGATATGACCATGTCGATGCTCATTAAGAAAATTTATCATTGAAGCAAGTGTTGTGGATTTACCGCAACCTGTCGGACCCGTAACGAGGACCAATCCTTTTTGCATTCGCATTACGTCATATATCACCGGGGGTAATCCCAATTCTTCAAACGATAGAATCTTGTCCGGTATTGTTCTTAATGCAGCACCTACAGAATTTCTCTGTCTGAATACGTTCATTCTTATTCTGCCGATACCTTTTACACCGAAAGATAGATCCAGCTCATTTGTTGCTTCAAATTTTTCTTTTTGTCTGTCTGTTAAAAGTGAGTAAATAAGTCGCTGGCAAATGTCAGGTGTGAGCTTTTCAAAATGAGTCGGGTGTATTTCCCCGTCAATTCTCAACATAGGTGGAGCATTTACAGTGAGGTGCAGGTCTGAAGCATTTTTTTGAAGTACAAGTTTTAATAATTCATCCATGCTTAACATTGTTTGTCTCCTATAAAAAACAATTTATAGCGTTTTAGCGTTCATTCAACATTGTGCGATAGCGGGGTTGTGCCTGCCCCCACCTACGATTTAGTGGCGGGGGATTGTGCGATAGGAAATATTAAGTTATTAAATAAAAAATCATATACTATCCCACTAACGCACCATCGCACTATATCACGATTCTATCAACGCTAAAACTCTATGAACTCAATGAACGCAATAACTCTGTTATCCGACGTCAGCAAAAGTTATCCTCATCATTTCTTCTACGGTTGTTGTGCCTGCTAAAACCTTTTTCAAAGCAGCTTGACGTAGGGTAATCATTCCGCTCTCAACAGCTGATTGCTTTACTATATGCGTGGATGCTCTGTCTAATATTAGTTCTCTTATTTTATCGGTAATTTCCATAACTTCATAACATGCCAATCGTCCGCGATAACCCGTATTTGAACATTCATGGCAACCCTTGCCTCTCCAAAAAGTAACTTTTGATGCATCGCCTATTTCTTTTTCAGATATTCCAGTTGAAATAACAACTTCTCTTGAAACTTCGTATGGTTCTTTACAATGTTGGCAAATAACACGCACTAACCGCTGAGCTATTACCATAATAACAGTTGAAGTTGTTAGAAAAGGTTCAATTCCCATATTGTTTAGACGAGTAACTGCGCCTGGAGCATCATTTGTATGAAGCGTAGAAAATACAAGATGGCCGGTAAGTGCAGCATTAATTGCAATTTCTGCAGTTTCCGTATCACGGATTTCACCTACCATTATGATATCAGGATCCTGACGTAAAAACGATTTCAATCCTGCAGCGAATGTCAATCCAATATCTGCTCTTGCATGAACCTGATTTATGCCTTCAAGAACATATTCAACAGGATCTTCAATAGTTGAGATATTAACATCCGGTTGGTTCAATTGTGAGAGAGTTGAATAGAGTGTTGTTGATTTTCCGGAGCCGGTAGGTCCTGTTACTAAAATAATCCCATATGGGATCTTCATATTTTTTTGATATATTGCTAATGATTCAGGTTCAAATCCAAGTTTAGTTAAATCAAGACAAAGAGAAGAGGCGTCCAGGATACGCATAACAACCTTTTCTCCAAATGCTGTCGGAAGAACTGATATACGCAAATCAACCTCTTTGTTCAATACTTTAATTTTTATTCTACCGTCCTGTGGCAGTCTTTTTTCAGCTATATCAAGGTTAGACATAATCTTTAGACGGGAAACCATTGCATTCTGAGTGCGTTTTGGTGGGGCGGATACTTCATGTAAAACGCCATCTATTCTGTATCTTACCCGCAAAGATTTTTCATAAGGTTCTATATGGATATCGGATGCTTTGGATTTTACTGCACCTGATAAAAGTAAATTTACTATTTTTATAACCGGCGCATCTTCTCCTTCGGATTCAAGTGCCATTATATCTTTGCCGGCATCCATTTCCTTTACAATATCTACATCGGATTCTGCACCCTTTGATTCCATATCCTTGACGATGTCATCCATTGACGTTTTGCCGCCGTAATATTTGTCTATAGCTGCTTTGATTTCATTTTCCGATGCAATGACTACATCTATTTCGCAACCGGTCATTAATCTTAAATCATCGGTAGCAAATACATTCATTGGATCTGCCATTGCAACTGTTAATATATTATTTTCTTTTGCTATAGGAATGAGTGTTTGATGGCGAACTACAGATTCCGGAACAGCCTTAATAATTTCTTCAGTAATTTCGCCGTATTCGGAAAGTGATATATAAGAAACTCCGCATTGTTTACCTAAAAAAGCTAAAAGAACATCCTCAGTTATGTAACCAAGTGACATTAAAATCATACCGAGAGTTCCGCCGCGTTTCTTTTGTTCTTCAAGGGCATCTTGAAGTTGTTCAGGCGTAATAATACCGACCTCAACCAAGAGATTACCGAGTTTTTTTTTCAAAACAGACTGTTTCAATGCCATATTTGAATACCTTTTAAAATTATAAAGAATTTATTTTGTTTTGTCAAGCAATATTTCACCAGATTTTCTGACTACCTACTTTGCCATATCCATTACCCGACACCTTAATACTTTTATGTTCTGTTTTTATAAGATATCTTTTAACGGCATATTTTTTTTTATTGCTATTTTTTTTGCCTTTTCGTATTCAACGGCTCTTTTTGTTGAGGTTTTAAGTTTTGCAATTTTATATATGCTTTTCGCATGTCTGTCTAATATCCAACGGGATACAGGGATACGTCTTATTCCCAAAGTTGTTGTTTCGGAAAATATGTTATCAAGGATTTTATGTTCCTTTTCTTCGGGCAGAAGTACCGATAGTATTATTCCGGGTCTACCTTTTTTAGCATATATATTAACAAACCAAACGTCATCTGCGCCGTTTTGTAAGAGTTTTTCCTGAATATAAGGAAATATTCGCGGGTCCATATCGTCAATATTGGTTTCAAGTAATATTTTCTTGTCGTTTGAAAAATACTCTTTTTCTTGAATACCTATATAAGTTCGTAAAATATTTGGCATCTTATAATTTGATATTCCCGCTCCAATTCCGGATTGTAATATTTTCATATACGGTATCGGACCGAAAGATTCCGATAAAGTTGTTATTATGGCTGCCCCTGTCGGTGTAGTGAGTTCGTTTATAGTATCATTTGAATAAACCGGAAAACCTTTTACTATTTCAATCGTTGCCGGTGTTGGTTTGCCGAGATTTAAAGGAGAAGAAAATATTCTGTCAATATGTAAGGCATTAAGTCCTATAACAGAACCAAATACATCAATAATAGTATCAACTTCCGCTATTTGATGAAAATGAACAGAATTAATCGGTATGGAATGCGCCTTTGATTCTGCCTGAGCCAGTGTTTTATAAATTTCAAAACCTTGTTTTTTGATTTTTTCAGAGAGTTTTGAATTTTTTATTATCTTCTTTATTTTCTTTATTTCTCTTAATTGTTCACCGCCTTCTATATTCGCGATTTTTGAATGAATGCCGTTTTTTAATATATTTGAAAATTTTAACGAAAATTTTGCTATCGGCAATTTTTTTAGTTCCCCTATAAGATATTTTTCATCAAGACCTGCATCAACAAGTGAAGATAGAATCATATCGCCTGAAATTCCTGAAGAACAATCAAAATAAATAATTTTCATTTTTTCTTTATCCATCCTTTCTTAAAAATATCAAAATATTCGCGATTTTTCAGAATGACTTAATTGTCTTGCTACCCCTCTACCATTTTATCTATTTTTATTTATTATATTCGCTATTATTCCTGCCCCGAAACCATTATCAATATTTACTACACAAACATTCGGAGAACATGAATTTAACATCGTTAAAAGCGCTGAATATCCGCCTTTACCTGTACCGTAACCGGTGGATGTAGGGACACCTATTACGACTTTTGATATCAGGCCGCCGACCACTGAAGCTAATGCCCCTTCCATTCCGGCACATACTACTACACAAGAGGCATTTTTAATTTTTTCGTTGAATTTAAATAGTCTGTGTATTCCGGCGACACCTACGTCATAAATTCTTTCTACGTTATTACCCAACGATTCGGCAGTAACGGCTGATTCTTCAGCTGTTTGTATATCGGATGTTCCAGCGGTTATTACGGCGATATAGTTTTTACCGTTCTTTTTTAACGGATTTATTACAATTATTTTTGCTTTATCAAAATAAAAAGACTTTTTAAATTTATTTTTAATTTTTAATGCAAGGTTTTTTTCAACCCTAGTTGCTATTATAGGATTAGGTTTTTTTATCAAATTTGCTATGATTTCTATAACCTGCTTTTCAGTCTTACCTAAAGAATAAATAGCTTCTGGAAACCCCTGTCTTTGAAATCTTTCTGTATCTAAAATAAAATCGCATTTCATAACCCCCCCCAACTTTTTAATTCCATGTTTGCTGACGGCACGATTTTTTCATTGCGTTTGCATTTTTTTAACTTAAAATAACCGGCAGATGCAATCATAGCGGCGTTATCGGTACATAGTATGGTTTTAGGTATTAATAATTTTATATTTTCTATGCGGCATATTTTTGAAAAATCCATACGAAGTTTTGTATTTGCCGAAACACCGCCACCTAATGCAATTTTTTTGATTTTAAACTTATTACACGCCAAAATAGTTTTTCTGATTAATACGTCAATGCATGACTGCTGAAACGATGCTAATAAGTCCGGAAGTTTTTTTTCACAATAAACACTGTTATGGTTTAGAAAGTTTATAACAGCAGTTTTTAATCCTGAAAAAGAAAAATCCCATGTATCATGTAGATAAGCTCTTGGAAAATTAATTTCTTTTGGATTACCGTTTCTTGAAAGTCTGTCAATTATCGGACCTCCGGGATAACCTAAATTCAAAAATTTTGCAATTTTATCTAAAACCTCGCCGACAGCATCATCTCTGGTTCTGCCTATAATCTTGTAATTACCGATGTTTTTTACCAATATCAAGTCAGTATGACCGCCGGAAACTATTAAAGATATAAACGGCGGATTGAAGTTATCTTTATCATTTTTTTTTTCTAAAAAATTTGCAAAAATATGTCCTTCTATATGATTAATACCTACAATAGGAATATTTAATATTTTTGAAATTGCCTGTGCAGTAGTCGTACCGATTAAAAGTGAACCGATAAGTCCAGGACCGGTTGTAACGCTTACCGCATCAATTCTTTTTGTTATTCTTAATGCTTCATCAATAATTAAATTTATATTTTCTAAATGATGCCGTGATGCTAATTCCGGAACTATACCGCCGTATTTTTTATGTATTTTAATTTGTGAAGAAATAATATTGGTAATTATGTATCTTCCGTCTTTAACGACTGCAGAAGAGGTATCATCGCAAGAAGTTTCTATGCCTAAAATATTCATTTGTTTTCTAAATATTGGGAAACAGTTAAGAATGTTATGTTTTCTTTTTGATATTCGGGAATTATCTCAGCAAGTGCTTTTACAAGGTTTTTTCTGTTTATATGTCCGATTGCAATTCCGCTACCATATTTTTTAATAAGTATTTTTAAAAAACGCAATTGCTTTAAAATATATTCAATATCATCTTCACCATCAATAAAAACCTCATTTTTTAATGCCGGTATATTCATTGAAACAGCTGTTTTGTATCCGACAGTTGCGCTTGAAGTATATGAATCGACAAAAATAATTTCTTTTTGTTTAACAATTTCCAGAAATATTTTCATTTTTTCTCTATTCTGAGTAAATGCGCTTCCCATATGATTATTCACACCCTTTGCCCCTTCAACGTTATCCAAATTTTTCAAAACACGTTTTTTAATCTCATTTTCCGACATGCTTAGTAATATGGCGGCTTTACCGGGATTTATTTCCGGATATTCTTCCGGTTCCATTGGCTGATGTAAAAAATATTCCTGATTAAGTTTTTTTAATTCCTTAGCATGGAATGAAGAATATCTTTCATATGGTAATATGCTGTAAGTAAGAGGTATACCTAATGATAAAAGTTCGGATAACTCATCTTTTTTATATCCGATGTCGTCAATAATTATTACTGCTTTTAAATTTGATGCGGCTTTTTTCAATTTTGAAAAAAACATTTTATTGAGAACTTTGCCATTTTTGGATATAATCAATAAATTGTTGTTTTTGTTATAATCTACGTTAACTCCGTATTCTTCAAGACTGATTTTGATTTCCCTTGCTATATCGGATATATTTGTATCCGTATTGATATGTTTAATCACTTCAATCCATATAGCATCTTTTGATTTCTTTTCAATTCTTAAATATTGAGTTACATTTTCATCGGTGATACCAAAACCGGTTAATATTCTATTACATTTAGTATCTATTTGGCTTGATAAAGAGGAAAGATTTTCGGGTTGCCTTCGCAAATAGAATATCGTCCCGACTATTATTATTACTATAATCAAGAAACGCCAGATTTTCTTCATTTTGTTAATAAATCTCTAACCTGCAAAATTTGTATAGCCCTTTCCAAAATCTCATCTTTAACCTTTTGTTTGGTTGCATCGGCGATATCTGTTGAGGTTTTAACGTCAAACTTTTTACTACGGTCTTTAGCCGTGGCAATATCAATATCAAGCTCTTGTTTCTGTAGGGCAATTTCGGTTTCTTTCGGGACTTCAATTACAATATCCGGAGTTATTCCGCCTATTTTTTTTTCTTCATCTTTATGTATGCTTTTTCCAGAAGGCGTATAATATTTTTGTGTTGTTAACCGAAGTGATGCTTCCCCCTCAAGCGGTAGCAGTGATTGAACAGATCCTTTGCCGAAAGACTGCATTCCTATGATTATCGCTCTCTTATTATCCTGCATACATCCTGCGACTATTTCGGAACCGGATGCAGAACCTTTGTTGATAAGTATAACCATCGGAATTTCAGAGTATTTGGCAGTTGAATCTGCGCGATATTCGTGTTTTGGGAACTTCCTGCCTTGTGTATATACAATTAGTTTATTATCGCCTATAAAACGTTTGCAAATATCAATTGCAGTTGTAAGAAGTCCGCCTGGATCGTTCCTTAAATCCAATATTAATGATTTCATACCTTGGGTAGAAAGATTAGATAGAGCCTTATCGAGTTCTTCAATTGTTTTGGCATTCATTTCCGTAATCCTGAAGTAACCGATTAAATCAGTAAGCATTTTTATGCCAGTAACGGTTATTAACGGTATATCTTCTCTAATAACCGTTAAATCAAACGGATCGATTCCTTCACGAAAAACCGTTATTGTTACTTTTGTGCCGGGTTTTCCTCGCAACTTCTCAACTGCTTTATCTATTGACAAATCTTTAGCACTCTCGCCTTCAATTTTCATAATTTTATCTTCTGGCAGAATTCCCATTCTCCATGCAGGTGTACCGGGCAAAGGAGTGACTACCGTAATCCAACCTTCTTTTGAAGACATAATGCGTATTCCTAATCCGCCGAAATGACCCTCGGTGTGTACTTTCATTTCCTTGGCTTCCTGCGGTTCCATAAATTGCGAATAGGGATCTAAAGTCCTCATCATCCCATCTGCTGCACCGTATATAAGCTTTTTCATATCAGGTTCTTCCACATAACTTTCTCTTACATAAACAAGTATTTGCGATAAAACTTTTATTTGACCGTAAATATCATCAGAAGCTGCTTTAATCGTTTCAAATTTTAACAACGAAATACTTACCAGACAAAAAACTAATACAGCAAAAAACATTTTTTTCTTTTTAAACATTTTTCCTCCCGAAGGTCTCGCCATAGCCGTAGTGGCGGACCGTAGGTTCGCTTAACTCAAACGCGAACCGTAGGCCTCGCCAACGGTTCCTTTGTCCGCCGATGGTTCAGTGGCGGAAGTGGCGGGCACGTAGGCCTCGCCAACAGTTCCTTTGTCCGCCGATGGTTCAGTGGCGGGCAATGGTTCCAGTGGCGAAAATCCCTATTATCTATCCGTTATTCGCTGCTTTACTTCAGCCATGATAATGGATTTTGCGGGATTCCATCCCGTCTAATTTCAAAATAAAGCGAGGCATCTTGGGAATACAAAGAAATTCCCACAATACCGATAGTATCTCCTTTACTAACCGCTTGTTCTTCTTTAATGAGAATTTTATCTAAATTTCCGTAAACGGTATAAAAACCTCCGGAATGGTCAATAATAACCATTTTACCATATGATTTAAAGTCACCTGCAAAAACGATTATACCCGTATCTATGGCATTAACATTTTGTCCTAAAGATGATTTAATCCTGATACCATTATTTATTATCCATGTATCAAGTTCCGGATGTTTTTGTTTTCCGAAAGATGCTGATATATTTTTTTTCAATACCGATTCTTCCCCTTCAATAGGCCAAGAAAGATATCCTTTTTTATTAACTATTTTTATTCGCGATAACCTTTCCTCCTCTTTTTGCTTTTCTGTTTCCTTAGCCTTTTTTTCAATAAGACTGATTAATTGAGCAAGCATCTTTTCTGAATCCTTAAGGTTCCCTACCTCTTGCTCGTAAAACATTCTTTTCTTAATAACGTTTGAAAGTAGTTTTTCCCTTTCTCTTTTTTGATTAAAAAATATTTGTTCGGTATTTTTCTTTTTGTTTTCCAATACCATCAATTCGTGCAGCTCACTTTCAAGTTTTATTTTCAGTTCCTCATAATCTTCAACATTTTGCATTGTTTGAAGATATATAAACAATTTTTGTTTTGCAAGTAGCTGCAAGAATTTAAATTTTTTAGTCAAATCAGCGGATGAATTGGATGAAAGAACAATTCTTGCCGGATAATCATCTGCCAATGTCCTTCCGACACCTTGTTTATATGCAAATCTTATTTCGTTTTTTAAAATATTTTTCCATTTAATAGTCTCAATTTTTGCTATTTCTAACTTATTTTTTGTTTGTTCTATTGTTTTTTGTTGTTTAATAATTAATTTTTGTATATTCTGCAATTCAGCGGCTGTAGTCTCTAATATTCTTAAAATACTTTCAAGTCTTAATTCAAGGGATGTTTCTTCCTTTTTTATTGTTTTTATATGCTTTTCTTTTTGAGAAATTTCTGTTTTTATACCGACAAGTTCTTTTTTGCTTTTCTTAATTTTTTGTTTATATTCTTTTATTTGTTTATCATAATCTATGCAATATACATTCCGTAATACACTTACGGAAAAAAATAATGATAGAAGTATCATTATGTAATTATTATTATTAAACCGATACTTTATTTTCATGAACATTTTTTGGTATTCTAACAATAACTCCGACTACAATAGAAATTAGTAATATAATAATAACTTCCGATTTAGTTAGAAAAAGTTTATTGTTAAAATTGTGAATAAATAGACTTTTATAAATCAAATTCAAAAAAAACAAACCGGCACATCCTCCGATAATTCCATCAACGAGACCGTAAACGATTATTTTGTCATTCATCGCTAAGGATATTGCAATAAGTGATACTATAAAAAATAAAAAGAAAATCCAATTAGCCCATAAGCTGAAATCCCTAAAATATTTATTTATTGTCAGAAGGTTTTCCGCTTCAATGGAAGTATAAAATATTTCTTCTACGCCAAATAAATTTTCTATTTGTTCAGCAACATTTTTGACGGTTTTTGGATCCTTTTTTGTAAGATAAATATCAATTGTAGCCGGCAACGGATTTTCGGCTAAAATCTTAATTTGTTGAGCGAATTCTTCGTTACTCTTAAATTCTTCCAATGCTTGTTCCTTGGAAGTATATTTGATTTTTTCAATATAATCTACTTTTTCAATATTCTTGATAAGCGAGCTTATTTGTTCTTCATTAATTGTATCGTTAATAAAAGCAACTATTTCAACCCTATCCTCAAGCATAGAAAGATAAAAAGATAAATTTTTCAAAACGAGTATGAAAAAACCGTACGATATTGTAGAAACTAATATAAAAGCAATTGTAATAAAAGAAATCTTTTTCATATCAATTATCAAGCAGGGATATGCATAATTTTGCTGTTTTTTTTGATTCTATTTCAAGATATTTAATCTTATCAAAGTTCTTGGATAAGATTTCATTGTTAACGGACATTTTGTTGGTGATTTGCGTATATATATTTTCTGCGGTTAATTCATCGTATTGATGCAAAAAATCTTTTTCTCCTATTGTATGCATAAGATTTGTTAATTTTGAATATCTTGAAATTGGTACAAAAGGTATATTGTACTTGATTGCCAGAATCAAGCCGTGTAACCGCATACTGACAATAAAATCCAGTTCAGAATATACTTTTAGTATATCTTCAATATTTTCCCAGACAATTAGCGATATTTTAGGGTCTGCTCTTTTTTTTATAACCTCCAACAATTCTAAATCGGCTGATTTTTGAAAAGGTATAAGTACTATTTCAGCGTTAAGTTTTTCAATTAATGTTTTTGATAACTTAGAAAATATCTCAATATCCTTTTTCCAATATTTGGTTTTTCTTAGGATTATGCCGATTTTCTTTTTATTTTCAGAAATTTTTTTTTTAAATATTTTCATTTCCAATCCAAAAACGGGATCTGCCGTAACTGTAATGGGTTTAACTACCATAAAGGATTCAAGTATTCTTTTATCATATTCTGTTCTAACCGATATTAAATCCACCATATTAAAGCAATTTTTAATAAAAAATATATTTAACAATCTTTTCACTTCCCCGATACCCACTGCATAAATAAATACTTTCTTGTTCAATATTTTAGCTAAAGTAATAATTGTCAGATAGTACCATAAACTTAAAGAAGCGGTTGTATCCTGAAAAAGTCCTCCCGCGCCTGATACAAGCATTTTACATTTTAATAATTCCGATATGATAGAAAATAAATTGAATCTATTAACGGATTTTACACTATATTTTTGTGATGTTTCGCAGGGTTTAACCGATAGAACGGTAATTTCTATATTCGGAGATAAAGCCCTTAAGTCGTCCACCATTGACTTAAGTATCAATTCATCACCTGCATTATTATAGCCATAATAACCGGAAATAACTATTTTAGACATAATTTCTTATATATAACAATTAAAATAATTCCTAATATTAAACCAATCCAAATTCCATTAAAAGTCCTTACAAGTGATACATATAACGGGCTATGTATGTGACAAAAAGTATTTATTACTGATGTTTGTCCGATTAAGCCTACAATAAAAAGAGGTTTCCAGATATTTTTGTTTAAATTTTTCAAATATAATGATAACAACATAAAAGGGTGTCCAATAAGAAATTCTTTTAATCTGGGTCTTACAAAGAATATTTTTTCCAAAAAAGAACGAAAATTTTCTTCAATAGACGGCATTATACCTGAATTTCCGCTTCGTGTTATATAAAATACCAAAACAGATAATATTATAATAAAAAAAATAAATTGTCCTATAAGCAAAGGCTCTTTTAACAGATTTTTTAAATCATATTTATATAATAGAATAAATGTTATAATAATCGGCAGAGTCAATGCAAGTTTAATACCCCTGAATTGCTCAACTCCAAGCATGAACTCTTTTGTTGACAATAATCCGGAAATTGCTATTCCGGATAATATAGAGACAACTATTATCGACAAAAAAGTTATAGCTATTTTTGAAAATGAATATTTTTGTTGCCGCAAAAACCTTAAATCTGTTTTAACAAAAACGAGGCATATTAACGGAGATACTATGGCAATAAAAAGCGATATAATTAAAGTAAAAAAAGAATACTTTGAAATGATTGAATTTATATTTCTTATAGGTTCAGGTTTCCCTACAGTAAAGCCAGTATCTTCAATAATCCTTTTTGATTCTTTGATATACTCAAGTGCTTCTTCTATGGTAGTCTGCGTCAAATCAAGTATTATTATTTTAAAATTTCTTTCTAAAACAGCTCTTTTTATTTTATAGAGATTTTTTTGTGTATCATGGTCCCATCTTAATCTAAAAACCCTGAATCCTTCCGTTGAACTCCGCAATATTTTTTTTACCTGTTTTTGTTTTAAAGATTCTAAAATCCCATAGGTATAATTTGAATCGGGCGGTATTTTACCAAAAAAATCGTCAGCTGTTATTACTGAAAGTACACCATTAATATTTTTTGGTAAAAGCGAAAGATTTCCTTGCACAAAAAAAACCATGTATAAATTCAAATCATTTACATGCCATATTTTATCCGATGATATTCCTAAATATTTCTCCTTGGGAATGGTGATATACCTATCCTCGCCTGTTTCATCAAAAAAATCTTTTGCTTTTTCGTCGGATATAACTACGGTGTTTACGCCTGCTTTCTTGAAATCGGAAAATTTATTTCTACCGAATAAATCAACGACATCATTGTATTTTATTGCTAAAGCAACAGACTTATCCGATTCACTTGCTAATTTGTTTTTAAGCGGGATAAAAACAAAAAATAAAATAGCAATTAAACTTATAATATAAAATGTTGCAAATGTTTGTAATTTTTTCATCCAAAAATATTTCTTAGTTTATCTCTGTCCTTTTCTAAGTCCTTGGGTGTTTTTATCGGAAAAAATCTTTGCTCCCTGTCCACTATAATATACTCAGATTTTAAAATTGTTGATAGATCACCTGCGAGATGCTCAAATTGAATAACTTTTTTGTCTGCAATTTTTTTCTCAACAAAATAAAAAGGTAGCTCAAAATATTTATTTAGATTGCTTGCCTTAAAAATATATGTTGCAGTATTGAACACTGATATTGAATCCTGATTAAAGTCAGATGGAAATTTAAACTGTTCAACAATCTCAAGGTGACCATTAACTATTGCAGGTGCGCCGCCTTTATCGCCGGGATATTTTTCAGCTAGTTCAACGGTCATCTCTGATTGTTTATCCACATGGTAACCAAATATGAGTTCGTCGATTGTTGCACCTAAATTATCTACATTGGAGTACCAAACATGTTCACCGCCGATTTTAAGAAAATGATCTAAAAGACCGCTTTTTTGAAAAGCAAAAGAAAAATCTCCATGCCCAGGTCCGTAATAAGATTCGTTTTCAGGTAAATAATACGTGCCATCGGCATTTAAACGTTTTGCTATAAACTGGCTGAAACATTTAATATTATCTTTTAATCCAAAGTAATCATTTTTTTCAAGATGTTGAACCGTTGCGACTTCTGTGGCATAACTATTCATTATATATATCGGAATAGAGATGTTATATTTTTGGTTTATCTTTTTGACTTGTTCAAGCTTTATTTGCAAAAAGCTTTTTTTATCATAAACCTCAACGATACCTTTTACTACTCCGCCGAACCGTGTAGCCATACCGCCGTTTACTATTACCAGTCCTAATTTACCATTTTTAATAGCTTCTGCACCAATAGTAACAAGTTTCTGCTTTAAAGAACCGTCTTTTTTTGGATTAAAAAATTTGGTTTCATCAGGGGCTTGCACTTTACTGTTTATAATATTATTCTTATCGGAAAAAATTCCTGTCAAAAATTTTTGTCTTAATCCTTCAAATAATTTCTCATCATAATTATATTTTTGTAATATGTTCATTTTATCAATCCTTCATATAGTTTTTTAGTCTGCTTTGCGATATTTTCCCATGAGAAATACTTTTCCACACGAGCGCGACCGTTTAATCCAAATTTATTTCTTAGAGATTCGTCTTTTAATAAGCGGTTGACGGCATCGGCAATTTGTTTTGAATTTTTTGGTTCAACAAGTATGCCTGTTTCTTCAGGAATAACAACTTCCAATATTCCGCCTGTTGCAGATGCAATAACAGGTGTTTTGCATGCCATTGCTTCCAGATTAATAATACCGAAAGGTTCATAAATTGAAGGGCATATAAAAATTTTTGCCGAACTGTATAACTGAATATATTCTTCTTCTTTTAATAATTTATGAATCCAGACAATATTTTTTTTCTTCTCAACTTTCTTTGTCATCGCTTCTTCATAATCTTTTGTATCGGCTCCGGTTGCACCGAGCACAATCTGACACGGTATGTCGTCAGAAGCATCTATTAAATACTCCATGCCTTTTTGTGGGGTAGGACGTCCGACAAAAAGAATATAATCGTCAGCAATGCCGTATTCCTTTTTAAGTGAAGTATTTAAAGGTGTTTGTTGCCATTTATTTAAATCCACTCCATTGTAAATAACTTCTATCTTCTCGGGTTTAACGTTAAAAAACTTCAATATATCCTGTTTCATCAAATTTGAAACGGCGATAACCTTGTCGGCAGATTCAATCCCGATTTTTTCAATCCAGGTGCTTAATTGGTAGCCATGTCCCAATTGGTCTTCTTTCCACGGTCTGAGAGGTTCTAATGAATGCGATGTCGCTACAAACGGTATATCATAAAGGATTTTTGTTAATAATCCGCCAAAATGGCCATACCATGTATGTGTGTGAACCACATCCGAATCAATCTCTTCCATCTGAGATAAAAGATTTATTGAAAGAGTTTCAAGTGTAGGCGAGAATTTTTTACCTTTAAGCGCATCCCAGCCTTTATAACCGCGGACTTTTAGTGATTTGTCGTCGGATTTCTGGTCTCCAAAACATCTGATATCGACATCCATTATCTTTGAAAGTTCCTGTGCCAGATACCTCAAATGTACGCCCGCTCCGCCATAAACATACGGCGGAAATTCTTTTGCCAACATTGTTACTTTCATATTCTCCTCCTTTTTAACTTTCTACCTGCTTCTAGTGTCCCGGTGTTGTTATATAAGCATGAATGATTGACTGAAAACCGCTCTTTTTAGCTTCGTTATTTATTGTGCATGCATAACTCTCATCAAAAGTTTCACAGGTATAAACCCGCCAAAGAATTTCATTATTAAAAAATTCTGCCAATTCTCTTCTTGCATAAACATCATTATGCTTAATAACTTTTTCGCGCATCTCAAAAAATATTTTTGAATGTACTAATGCAGTTTCATGTATAGCAAAATTTTGCTTTGCTTTAACTGTTGTAATTATTTTAAAAATATATACCGGTTCTTTATGCGGTTCAATCCTAATATAATTTTCTCTTCCGTGCCATAAAAAGTTTTTTCCTGTAATTAATTCATTAACAATATAATCGGAATCAGATGGGATACCGTATTCTTCAAGAGGTACAGTCATTCTAACTTCTTGCGTTTCATATGGATTAATATTAGCGGCAACCAAAATAATATTGTCATTATATTTTTTTCCGTAGCAAAGGATATTATCATTGTTGGAGTTAAGAAATTTAAGGTTGTCATAATATTGGAGCGCAGGATTTTTGTGTCTTATTTCGTTCAAGATAGCGATATAGTTTTTGATATTACCGGGACGGTTCCAATCCCATACTTTATATTGATATTTTTCCGAATCTACATAGTTTTCAGTGCCGGGAAAAGACGAACCATCACACAATTCGTATCCGCTATACATACCATAAACTGAAGAAAGTGTTGATGCAAGAGCTATTCTTAATTTAAAAGCCGGTTTTCCGCCGGTTTGAATAATCGGAGGACAGATATCCGGAGTATTGGTGAAAAGATTACCTCTTAAAAAATTTTTTAAATATGAGTTCGTGAGTTTAATAAAATATTCAATTAACTCATTTTTACCATTACGCCAAGTAAAATATGTATATGACTGTGAAAATCCCACTCTGGCAAGTTCCTCAAGTTTATCATAATTAGTAAATGCTTCCGCAAGGAATATTGTATCGGGATATTCCTTTTTAACTTCCGTAATAAGCCATTTCCAGAATTCTGTTGGTTTCGTATGCGGATTATCCATTCTGAAGTGTGTAATCCCGAGTTTCCGCCAAAAAATGATGATTGATTTCAGTTCATCCCATAGTTCTTTTTTATTCGGCGGATAGAAATTTAATGGATAAATATCCTCATATTTTTTAGGGGGATTTTCTGAATATGCGATGGTACCGTCAGCTCTTTTGTGAAACCATTCTGGATGTTTCTTGACATACGGATGATCAGGTGAACAGTTGTAAGCAATATCTAAGGCGATTTCAAATCCCATTTTTTTTGCTTCATAAACAAAATGTTTAAAGTCGTTTATTGAACCCAATTCCGGTTCTATTGACTTATGTCCGCCGTTCTCATTTCCTATTGCCCAAGGACAACCAGGATCATTTGGTCCTGCAAGTAATGAATTATTAGGACCTTTACGATGGCTTTTTCCAATTGGATGTATTGGGGTAAAAAATATTACGTCAAATCCCATTTTCTTTATATCTGGAAGTCGTTTTTCGCAATCGGCGAATGTACCGCTTTTGTTAGGGATGGTTCCCTGTGAACGCGGAAATAATTCGTACCATGCGGCAAATCTTGCATATTTTTCTTCTACTATAACTTCTAAAATTTTATCGTAACCTTCTACGGTATATTTATAGAAACCTGTTGTTTTTGGTAGGAATGAACCGACATACTTCCCGTCTTGTTCAGTCATTGATAATTTATTCCATTGTTTCTCAGTAGATTTTTTATATTTTAAAACGGGAACTTTTTCATTTCGGGAATCAGTATAACAATAAATAAAGAACTCTTTCTCAACTTCAGATTTTACGGGATATAGACCGCCTTCCAAATCAGGGAATACGCTTTTTATACTCATTAAATACTCCTGATATAACTAACATTATGTCTGATTACCTAGATTTTTAACATCTATATTTCGACTACCGCTCAGGACAAGTTTACACTGACATCCCTCTCTTTATAGGATGTCCGTTTAATCAATTTCCCTTAAAAATTTTGCTGCTTCCTCGGGTGGAGTTGGATTGATGTAAAATCCTGTTCCCCATTCAAAACCTGCAACTTTTGTCAGACGAGGCATTATTTCTATATGCCAGTGATAATAAGGTATTTTTCCTGTGCGACAAGGCGAATTATGGATAATAAAGTTATATGGCGGTTTTTCTAATGTCTTGTTCATTCTACCGTTAATATCCCTTAGTATCAAGGCTAGGTTAGTTACCTCGTGTTTAGATAGGTCCTCAAAAATTGAAGAATGAATCTTGGGCATTATCCATGTTTCAAAAGGAAATCTTGAAGCAAATGGTGTAATACAAATAAAATCTTCGTTTTCTGATACGATTCTTGTATTTGCTTCAGTTTCTTCACGTATAATATCACAAAAAATGCATCTTTCTTTATATTCATAATAGTTTCTGCTTCCGTCTATTTCCTGTTTTACTCTTACTGGAATTGTAGGCATCGCGATAATCTGTGAGTGCGGATGTGACAATGAAGCGCCGGCATCGGCACCGTGATTTTTAAATATAAGGATATATTCAAATCTGATATCTTTTTTTAAGTCTAAAATCCTATCACGATATGCCCAGATAACTTCTTCAGCTTGTTTAATATCCAAGTCGGAAAAATCAGCGTCATGCTTAGGTGTTTCAATTATTACTTCATGGGCTCCTATTCCGTCCATATAATCAAACATACCCTCACCGCGTCTGTTAATATTACCTTCAACTCTTAGAACGGGAAATTTATTGGGGATTACCCGTACCCACCAGCCTTTCTCATCTTTACGTGTTCCAGGTTCTCTAAATGAAAGTATTTCAGGGGGTGTCAGGTTTTCCTTTCCGGAACAGAATGGACATCCTTCCGAAGTATCCATTTCCGAGATTTGTTCAAAGTCTTTTTTTACTTTCCCCCTTTCTTTAGTAATAATTACCCATCTGCCGATAATAGGATCACGTCTTAATTCTGGCATTTTTTCTCCTTGCTAATTTGAAATTAAGTTCATTCCCGCCTGCGTTCATCCGCCGGTTAGCGGATGATGACGAGATGTTTATCTATTTACAATTACCGTATGTTTTAGTTGCATCGCCCTCTCTTTTGAGAGGCGAGCAAACAAGGTTTTATAAACCCGCAATTTTTCAAATATGTTTTTGAATTTTGTAATTGTTCTTTGGTCGCTGATTTATGGGTTTCGTTGACGAGTATTGTGGTATCTTTGACAAATTCAGATATTTTTTTAAAATCCACTTCTCCCGTACCAGGTGCTTTATGATCATAAACACCGATTACATCATGCAAATGCATGCCGATTATCTTACTTGAAAAATCCTTAAGGAAATCAAGATGACTGCTAATAACTCTTTGTTTTTCTGCGACATATGCATGACCGACATCATACCATAAACCTAAATAATCAGTTTCAAATTTTTGAAAAATAATTTTATAATCTTCAAGTGAAGGAATTTCGTTTGCCCAGAAGCGGTTTTCAAGGCCTAATCTCACATTTTTTCTTGAAGCATATTCAAGAATTTCGTCAAGAGATATTAAGACATTTTCAATAAAAGGTTTAAGTTTCAGCTTCCGTTCAGATAAAAAAGCGTTAAAAAACTCTGGATACTCCTTCCCCCCGCCGGTTTCATTATATTTTTTTGCTAAAATCCTTCCTGATAATTCCATTTGTACTTCGCCGGTATGAAAAACAACAGCACCAGCACCTATATCGTTTGCAACATCTATCGTTTTTTTTGTGAGTGTGATTGCTGTTTTGCGTTCATTATCGTCTAACGAAGAAATATTGTAAGGAGAATAAATAGTTCTGCCATCGGGTATAGTATCCAGTTTCGGACAATAATTATGGATAGAAACCACCTTTAGTTTTTTTGCTATTTCAAGTATAAAATCTTCCGGTACCTCAACGTTAAGTTCAACTTTAGAAAATCCCAAAGATTTTATTTCATCAATCAGTGAAAACGGATTGGTATGCTTGGAAATACTATAGACGGTTGAAAGTGCAATCATAGATAAGAGTCAAGTTAAAAGTTAAAAGTATAAATATAAATTAAATTCTTTGGTTCTTTTTATTTTTATTTTTTTTGGTTCTATTTTAATTATAACTTTCTATTTTAACTTGCCTTTAACGTCCTTCCTGTTGTTGTTTCTGGTATATCTCAATCAGCGGTTGGGACACGGATGAAGGTGCTTCCTCATAGTGAGAAAATTTCATTTTAAAATTTCCCGCTCCCTTGGTAATTGAACGCAAGTCTGTCGCATAACTGGCAACTTCCGACAACGGAGCAGTAGCGTTTACTTTTTGTTTTTTCCCAATACGTTCCATACCCATAACTCTTCCGCGTCTTGAATTCAAATCACCCATAACGGCGCCCATATAGTCATCGGGAATTAAAACTTCAATCTCTACGATTGGTTCCAATATGCATGGTCTGGATTCAGTTACACCTTTTTTAAGCGCCATACTTCCTGCAATTTTAAATGCCATGTCGGACGAATCAACCTCATGATAACTTCCGTCATATAACGTGACTCTTATATCGGTAACCGGATATCCTGAAATAACACCCTGGTCCATAGATTCTTTTACGCCTTTTTCTACGGAAGGAATATAATTTCTTGGTATTCTTCCCTCTCGTATGGCGTTAACAAATTCAAAACCTTTGCCCCTTTCAAGTGGCTCAAGTTTTATCCAGCAATCGCCGTACTGTCCGCGGCCGCCTGTTTGTCTTTTATATTTGCCTTGTACTTCAGTATTTCCTTTTATGGTTTCTCTGTAAGCGACCTTGGGAGGTTTAAGTTCAACATTTATTTCGTATCTTTCTCTGACTCTTGCTATAGCGACCTCAATATGCAACGCTCCGAGACCAGATAATATAAGTTCTTTTGTCTCGGCATTATAATACGATTTAATTGTAGGATCTTCACGCATCATTGATTGCAATGCAGATGCAATCTTTTCTTCCTCGCCTTTTGACTTGGAATATACCGCCATGCTTATATTTGGCTCCGGAAAACTAATGGTTTTTATTTTACTTGCCAACGCTTCATCTCCAAGGATGTCGTTTGTCTGGGTTTCTTTCAATTTTACTGCGGCAACAATATCGCCCGCCTGTGCCTCTCTTAACTCGGTTCTTTTTTTGCCTAACAATGTACAAAAATTACCTAATCTTTCGCTGGTCCGACGGGTCACATTATTTATATCTTGTCCCTGCGTGATTTTACCGGAATAAATTCTTAAAAATGAAAGATTCCCTGTATGAGGTTCAATTACGCTTTTAAAAACAAGGATGCACGGTTTATCAGATACATCAATTGTTTCCGCTTGAGGGAAAAATTCGCTTATAAAGCTTGCGATTGCGTCACACCCGATATTTTTGGTAGCGCTGCCGCTTAAAACAGGTATAATGGATTTTGCAGAAAAGCCTTTTTTAAATGCCTTTACCAATTCATCTTTTGATATTTCTTTTCCATCAAGATATTTTTCAATCAAAGCATCGTCATTAGAGGCGATAGCATCAATAAATTTTTCTTTGTAACCCTTATCATCGGAATCAGAAATTAAAGAGATTGCTTTGGAAAAATTTGCACCTGTTCCGTCAGGAACAAATACGGGAGTCAAATTGCTGTTAAATTCTTTTAGAGTATCAAATACTTTTTGAAAATCTATGTCTTCTTTATCAAGTTTGTTTATAAATATCGCTTTTGGCTTATTACAATATTCCCATATAAACTCAAATGTTGCATCTATATTTGAAAAGCCGTCAAAAACAAAAATGGCCGCATCCGCAGCATTTAGTGCGGAAATAGTTTCGCCGATAAAATCATAATAACCGGGTGTATCAAGAATGTTAATCTTGATACCGTTTAAATCAAATGACAGCAGGGTTGTATAAACGGACGATATCCTTGAAATTTCATCTTTACTGAAATCGCTGACCGTATTACCTTCTTCAACTTTACCCAGTCTATTGATTAGTTTTGAGTTATATGCAATCGCTTCAACCAAAGATGTTTTTCCGGAACCGCCGCTTCCAACGATAGCTACATTTCTAATTTTGTCGCTTGAATAACCCATCATTGCTCCTGTTCAACGTTAATTTCTTCCAAAGAAGGAAGTTCATCAGTAGATTTTAGCCCGAAGTATATCAAAAATTGTTGTGTCGTTCCGTATAAAAATGGAGTCCCTACGGTATCTTTCTTTCCGCAAGTTCTTACAAGATTTTTATCAACAAGCGTTTTTAAAACAGCGCTTACTTCAACACCGCGAATTTGTTCAATATCTGCACGTGTAATCGGTTGTCTGTAAGCTACTATAGCGAGTGTCTCAAGTGCGGATGCCGACAATTTTAATATTGTTTCATCTCTATAAAGCTTTCGTATATATTGAGCGTAATCCCTCTTTGTGGACAGTTGTAATCCACCTGCAATTTCCACTATCTGGATGGCTGATTGTCTTATTTCGTAATCTTTTATCAATTCACTTACCGCCTGTTTTACTTCGTCTAAGGATGTATCGCCGATAATTTGAGTTATTGTTTCAATTTTGAGAGGTCCCTGAGTTACAAATAACAATGCTTCTACAATTTTTTTTAACTCCATAAATTTGATTCCTTTTTAAACCGGTTTAGTTTCCGTTTCGGAGATTGTTGTTTGCGTTCTATAAATTCGTATTTCGCCTAAATGCTTATCCTGTCTTACATATATTCTTCCGATTTTTATAAGTTCAAGCAATGCCAGAAAAGTTACAACAATAGATATTTTAGTTTCATCTTGTGAAAATATTGAAAAAAAAGATAAAAAATTTTTTCCTTCTAAAATAGATAATATGACTCTGATTTTCTTTTCAATAGTAAATTCATCTTTTATTATTTCTTTTGAGATTTTTTTTGCTTTTGAAAGAACCTGTTTAAAAGCGTCTAATAAATCAAAAAGAGAGACCTCAACTCCAAAATCTTCATCTGCGAATGCAGGCGTTACTTTGCGGTAAAAGACATCTTTTTGATTTTCAAGATTAGTCCGAAGAATTTTAGACGCTTCCTTAAATTTTTTATACTCAAGAATTCGTTTTACGATTTCATCTCTTGGGTCAATGAGTTCTTCCTCATCTTCACTGTATACCGGAAGAAGCATCCTGGATTTGATTCGCATCAAAGTTGCAGCCATAACCAGAAAATCACCTGCAATCTCAAGATTTAATTGGTTCATCATATCAAGATAAGCGAGGTATTCGGATGTTATTTTGGAAATAGGAATATCATAAATATCTAAGTTATTTTTTTGTATCAAATGGAGCAGTAGCTCCATCGGTCCTTCAAAGATTTCTAATTTTATTCCATATTCCATAATTTCAAAGATTTTCTTACTTCCAACATAGTTTTTTCTACAATAACCTTAGCTTTTTGGTTTCCTTTATGCAAAACATCATTTATTAAATGCCGGTTATTTTTTATTTCCTGCTGTTTTTTATGGATTGGTTCAAGTGATTTGATAATTTTTTCAGCCAGTAATTTTTTACATTTAACACACCCAATAGTTCCTTTTTTACAATTTTCTGCTATTTCATTGTGATTTTCACAATAAATTTCCTGAAGCGGAAAAATACCGCAAATATCCGGATGTCCCATATCGGTAGCATGTATTCGTGCAGGGTCTGTAATATAAGAAGAAATTTTTTTAGAAATGATTTCAGGTGTATCCGATAAATAAATACAGTTATTATATGATTTTGACATTTTGCGGCCGTCTGTACCAGGAATTCTTGGTGTTTTTGTAAGAAGTGCCTTAGGTTCAATTAAAACATTACCGTAGAATGAATTAAACCTTCTTGCGATTTCCCTAGTAAGTTCAAGATGTGGAAGTTGGTCTTCACCTACCGGAACATTATCTGCTTTATAAATTAATATATCCGCTGCCTGAAGCACCGGATAGCCCAAAAAACCGTATGTATGTATATCGCGTGTTTTTATTTCTTTAAGCTGTTCTTTATAAGTAGGACAGCGTTCCAACCATGACAGAGGTGTTATCATAGATAAAAGCAGATGTAATTCGGCATGTTCTAAAAGTTTGGACTGAACAAATATTGTGGATTTTTCCGGATCAAGACCGACGCTTAGCCAATCAATAACCATATCCACGGAATCCTGTTTAATTTTATCTGTTTTTTCATATTCCGTTGTCAATGCGTGCCAATCCGCAACAAAATAAAAACATTCGTAATTTTTTTGAAGTTCAACCCAATTAGAGAGAGCACCATGCAAATGCCCAAGATGCAGTTTCCCCGAAGGTCTCATTCCAGATAATACCCGTTGTTTCATATAAATTCCTTTAAAAGTGATTACAGAGATTTTGAGAGACGATTATTTATCCGACAATGAATCCCTGGCAGACACAGATAAAAACCACAATTATTTTATATCTCTCTTGTCTCTATTTAAACCTTTAACCCACCTCTATTCATACTTGTATCTTTTACATGCCCATAAACAATAATGTTTGTATAAATTTAACTATTATCCATAAGAAATCAAGTAATCCGAAAGAAAGCATAAGAAAAATTATAAAAATACCGTATCTTTCAAGTTGATTATACTTATATGCTATATCGGGCGGTAAAAAAGCCGATACGATTCTTGAACCGTCCAAGGGTGGTACCGGCACTAAATTAAAAACACCGAGAATAAGATTAATCTGAATATTGATATATAAAAGCTTAATAATTAGGCTATTAATAAATAAATAAGGATCTAAATTTGATATTTTAAAAAGCCAGATAATCAAAGCTGAAAGAACGGCAATTGAAAAATTAGAACCCGGTCCCGCGAATGCCACCTTTGCCATATCTTTTGTGGGATTATTTAGGCGATAAGGATTAACCGGAACTGGTTTAGCCCAACCGATGAGCACAGGTGCGCGGATTATTATTAGAAGCAATGGAAGAATAATGGTCCCAACTAAATCAATATGCGGTATCGGATTAAGTGTTAAACGACCTGACATTTTTGCCGTATCATCGCCATTCAAATAAGCTACCCAGCCATGGCTGATTTCATGGATGACAACGGCAAAAAATAAAATAGGTATTGCAAGAATCAAATCCACACTTGAAATTTGCATATTTTTATCCGCCTTTGCTAATATATTCTTATTTTTTCGCTTCGGCCGAATTCCATAGAAGAAAAAAATCTATTTATCCCGATTTTCAATTGTTAATGAATGTATTTCGTTTTCCATTTTGTAGCAGCAAAGC
>DMMW01000003.1:37394-43171 GCA_003452965.1 Elusimicrobiota bacterium
CGCTCTGCATCACTGTCGTTCTGCATCTACAATTTAGGAATTATAACGCAGTTTGTTTATATAGATAATATATTATATTTTTTAATGCTAAAAAGTCAAGAAATTTCTCAACGGGTCTACCCAGTAGAGTAAAGCAAATAAAACATTAAAAACGGATAAATCTAAGCTTTTTTAATGTGGCAGGCATAGCTTCTGAAGGAAGGTTTTTTTTTGTTCTTCAGTAAAACATTTCAATAGATTATTTAGTCTGGTTTTTACAGATTTCTTTTTAACAGAAATTGCAAAAATATTTAAATTGTTATCAATATATTTTAAAACGTTTCTTTTCTTGAATTCTAATAAAATTTTTTTTGCTTTTTCTTCTTCCAATGTTTTTATAAACTCATCTCGTATTCTTGATGCCGAAACTAAAGATAACAGGTTTTTCTTGATAGCGGAATTCATCCATTTTTCAGTGTTTTTTTCTATTCTGAAATTAAATCTATTTGCATATCTAATTGCTCTTAAAATTCTTGTCGGATCGTCAATAAAGCTTTTTTTATGAAGCACACGGATTAACTTATTTTTAATGTCATTCAATCCCTCGCACGGGTCAATAATACTGTATACTGTATTCTGTATTCTGTATTCTGATATTGGTATTGCCATGGTATTTATGGTAAAGTCACGACGGAACAAATCTTTTTTTAAAGTGGCAGGATAAACGACAGGCATGGAAGCAGGTTTCGGATATTCTTCTGTTCTTGCAGTGGCAAAATCAATTACAAAATTATCTTTTAGTTTAAGAGATGCAGTAAAGAATTTTTTATAAACTGTAAGTTTTCCATCTAATATATTATGAAAATAATTCGCAACTTCAATTCCGTTCCCTTCAACAACTAAATCCAAATCTATACTTTTAATTTTTAATATTAAATCTCTGATAAAACCGCCTACAATATAAATCCTGCAATTCAGTTGTTTTTCAGAATTTTTTGCTAATTTTAATAAATAAGCGATTTTATTAAATCCCATATAACACTTAGACCGATAACCAAAATAGCAGAACCTATTATAGAACCGACTGTTAAAAATAAATATGATTTTTTCCTGTTAAGATGCATTAAATGGCTTACCAATACAGCAGAATACATGCCTCCTAAATATACCGGCATAGCAGACAAAATAGTTATACCAAGATAACCCATTCTTCTAACTTTTTTTACCATCTTGGTTTTTTCAACAGCATATTGAGACGGCAGTCTTTTGGATAAGAGCCTTCCAATTTTTTTATTTACACCGGCTCCTTCAAGGATATAAAAATACAAAAACATCTGGAGTATATCACCTGTTAATGCAATAAAAAAAGCTCCCCACCATCCTAATCCGGCAATAAAACTTATAGGAACGACTAAAAATCTATTAAAAAAGTAATGCAGGATGTTTAATGCGATACCGATTTCAAACATAATTTAAAAACTTTGCTTATAACGTGTTTCTTCGAGACGTTTTCTCGCTTCCTCTTCAGAGATAAAAGATATGTTTTTAATTGAAACGGATATCAGTGATGCCACCGAAGATAACAAAATGAGGTCGTTAATATTAAAAGAATTATTCTGATCCCCTGCAAATAATATAAAGCCGAGAAATTTTTCTTCAAAATAAAAAGCTGATACAACAATTGATTTTCCCGAAAAAAAACCATTTTTATAATCTTCTTCGCTATTCAAAATTATCTCTTTTTCGGAAGAAATTTTATTAACAAAAGGATCTGTTTTCAATAATATATCAATAGGTGGTTGAATATTTATTGATGAATGAACATCCAATTCGTCGGTAAATTCATTGTATATAGCTATTAGTCCTCGATTATGTTTTTTAAAATGTTTAGTAATTTTCGTGAATGTATCCATTGTCATCTGTTTGAGATTTCTTGAACTCGCAATTATTTTTCCTATGTCATATAGTAAAGTCAGATGGCTATCGGTTGTCGATAGACGGTTAAGTGTTGTTGACATAATCGCTGATAGAAGCTTCATCCCGGAATTCAAATCACTGGATAGCAGAGAATTAAAATCTTTCTTTTTTATTTCAAGCAAGGTTGTATCTTCAATCGCCTTAACCGATGCCATTCTCGGTTTATTCTCAAATAAAGACATTTCTCCGAAATAATCGCCTGCGGATAAAATAGCTAAAACTTTTTTATCATTGCCCGATAAATGTTTAAACACCTCAACTTTTCCTTCTGCTATCAAGCAAAACACATCGGCCGCAGTTAATTCTTCAAAAATAACAGTATCTTTTTTAACATTTTTTTCTTTTACTATTTTTGATATATTTTTAAGTGTTTTATCAGTCAAATCACTAAAAATTTCTATTTGTTTTAGGTTCATTCTGCCCCTCCTGTTTCTTAGCAAAATCCAAAGATTGAATTTGTATTTTTAAATCCGATGGATTATTACTTGTGGCAAGCGCATCATCGATAGAAATTGTGCCATTTTTATACAATGTAAAAAGTGACTGGTTGAACGATTGTGTTTTATAAAATGAAGAACTATCTTCAATTGCTTTGGATATTTGTCCGGTTTTAGACTCTGCAATCAGTGCCTTTATAAAAGGTGTATTTACCATAATTTCTATAGCCGCAACCATTCCCTTACCGTCTTTTCTTTTTACTAATCTTTGAGCAATTACCGCTTTAAGGAATAGGGATAGTTGAAATCTTATCTGAAGTTGTTGTTCTGGTGTAAATGTATCTATAATTCTATCTATTGTCTGTTTTGTGTCGTTTGTATGAAGCGTTGAAATAACAAGATGTCCGGTTTCAGCAGCTGTTAAGGCGGTTGAAATCGTTTCCGAATCGCGCATTTCGCCTACAAGTATAACATCAGGGTCCTGTCTCAATGCGGATTTCAGTGCTGTCGCAAATGTATTAGTATCCATTCCGATTTCGCGTTGATTTACTATTGATTTTTTATCAGCATGAACAAATTCTATGGGGTCCTCAATAGTGATAATATTTTCTTTAAAACTTTCGTTTAAATGATTTATCATAGCTGCCATAGTTGTAGATTTTCCGCTTCCTGTCGGTCCTGTAACAAGAACCAACCCCATTTCGGAAGAAATAATTTCTTTTAAAACCTGCGGAAGATTAAGTTCGTCTATTGTCGGTATTTTTGCAGGGATTGTTCTAAAAACGGCACCATAATTTCCTTTTTGAAAAAAAAGCGCACCCCTGAATCTCGCGATACCCGGTAGTTCGCATGCAAAATCAAATTCTTTATTATCATGTAATTTTTTGTCTTCGCCAAAACCTATATATTTAGACAAAAGTTGTTTAATGTTTTCCGAAGAAAGTTTTTCAGTATCAATAAGTGGGTCTATTTCCCCGTTAATTCTAACCATAGGTGGTAAACCTGCTTTAAGATGCAAGTCAGTTCCTTTTTTTTCAACCATCATTTTCAAAAGGTTTTCTATTTCCATATTAAAGTTACCTCCCGTAAATTGCCGCTTTCACCATCTCGGGATTATGTGCTTTAGCAAGTGCATCTTCAATCTTTATTTGATTATCCCGTACCAATGATGCCAAGGCTTTATCGAGCGAAATCATTCCTGACTTACTGCCTACCTCAATTGTCTGATATAATTGGTGTGTCTTGCCTTCCCTGATAAGATTGGCAATAGCGGGTGTTGCTATCATAATTTCTCGTGCGGCAACTCGCGTAGAACCATCCACGCTTGGTATTAATGTCTGTGATATAACCGCCTGAATAGAAGTAGAAAGCTGCATTCTTACCTGCTGCTGCTGGTGCGGTGGAAACACGTCTATAATTCTGTCTATAGTTGAAGGTGCGTCCGTTGTGTGCAGTGTAGCAAAAACGAGATGCCCTGTTTCTGCAATTGTTATTGCAGCACCGATTGTTTCAAGGTCTCGCATCTCACCAACAAGAACGATATCCGGATCCTCTCTAAGTGCATGTTTTAAGGCACCGGCAAAAGAAAGCGTATGTTGTCCGACTTCTCGTTGTGTTACAATGCAGCTCTTAGATTCATAGACAAATTCAATAGGGTCTTCAACCGTAAGTATATGGTCTTTTCTGGTTGTATTGACAATACCCATTAAACAAGCCAGAGTCGTTGATTTTCCGCTTCCTGTCGGTCCTGTAACAAGCACTAAACCTCTTGGTAACTGTGCTAAATTTGTTATTGAAGGCGGAAACTTGAGTTCTTCTGGTGTTGGCACTTTTGAGGAAATAACACGAAGAACGGCACCGATTCCGTTCCTATGCATCAAAACGTTTACTCTGAACCTGGATACATTAGGCAGATTAAACGAACAGTCTAACTCCATTTCTTCTTCAAATTTCCTTTTCTGCTCATCATAAAGCATCGAATAAATAAGTCTTTTTGCTTCTTCAGGAGTAATTATTTCGGTAAATCCTTCTAAAACTTTCATTTCACCTATGTGTCTGCACATAGGTGGTTTTCCTACTACAATATGAATATCTGATGCACCTATTTTTACTGCTTTTGTAAGAATATCAAAAATTTCCATAAAATCTCCAGTTACCTCACCGAAGTTATCTTATAACATAGGTGGGTATCGTCACTGCATAACTTTCAGGCGGATTATTATTCACCTTATGATGCAGTAGCGGCATCCATCACAGTATCTACTTAGTTTCAGATTTAGTTTTATTTACTTCTTTCTGTTTTTCTATATAGACTTTTTTCATCACATCGCCGATTTCTATTTGATATACCACATCTAATCCTTCTATAACCTGACCGAAAACTGTATATTTACCGTCTAAAAACGGTTGTGGTCCCATACAAATATAAAACTGACAACCTGCAGAATCGGGCTCTTGAGATCTTGCCATAGCAACAGTACCGTCAAGATGTTGTCTTTTATTGAATTCCGCTTTAATCTTATATCCGGGATTACCGGTTCCGTTACCGTTGGGGCATCCCCCCTGAATTACAAAATCCGGTACAACCCTATGGAATTTCAAACCGTTATAAAACTTTTTATCAGCAAGTTTTTTAAAATTATTTACCGTATTAGGTGCGTCCTTTTCATAAAACTCAAACTTTATTATACCTTTATCTGTTTCAATAACAGCGATTTCTTTCATTTGCTTTTTCTCCTTTATTTGTTTTTTCTTTTGCGTAGGTTTTTTTTCTATAGCATAAAGGTTATTAAAACTTAATGCAAAGAAGATAAAAAATACGGAAAACAGTCCCAAAATATTAAATCTGGAATTTGAAATTTGAAATATGTTCATAATTCTTCCTCCCTTCTGAGAAATTCAACCAGCTCATCCAAACCGAAAAAGACTTCTATCTTATAACCAACAAAAATCTTTTTATCTGCTTTTTGATTAACAAATTCGCAATCATACTTGGCTTTTTTCACCAAATCAGTCTTACTCTCGGCGCAGTCATGATTATACACATAGAATAGATAATGTTTTTTTTCGTCGTGATACAAAATAAAATTTTCGTAATAAAACAAATCTCCGCAAAACGGACATACAACAACATTCAAAAGTCCGTCAAACAACAAATCTTTTAAATCCGGATCTTTTGTAACATTTACTGAACTCCATATATCCCACTCGAACTTCTTGCCGCAACGGCAAGTAATATTATGTTTTTCAGAAACCGACATTACAAAATTATACAAAAAAAATCAGAAAAATCAAATCAAAAAAGTCAGCAATGTCAAGCCAAAGTAGAAATGTCTGGTTTTTAACAAAGTAGAAGCGTCTTGGCATTTGTTTTATTCACCCCTT
>DMMW01000059.1 GCA_003452965.1 Elusimicrobiota bacterium
CTTGCTTGCTTAATTATTACTATTTGAGAAAATTTTTAATTCTAACAAGGAGATTGTCCATGTTGAGCGGTTTTTTCATAAAATCTATTCTGCCCCCCAATTCACTTAAAATCTGGGGAGTTATATCGTCAAAAGCAGATATAAAAATAATTGGTATATTTTTAAACCTCTGATCTTTTCTTATTTCCCTTGCTGTTTCAACACCGCCTCTTTTTGGCATCCTTATATCCATAATAATCAAATCAGGCTGAGTATTCTCCATTACATCCAAAGCATAATATCCGTCAGTAACAGGATACACATGGTAGTCACTCATATTTAAGAGTTCGTAAACCAGTTCCCTGGTTTCCTCACTGTCTTCTACAACCAATATCTTCTTTTCCATTTTATTTACTCCACGATAAGATTATTATGCTCTCTTTTCAAAAAAGTATAACTATACAATTTTAAATAAAAATTAAGTTTTTGTCAAGGAAAAAAGGTGTTCCGTTCCACGATGCAAGCCCCGACGCTTGCATCGGAACTTGATTCGTATATATCAAAAGAAAAACAAAAATTTAATTGAAATATATTGAAGCACTACAGTCTCACTCCCATAGAATTTCATGAAGACGGATTAAAAAATTTTAATTTTTTTCTAATCTTATTTTAATTATAAATATTGTATTATTAATCACAGATATATGTTTTTGGATTACTATATTTTAAAACTAAAACACTAATAGCTTACTAAACTCTATATGCAGTTTTTGGAGGCCATTATGAATAATGCAAATATCACTCAACCCAACGGAACATTTATACATATGGCTGGTACGCTAAAAATGCTTGAATAAGGAGGTGTATAAGATGATTGCTTTTATGCAAATTAAAAAATTTTTTAGTTTAATGTCAATATTTAAGTTGTTTTCTTTAAGTTTAATCTGTATCGTAACTATTTTAATTTCTTGTGTGTCCGTTTCCGCTAAAATAATTACAAAGAATGTGGATTATAAAGAAGGGGAAATTGCTCTGCGGGGATTCATGGCATATGATGATTCATTAATAGAGCCACGCCCCGGAGTTTTGATAGTTCATGAATGGAACGGATTAGGAACATACGTGAAAATACGGGCGAAACAAATCGCAGAACTTGGATATATAGCATTTTGCGCAGATATGTACGGAAAGAACGCTATGCCAAGAAACCGGGAGGAATCTTCCAAGCAAGCAAGCATTTATAGAAATGACCGTATCCTTATGCGTAACCGTGTGATAACCGGTTTAGAAGAATTTAAGAAACAAAATATGGTAGATAAGTCAAAAATAGCGGCTATCGGTTATTGTTTTGGCGGAGGTACGGTTCTTGAACTTGCACGCAGCGGTGCCGATGTATCCGGAGTTGTAAGTTTCCATGGGAATCTTGACACGCCGAACCTGAATGATGCAAAAAATATAAAAACCAGGATTCTTGTATTACACGGAGCGGACGACCCGAATGTATCATCTGAGCAAATAAGAATCTTCCAAAAGGAAATGCGTGATTCAAAAGTAGATTGGCAGATGATATTCTATGGGAATGCTGTCCATTCTTTTACTAATCCTGATTCCGGTAATAATCCTGAAAAAGGAGCTGCTTATAACGAAAAATCGGATAAGCGGTCATGGGATGCAATGCGAGTTTTTTTTAATGAAATATTTTTAAAAAATTAAAGTTATAAAAGGAAAATATTATGGAAAACAAATTTAAAGAACTAAATTATACTGAATTGGTGAACAAATGTAATCCAGATTTATTCAATTTTGAAACCACAAATGATATTGTACTTAAAGAAGAATCTATCGGACAAGAACGCGCTTTGAAATCAATCAATTTCGGAATCAGCATCAAGAAAGAGGGATACAATATTTATGTATCCGGTATAAGCGGAACCGGCAGGAAAACGATGTTAATGAAAGAACTTAAACAGATTGCAGAAAACGAACCTATTCCTGATGATATATGCTATTTATACAATTTCGAGAAAAACGACGAACCAAAATCAATAAAAATTCTTGCCGGTATCGGATGTCAATTCCAAAAAGATATGGATGAATTGATAAAAGACATAGAATCAGAAATTAAAAAAATATTTCTTAGCGAAGATTATGAAAAAAATAGGAAACAAGTAATTGCAAAATATGAGGAAAAAAAAGAAGAATTATTTACCGAGGTTGAAAATATTGCAAAATTAAAAGAATTGACAATCGAACAAACACCGTTCGGCTTTATATCCGTGCCGATGGTTAATAATCATCCTGCAAAAGAAAAGGAAATCGGAAAACTTAGCGAAGAAAAAAAGAATGAGATTAAACATAATCAAAAAGAGGTATACGATAAATTTGATGAGTTTACAAAAAAAATAAAATTACTTGAGAAAGAGGCAAAAAATGAGATAAGGTCTTTAGATGAAAAAGTGCTAATCTATGCTACAGGACATCTGTTGGATAATCTTAAAAATAAATATGAAAAATATGAAGAAATAATCAAGCACCTGAACGCTATACAAGATGATATTTTAAAAAATCTTGATGTTTTCAAAAAAGACGAAGAACAAACAGCATTTTCTTTTCTTCCTTCAAAATCGCCAAAAGAGGTACTTAATAAATACAAAATTAATCTTTTGGTGGATAACTGTAAAACAAAAGGATCGCCTATTGTTTATGCGGATAACCCGACGTATCAGAATATTATGGGAAAAGTGGAATATAAAGCATCGTTCGGTATTTTGACTACCGACTTTCTGATGATTAAACCGGGTGTAGCTCATATTGCTAATGGCGGTTATATGATTATAGAAGCCATGGAATTATTTAGAAATCCATTTGCATGGGATACCCTGAAAAGAATAATTAAAAATAATCAAGTGAAGATAGAGGATATTTCTGAAAAATATGGATTAATAAGTGTTTCCGGTTTAAAACCGGAACCCGTAAAAATAAATTTCAAAGCAATAATCATCGGTGACCCTCAAATATATAAGATATTAAACATATTTGATGACGAATTTAGAAAATTATTCAAAGTTAAAGTTGACTTTGATACAAACATAAAGAGAAATGATTCTTCTATAATTCAATATGCCAATTTTATAGCAAGCAAATGCAAAGAAGAAAATCTACTGCCGTTTACAAAACATGCTGTTGCAAATATCATAGAGCTCGGTTCAAGATTTACTAATCACAAAGGTAAATTAACCACCAGATTCCTTCAAATTTCGGATATGCTTAGAGAAGCAAACTATTGGGCAGAAAAAACAAGTTCAACGGTGGTAAATTCCGAACATGTTAAAAAAGCTGTTTCCGAAAAAATATACCGGTCAAATATGATAGAAGAGAAAATCGGAGAACTGATAGAAGAAAATACACTGTTTATTGATATAAAAGGCTCGGTTGTCGGACAAATAAACGGTATATCTGTTTTGGATATTGGTGATTATATGTTCGGTAAACCATCGAGAATTACAGCTACAACTTCTTTCGGAAACGGTAGAATAATCAATATTGAACGTGAAGCTAAACTTAGCGGAAAAATCCATTCCAAGGGTATTTTAATTTTGCAAGGCTTTCTCTCCGAAAAATTCGGACAGGATATTCCCCTCTCATTTTCAGCAAATATAGGATTTGAGCAATCGTATGATGAAATTGAGGGTGATAGCGCTTCCAGTACAGAATTGTATTGCTTAATCTCAAGTTTGACCGGAATACCATTAAGACAGGATATTGCCGTTACAGGTTCGGTTAATCAAAAAGGAATCATTCAGCCAATAGGCGGTGTGAACGAAAAAATAGAGGGTTTTTTCAAAACCTGCATGTCATTTGGATTGACCGGTTCACAAGGTGTTATGATTCCGGAATCCAACATTAAACATTTAATGCTTAACGACGAAGTCACAAATGCGGTAAAAGAAGGAAAGTTTCATATTTATTCTGTCACTACAATAGAACAAGGAATTGAACTACTGACAGGTATGCCCGCCGGAGAGAAAGGCGAAGACGGAAAATATCCGGCAGGAACCGTTTATGACAGTGTGTCCAAAAAACTTGACCATTATATAAATCTTAAATTGCAGTTTTTAAAACAAGAAAAATAACCTTCTCAAATAAATATAATCAAAGTAAGCAGTTAAAATTCTACTTTTGGAACTTCCTTTGCACCTTCCTCTGCTTTAAAATAAACATCTTTCTTAGAAAAGCCGGTCATAGATGCTACAACATTGCTTGGAAATCTTCTTATAAGTATATTATATCCACGAACCACCTCATTATATCTCATTCTTTCAACCGCTACGCGATTTTCAGTACCTGCAAGTTCATCTTGAAGACGGATAAAATTCTGATTTGCCTTCAAATCAGGATAACGTTCAACTATAACAAGAAGACGAGAAAGAGCACCATCCAGTACTTGATTAGCCTTAATCTTTTCGTTTGTCGTTTTTGCGCCCGCCAATTTGGCACGAGCATCGGCTATATAGGTGAATACTTCTCTTTCATGAACCATATAACCTTTAACCGTTTTAACAAGATTAGGTATCAAATCATTCCTTCTTTGAAGTTGATTCTCAACCTGTGCCCACTGACCATCTATGCTTTCGTTTAATGTAACCAATCTGTTGTAATTACTGACGAATGTCCCAACCATAATCAATGCGACTAATACAATGATTCCTAAAATAATCCATCCCTTTTTCATAATCCACCCCCTGATATAATGTTGGTAATGTCAAAATGACATATTATTGAAAAATTTGGTTTTGAACGATATAGATGTTTTTAGCCGAATAAATCGTTAAAAAATTGGTATGTTTGACGAGCATAGCGAGGAGTTTACCAATTTTAGGTTTATGAGGCGTTAAACTGATTTAAAAAATCAGCATCGTATAGTGAAAAACCATGATTTTTCATAATATTTTTGACATTACCATAATGTTCAGTATATCTGATTACATCCATCCTCCGTAGCAGTAGTCTGCTACTGCGGAGGACGGACAGATTTTAAACTACTGATTAAAAAGATTAAAACCTAAGTCTTTTTCTAAGAAAACATCATCTAGTGAAAAACCATGATTTTTCACCCCGTAAAATAATGTTGTAAATTATTTTAATAAGTAGAATAATAATTACAATTATTATAAGCTACATTATCAACGGGGTCATAATATTTTTGATATTACCAAATTATCAACTACATCTACGACCCTTTCAATTTCTTTCAAATACTCTTCAATAATTAATTCCGGATCCTTTTTTAATGCTTCTTTATCACCCCGTTTCATGTTGAATATTGTAATAAATACTTCAGGATTTATCTTTGTTTTTTCCGCAAGAACTTTTAAAGCATCAATCCTTTTTAAAGGCGGTTCTTCGTTTAATAATCTTATTACATGGCGAAAAACAATTAAAAATGTCGTTATAGAATCAATCAAAAGATTTTGTAAATCGGATTTACTTTGAGACAGCATATACCCCTGTCTCAATTTTAGAAGTTTACCTTTCAATTCAAACTCGCATTCATGCCTCAAATGCGTATCGTGTATTGTAATATTCCGGAACGGATCTTCACCGAATAATATTTTATGATTATCTTTCATATCCAAAAATTCAATCGGAAAAACATCAGCTGATTTTCCCATCCGCTCTGTAGTAAAAATTATAGGAGGCTGATGACCTTCTTTTGTCCAGAATTTTATCATTTTTCTTAGTGATTTTAAATCATTGAAACTTATATCATTAACAACAATAAGCAGATTGTAATCCGAATGCTTTTTCGTATCCTCTCCACTAGCTTTTGAACCAAAAAGAATAACAGATTTTAAATTCTGCCCGTAAACAAGTTTTATCTCTTCAATAAATTTCTCAAGTATATTCATCTTTTATCTCCTACCAGCCTCGGCTCGCACCACCACCGCCGCTCATACCTCCACCAAAACCGCCAAATCCGCCGCTAAAACCACCGCCACTGCGACCACGCCCGCCCGACATCCCTAAAAATAATAAAAACAAAAACGGATGCCTGATAAATAATATTATCATCATTATAAAAAAAAGAATTCTTAAAATCATGCCTAACAAACTGACCTTCCCTTTTTGTTCCACAATTATTGTTCCGCCCGATAATTCTACACCCGCATCTTTTGCAATTACGGAAGCAACAGCAATAACACCCAAACTTATACCCTTGCCATAAATACCTTTATTAAAATGCGGTATAATATAAGTATCTATAATTTCCCCGCATAATCCGTCGGGTAAAATTCCTTCAAGACCGTATCCTACTTCTATGCGGACTTTTCTATCTTCAATAGAAGTCAACAGCAACACACCGTTATCTTTCCCTTTCTTCCCGATACCCCATTTTTCAAATAATTTAACGCTAAAATTCTCAATAGAATCGCCTTCTAAACTTTTTATTGACACAACAGATATCTCAGCACCTGTCTTTTTCTCTAAATCAGTTATTACACCATTAATCTCTCTATACGATTCAGAATCTAATATACCAGCATAATCAGCAATCCAGCCGTTTGGCTTTGCAAGTTCAATAGCGATTAAAGGCTTAATAGTAAATATAAAATAGAAAAAAACAAAAAGTATCTTTTTATTCATATTGCATCCTGGGTTACCCAACATCCTCATTGAAATATTCCAAAACTTGTTCTTTGACATTTTGAAATTCGTCATTATATTCTTTCGGTATCTTATTTGCTGAAGAAGTTTTAATCTTAAGATAATCCACAAACCTTCCGTTTCTGGTTATACGAAAATCAAGATGCGGTCCGGTAGAAAGCCCTGTTGTTCCGACATAGCCTATCACTTGTCCCTGCTTCACTTTTTTTCCAACGCTTATACCCTTGGCAATTTTGCTTAAATGTCCGTAAGTGGAAGTGTATATTGAATTATGCCTTATTTTAATAAATTTTCCATAACCATCATTCCATCCTGCAAACTTAACAATACCATCTCCGATACTTGATATAGGTGTTCCGGTAGGAGCCGCATAATCAATCCCCAAATGCGGCCTATTATATCTTAGAATCGGATGAAATCTTTTATGGCTGAAATATGAAGATATCCTGCGAAAATTCAGAGGCGCTCTTAAAAACATTTTTCTTAAAGAATCACCATTTGGAGAAAAATAACCGCTTATCTTACTGTTTTTGCTTTTAAAATAAATTGACGTATGTTCACCGGTAAAACTGCCGTTATATTTTGCAGCTAGTATTTCACCGTCTTTTATAATATTGTCTTTATATTTAAATTGATTGTATACAATCTTAAATTTATCTCCTTTTCTTAAATCATTGAAAAAATCTATCTGCCATGCAAAAATATCACTTACACTCATTATTATTTCACTTGGAACACCTTCTTTTAGTAATGCCTCGTATAATGTTGACTCTATCTTGCATTTAATAACCGTCAAAACCTTTTCTACGGGCAGCACCACATTTCTACAAACAAAATTATTAGTTGTTGACTTTGCAACATTGAAATATTCAGTCGGAGAATCCCAATAATTAAACTGGAATACCGTGCCGAATGTAGATTTATAAAACTCGTATTTTCTTCTTGGCTTGATATATCTTACATTATATTTGGAATTCAGAGAAGCAAATATTCCAACTGCATCATTTTTATCAATTTTTTCTTCACCAAATAATTTTAGCAAGGAATCACCGCTTTTGAAAGTTCCTGAAGAATATATAATCAATGGTTTAGTTTTAAATAAAATATTTTTATTATTCCAGACAATCATACCGCAAATTAAAAAAACAATTGTTATAGAAACAATATAATATTGTTTATTTTGTTTTATATTCATATAATCCCTATACAAGTTTAATAATTTTTTTAATAATTGCAAGCAAAAATTTTATAATTATGGTGGGATGAAACTCCACGGGTTAAAAACCTTCGTCCTTTGTCCGCCTTTGATCCGCCTCCGTTCCGTCAGCCGACGGATTAGCGGATGGCGGAAGTGTCGGACTACGGAGAATAAACGTAGTATCTTTTGATGCAAAAAGAACCTACCTTATGTTTCTGCTATACTTACCAATCTTAATGATTCTGCCTTTACCACAGGTCGTACATTGATGCTTTGGACTTCTAACAACTTTCTTTTTCATCTTCATTTTTTCTAAAGAATTTTCTATCTTATCCAGAGTTATAATATCTTCTTTCATTTTAATATTCCCCTAACTATTTAAACCGACCAGTGAGTTACCCCTTTGGGTTACATTTTAGATGATTCCATACACTCAGTTATTCTTTTTTCTGATTTATTGTATAATTATTGTGATTAAAATAATATTAAAGTAGAATTAAATTATTTTAATCCGCCTTCGTGAAATTCTATAGGTGTAAACCCATAAATTGATAACCAATATAAACACTTCGGCGGATTTCCGAAAAAGTTAAAATAGTAGATTCTTGCAATAAACCGAATGGTATCAATGCAGTTTTGTTTCCGACATATGTCTTAGACAAAAATAGTCGCGACCAGTAACGGGGTAATTGTTTCGCACTTATCTCCGACCTACGGGACATTCTGCGAAAAAGTATAAAAAAGCCATTGAATTATTATCAATGACTTTAGCTATTGAATAGATAGTTGTTCCTATTTAAATAGTAAGACTAAATTTAAAGGTACTTCCTCGGTCAATATTATCTTCCACCCATATTTTTCCACCATGCATTTCAATTATTGCTTTGGCTATGGACAATCCGATACCGCTGCCTAAAATTTCATCGTCCTTATCTCCGAATATTCTGTAAAATTTTTGAAATATTTTTTCCTTTTCTTCATTCTTTATGCCAGGACCCTCATCCTTTATGGACACAATAACCGTATCGGAATCCTTTTTTGCTGAAATTATAACTTTTGTTTTTACGGGCGAATATTTTATAGCATTACCTAACAAATTCTGTAACACCTGCATCATTTTATCATAGTCCAAATTTAAATTTGGCATATCCTTTTCATATTCTGTTATTAGCCTTATCTCTTTTTTATTCATTTCAAACATACCTACTGCTTTGTTAATTATCTGCTCTATTTTGGTTTTCCGTTTTTTCAATTCCAGTTTTCCCTCTTCTATCTTAGACAGGTCAAGAAAATCCGATATCAATCTGCCTAATCTGCGGGATTCTTCCTGTATATACCCGATGAAAGTTTCTTTTTGTTCTTCCGATAAATTTAGATTTTTTCTCATTAAAGTATCAGCGAACCCCATTATAGAAGTCAATGGCGTCCTTAAATCGTGGGAAACTATAGAGATAAATTCAGACTTCTTCCTATCCAATTCCTGTAATCTGATATTTTCATTTTTTAATATTAATAAAGCTTTCTTGCGTTCGGATACGTCCCTAATTAAACTTACATGACCGATAACGTAATCGTTTATATCTTTTAGTAATTTAGAATTAACTTCAGTATCAATATACCGACCATCTTTGTGCCTGTATGTTATTTCTGATTCCAAATAACCCGTATTCCATAATTGATCACGTAATTTTTTACGTGTTTCCTTGGTATATGTAGGCCGAAGCACATCAAGACCGCATTTACCCGTTACTTCATTTTCTTTATATCCGAATATCCTTACCGCAGAAGGACCCCAATATGTTACTCTGTTTTCACGATCATAACCGACAACCGCATCGCTGATATTGCTTAAAACAAATGCCTGCTCAATTAGTTTCAGTTCAGTTTTTTTACGTTCTGTATTATCCACAAATAACGTTGCAAGTCTCCGCTCGTCAATTTTATATGCCTTTACTTCAAACCATCGCTTAAGTGGTCCGAACATTTCTTCAAAATGCAAAGGTTCTCCGGTTTGGACTACCTTGCCGTACCGTTCATACCGAAAGGGTTCAGCGTTAGGAAAAAGTTCTATCATTGTCCGTCCGATAATATCTGATGCTTTAAGTCCTGTCTGCGTTTCAAAAGCTGGATTGACTTCTAAATATTTCAGGTCACATGGTTTTCCGTTTTTATCCAAAATAATTTCGTCAATGGCAAAACCTTCCGTCATCGTATTAAATAAAGTTCGATACCGTTCTTCGCTTTGTCGCAATGACTCCTCTGCCGATTTGCGGGCCGTTATATCAGGACTGCTGCCTGCTATACCAAGGAATTTACCATCTGATGAGAAACGAGGCTTACCGTATGATTCAATCCATCTCCATTGCCCGTCAACACGACGCATGCGTGCACGACTATGAAACTTTTTATGTTCTTGTAAACTGGTAAAAAAACTATCTATGTATGTAGACGTATCTTCGGGGTGTACAGATGCCTGCCAATCTTTTGCTTTTATTTCCTCAATCGTAACACCAAAGAATTCTCTATACGCCTTATTAATGAACTCCATCTCACCTTTTGTATTGGTTACCCATATCATTACCGGTGTTCCATCAGCCATTGTCCGGAATCGTTCTTCGCTTTCAACTAAAATTGCCGTACGTTCTTCTACCAATTCCTCTAATTTATCCCTATTATTTATTAACTCATTATTGGCGTGTTTCAATTCAGTGACCATTTGATTGAACGCATTTATCACTTCACCGATTTCATCATTTCTTGTCTGCTTTATTTTAAATTCAAGATTTCCTAAGCCGATGATTTTTACACCGCTGCGAAACAAATCTAATGAATTAATTATATATTTGTAGTTTAATATGTAATTTACTAAAAGAAACAAGCTTAATAATATAAAAAACAGATATAGAAAAAGCGTTCTGGTTAATGTCAACCTGTTTGTTTTTTTTAGCAATAACCGTGACAAACGCAGAGTATCTGAAATAATACTTTGGTTCTGAATTGCCAATCGACTCCACGAAATATTAAAAAAAACCGGCTTTTGATTACTATGTTGTAATTTTAGACCGACTAATATAATATCTTCAAATATTTCTTTGAGCCGCTGGCTGTTTTCTCTTATATTCCTAATCAGCATTTGCTCTTCGGGCGAATCAAAATCAAGATTTCGTATTTGGTTAGTAAATGTAGCGAAACTGGATTTCCATCTTACGACTTGATGACTTTCAGGATAAATTAAATAATAGCCTGACAAATAATTCAGTTCACTTGCTTTCAATGAGATATTAAAAACGATTTCCGACTGTTTTTGTATTTCATAGACTTGATAATTTGTAATTATTAACGCTAATCCTATACCAATTAATATGGTACCGAATAGATATATTGTTATTTTAAATCGCGTTTTTATACTCATATTATTTTATATTAGCCAGTTTAATTTAGGTTTTTGAATATTTGAAGTCTTGCAAGAAAAAACTAAAAAAAAGTCAAAAACCCTTGCAGTTTATAAGTGTTACTCAACCCATTCTGTCATTCCCGCTTTCCAGACTTAGTCGCAATTGTTAATAAGTGTATTTCGTTTTCCATTTTGTAGCAGCAAAGCGTAATCTTTGCCATATTTTAGCAGAGCTATCGCGCTGCATCGCTATCGCGCTGCATCTACAATTTTGGAATTGCGACTCAGTCTGTTCGCGAGTATGACAATACATGCAAAAGACATTTTTCAGTAGACCCAAAAATAATTAAATACAATTTATATATCATAATATTAAAAACAGATTAAAATAAAATTAAAATAAGATTAGAAAATTCTAATCTTATTTTAATTAAAAAAACTTATATTAAACATTTTATTGTTTATTTAACTTCTCAATATCTGGTTTATTTTCTCCACAACCTTTTTTAAGTCAAACGGTTTAACTATGTATCCGACTGCTCCTAAACTTAGTCCTTTATCTATATCACCTAATGAACCTTCGGCGGTGCATATAAGTTTAGGTATTTTACCTGTTTTTTCGTTATTCTGTAATAATTCACATAATTCAAAACCATCCATTTTCGGCATAATAATATCAATAATTATTAAATCGGGTACTTTTTCCCGCAAAGCCATTTCCATTGCATCTAAACCATTTAACGCATATGCAACTTCAAATCCCTCGGTTTCCAATCCCGCTTTTAATAGCTCTACAATGCCTTCATCATCTTCAGCAATTAATATTCTTTTTTTCATATTTATATTATATTACATATTTTCAGCATATTTTACAACCAATATTTTTCTTTAATTATATAATCCTACATATATTATATCCAGCCGAGCAGTTTATACCCGAGCATACCGTAATATTCATGCAGTACTAAGGTACTCATCCCTAATGCGCCGGAATCCGGAAAAAACATATAAAATTTAAATTGGAAATTTTCGTCCTGGTAATAATCAGTAGGAGCCGGATAGACGGTAAATCCTTGCTTATTAAATACGGCTACCGAACGATGCATATGATAGGCACTTGTAACAAGAATTATAGCAGGTTTAAGATTGTATTTTTCTAATAGTTTTTTTACATTCACGGCATTTTCATAAGTATTTTTTGATTCCGGCTCAATCAATATTTTTCTTGAGTCTACTCCGAAAAGTTCAGTCAACAACGAAGAACTAATATCTGCCTCTGAACCGTAAAAATCTTTTATAAAAGATATCTTGCCACCGGTAGTTATCAGATATGGGGCATGCTTCTTCTTAAATAAGCGTGCGGCATTCATTATCCTATCTGCATTTTGATTTGTTTCGTTGTAAATGCGCGGCGGCAATTTGGGAACTTCTGCCCCGCCCAAAAGTACAATAGCCGAAACCGGCGGATACTTATATGACGGTGAATATCGGCATTCCAGAGTTCGCATCAGTTTATGTGATACTATAGGTGAAGAAAAAAAGATAAGAATACTGAACGATAGAAATATTGACAAATAACCAATTTTCCGTTTATTAGATGCAAGCATTACTATAGATAGAATTCCTAATATTAATACAATTCCCAGGGGGTATATTAAAATAGCCAAAAATTTAAAAATATAAATCATAAAATATTATGCCATTACTAATTTTTAATTAGTGTTCACGTTTTTCTATCATAGGAACAAATCTTACTGGAATTATGCTCTTTTTGGTTATTTTGCCTTTTTTCTTTTTTGCTACAATAAGATCCTGAAAATATTCACCTATTGGAGCAACCAGAATTCCGCCTTCTTTTAATTGATTAATCAAAGGTTCCGGTATCTCCTTAGGGGCACATGTAAGTATTATTTTATCATACGGCGCATACTCATCCCAACCCAAAAAACCATCCCCGATTTTAACCTTAACATTATTATAACCAAGTTGTTTCAGTAATATTTCAGCCGAATTGCCTAATTCGGGAATTACCTCAATAGTATAAACATCCTTGCATAACTCTGAAAGTATCGCTGCTTGATAACCGGAACCGGTTCCGATTTCCAAAATCCTGTCTTTTTTATTTACTTTCAATAATTCAGTCATAAGAGCCACAATGTAAGGTTGAGAAATTGTTTGTTCTTCTGCTATCGGTAGCGGATAATCCTCATACGCATAATTCCATAAATTTTTCGGGACAAATCTATGCCTTTCCACTTTAAGCATCGCACTTAAAACGTTTTTATTCTTGATGCCCCGGGCAATTATCTGTTCCTTAACCATTTTTTGTCTTAATTCTAAATATTTGTCATTCACAAAAGAATGTAACAAATAAAAATGTGTTAAGATAAGAGAAACAAACAAAAATGCAGTGATAATTCTATTTTTCATATTTATTAGTGAATTTATAAAGAGAACAGTATTACTTATTTATCTTTCATTTTGTTACAAGTTATAATTATTATACTCAACTTTCCACACATTTTCAATCAATTTTCATCCTGCATCCAGAAGACCACGTTTATAAAAGCACTATTGAATGCTCTTCGGGCAGGCCTGCGCTCCTAAAATATTATGTCAATGACAAAACTGTGCTTCGTATCGTTAATATCGTTTTTCTGAAATAATTTTTCCAGTATATATTTAAATTGGTACTTTTCCAAATACTGATAATTAGCTCCTGCAAAAAACGAATAGAAACTTGCGTCGTTTTGAGGAAAATATTCTTGGTCTATCAAGCTGTCACCAACCGTTAATCCGCCATTTACTTTTAAATCTTTATAAATACCGTATTCTGCTTCCGACAATATTGAGTGATTATATTTTTTGTCCGAACCCCTGACTAAAAAATATTTGCCTTTAAGTCCCAGTTTTTTATTAAGATAGTATTTTCCGGAAAGTGAAAATATGTCATAATAAGAATTTTCTAATATACCGTGTTTTAAACTCATTCCGTAAAGATAATCTGAATACTCTTTTGTTGCTTCTATAAAAATATAATCAGAATCATTCTTATCTGAATCCCTGCCGTGTCCGTAATCTATTTCAATGTATGTATTTGCATTTATATTTATAATCGGTCCGATGTAAAATATACTATTATTCCACAATTCGCGGTTATCTAAATACATTTTTAAAAGCAGTGAGTATTTCTTTGAGATTTTTCTTATGTAGGTGTTTTCAAATATAGTGTATGAATCTTCGGATGATAAAGCATGATATGTAAACGATGCAATATTCCTGTTATCTGAAGCATAACAGTAATTTTTAACATGGATTATAAACATAATAAGTAATATTGCTATATATCTATTCATAAATACAATGTTATTATAAATTTTATTCAATTTAAATCAAGGTTAGTTTGAATTATTTTATTCCTATCCTTTCCATCAAACCCCATGATTTATTCCCTATTAACCAGTCAAAAATTCCTTTTGCGCGAACTATTGCCATATACTGACGGTATCCGAAATGTTCTACTACAGCAGAAGCCATCAATTTTAAAAGATCCTTTATTTTTGGATATCTGTGATAAGTTACCTCTTCCATTAGAAGAGCTAACAACGAGTGTACAAGCCCAAAAGCCACTGCCAGAATAAAAAAAGCTGAAAAAGTTAATATATCTATGGCTTTGAGATAAAAAGACGTTACAAATATTATATATCCTGCCAACTCCACAATCGGGCTCATGAATTCTACAAAAAAGAAATAAGGCATTCCTATCAAACCTACTGTTCCATATTTCGGGTTCATTAAAATTCCAATATGCATAGTCAGGCTTTCCGCCAGTCCTCTATGCCAACGATTCCGCTGTCTGCTTAGGATTTTCAGGCTTTCCGGGACTTCTGTCCAGCAAACTGTATCGGGAATGAAATAAATTCCACAAGGTTGTTTCTTTTTCCGCATTTCGTGGTGTAATCTTACGACCAGTTCCATATCTTCCCCGACTACTCCTTCTTTATATCCGCCTATGTCTATAACGGGCTGTTTTTTAAAAAGCCCGAACGCACCGGATATTATCATATTGCAATCCATCATAGTCAGTGCCATTCTGCCGGATAAAAAAGCACGGAAATATTCAACAACTTGTATGTTTACAAGCAATTTATCGGAAGTCCTTACTAAAGGGTAAGGTCTATTTTGATAAATACAACCGTTGGCGACCCTGACAATCCCGCCGGTAGCAACAACGCTCGTATATGCCTCCATGAAAGGGTGTACAATTTTTAGAAGAGATGTTTTTTCTAAAATGGAATCCGCATCAATACAGCAGAATAATGGATACATACTAACATTTATCCCGGCATTTAGAGAATCGGCTTTCCCGCCGTTTTCTTTATCAACAACAACAAGATTATCATATTTTCTTGACTTGTAAATATCGGATATTTTTTTCGTCGGGATTTGTGGATTCGTATTCCTTGAGGTTTTTGCCAAATCAAATTCTTTTATGAGTACTTCAAGCGTATTATCTCTGGATCCATCATTGATTACGATAACCTCATACTGTCCATATTCCAGATTAAGAAGCGAATTAACGCTTGTGACTATGCTTTTTTCTTCGTTATAAGCCGGAGCAAGAACCGATATCGGGGGTGTGATTTTAGCATTAAGGATTTCCCTTGGAGTCGAGAAATTTGAGCGGATTTTATGGGTAATCAGCCCTTTGAAAGAGAGTAGAAAAGTGAAAAAGTAGAAAATGCTTATTATAAAAAAGTAAGCAAGAATAACTAAACTTAAAAACTGGAGTATGCTAAATATATTCATTCAACCATTGCAACGCCATATCTCTGGCATGCTCCGAACAACTTTTTTCCAATACTTGTTTCAGCGAGGCTTTGCCTTTTATTCCGAGTTTAAAAAGGGCTTCACCTGCGTTTCTGCGCACCCACCATTTCTGATCTTCTAACGCTGATACCAGTGGTTCAATCACTTCATCAGAACCTATTATCCCCAATCCACGAGCTGACTGCGCCCTTACTTCCCATAAAACATCTTTTAACCCTTCTATAAGGATGCTTAATGATGACGGATGGCTAATAGTCCCGAGAGATTTATACGCTGCAATTCTTACTTCTTTATCTTCATCTATTACAGTTTTATTTTTAATTACAGGAATTGATTCCACAGCTCTCATCTCACCGAGTAGGTGTAGTGCGAGCAGTCTTACAGCCGGGTCACTGTGCTGCAGTGTCTCGGAAAGGACCGGAATAGCTTTTTCGCCTATTTCAAAAACGGTAGATGAAAGCCGCATGCCGGCAAGACGGGATGCGTTAACAAGCGCTTCCATGCTTGGCAGTATCGTATCCGTATCTCCTATCCTTCCAAGCGACCATGCTGCTATAAGTCTTACTTCAACAACAGGGTCATTGAGTTTTTCGATAAGGAATGGTTTGGCTTTTTTGTAACGCATTTGCCCCAAACATCTTGCTGCTTCCGCTCTTTTCCACCAGAAAATAGAATTCAAGTTTCTAAGGTCTACTTTATGGAATTTTAGAGCATTATACGCTTCAGCAGTTAATTCAAAATTTTTTCCGGTTTCGCTGAAACTTCTAAAAACAATATATTTATGCAGAATTGAACTATTAGGAAATAATAGGTAATAAAAAGGCAGTATGCCGGTGTTGTTAGGGTTTTTGATATATTCTTCAAAAATAGGCTTCATCCACGAATTGACTTTTAAAATGTAGTTTTGCCAAAAGATATATGAAAATTTGATAATTATCAGTATTAGCGTCAAGACAGAAATTATTATAAACAAAATTACTGTTGCGTTAGTAATATAATCATTTAAAAATTCAGTTATCAGTTTAAATAGCATAAAACTATAATACCTATTTTTTAGTAAAAATCAATAATTTTAAAAATGTTAATTATGAAGCATCCTCCACTGAGTCTTTGGCGAATTATTCTTTTAGCATTTTCATTCTCCGTCCACAGATAAAAATGTGGTTTTCTGTGAAGTCGGATAAAAAAGAGCCATCTTAGCGATGGCTCTTTAAATCTCCTGATAAAATTCAGCGTGTTAGGATTTTCTCGTATTTTTATATGAAGCTCCACGGGTAGAAAACCCGTGGTATCTTTTGTTTCAGGATTCCACGGAGCGAAATCCTGCCCGAAGACCATTCATCCACGCCCTTACAGGCGTGGTCTTCTGGATGCAGGATAAACTTTCTTATTTTTATTATTATCGCTTGAATAACAATGTAAAAATCGCTTCACCGTGATAAAATACATCTTCTATAGGATATCGTGTTTTCTCCCATGTAGCAACGGGCGACGCTGAATTAAGCGTAGTCTGTTTAGTAAAACCGTATACGGTAAAGGCGCTGCTATTAGAATCAGATGAATTACCTATGACGTATGTGAACGAAGAATTTACGCTGTCGTATGAAATAATATTCCCTTTTGCAACGGTAAGAGCATTATCGTCGTCACCTACAATGTTGCCTGCCATAAAATTACCATGAGAATCATATATAAGAGTCATCCAGCCGTCAACTCCCCACGGCGACCAAGTCGATGTACTGACAATTACATGAGAACTGTCATAAGAGGCATATTCGGTTCTATACCCCTGTATACTTCCCGGAGCACCGAAAAACGCTGCAACGGAAGAATTAAAAAGAGTATGGCAAAAGAAATACGACTTATCCGCAGGATCTGTCGGGTCTACTCCGCCATGGCTGATTTCATTTAATCCTATATAAAATCTGAGCATCCGGTCAATATCAATCAATATGGTAATCGTGGTTGAATCCACTTCAGTAACCGGAAAGGAAATACTGTTATCACCGCCTTTGCCTAAAGATACCAACGTCTCTTCAGCAGGACCTGTTTCAAACATAGTATAACTCGTAGCTCCACCGGTCATGCTGTTTGCGTTGTAAGCGTATTCAGATTTTGTGTAAAAAGTTTTTGACGAACTGACAAATGTATACGACGATATGTTAAAATCAGCCGTTAGCGTTCCCTTGATTTGCGCTGTTGAGGAAAAAATCAGGGTAATCTCGCTTATATTACCTTCGGGAAGTTCAAATGTCATTCCGCTTGTATCCACTATCCCGCTCCCGTCCATATTCAGCACTTTTGTCCCGCTCCAAATAGAAAAGTCCTCTTCCGTCCCGCTACTGACATGGACACAAATCTCTTTTAAAGTAACCTTGATGTAATCCGGTGCTCCGGAGTTTATCCAACCTGGACTTGTTGACGGAATTACCGTGAAAGATGTTGTTGGCGGAATCAGCATTGCACCAGCTTTATAAGACGACTTATGTATAGAGGACAAAGTGGCACTTTGTTTAACTGATGTTATCAATACAGTGCCGGTTCTCCTGGTTGCTATGGCTACCGCTTGCTCTTGTCTTTTTTCTAATACTTTCTTGTCCAACTCTTTTACCTTAGCTTTTACCGCACGTGTCATACCGAATCTCAAACCGGCGGAATAAAGGCATGATAAAAGTAGAAAGCTCAAACTTATAATAAAAAAGAAAAATTTATTTTTTTTCATATTTTATCTCCCCTTTCCGAAATAATAATTTATCCCGATATTGACTACATATTCAACACCGCCAACCGATTCGTCCGTATCCTTATCGTTTAAAGCTATAAAAGCCGGACCCATATCCATTTGCAAAGAAATATTCTTTGCAAAGAAATATTCGCCACCGACAAAAAGCTCAACCGCAAATCCGGAACCTTCGCTTTCATCACCCTCGAAAGAAACATAATCACATTCCAATCCTGACAAAAGCGAGAGTTTTTCTCCGGGTTTAAAGTAATAATATCCTCTCAATCCATAGACTCCTATATCTTTTTCAAACTGCCCTTTCAATTCTGCAGATATTTTATCAGTGAAAAAATATCTTACTCCTAATCCAGGATAGTTAACATCTACACCGATTTTACCTTTGCTGAACTCTGCATACAGAGGCAAAGATATAAAAAGAATTAAAAAAACAAATATCCCCTTTTTCATAGAATCTCCTTAATCACGGAGTTCGGACCGACTGGACCGAACGAGTAATTAACTCCGAAGCATATTAAAAAGTTTTGATGCGAAGCTGAAAAACTTTTTAATGACAATGCAAGGAGTCAAAAGTCGGAGTTCGGACCCACTGGACCGAACGAGTAATTAACTCCGAAGCATATTAAAAAGTTTTGATGCGAAGCTGAAAAACTTTTTGATGACAATGCAAGGAGTTCCAAGTCCTTATAACAGCAATTAATTTTCTCAGCGAACTCCGCAGATTAACGCAAGGAACTTTGCAAAATATTATAAAGAATTTTTTGAATTTTGTAAAGTATTTTTTACATTACCAGAAATTTTAATAAACCGTAAACCAAAAATACGGGCCAGACAATCGCTTTTAAAAATCCCAGAACACCCAGCCAGAATCCTGTGGCGGTTGAAATATAATATACTGCCGCACCGATTAAACCAAGTCCATAAACCGCATTTCCCGAATGACACCTGCATTTTTCATTTTTCTTTTCTTCGCTCATTTTTCCACCTCATTAACTGCCTATATTTTACATGAATCCCAATCCCAATATTTTTAAATATTCCTTATATTAAAACGGGAATTTGTAGCCGGTAATATTCAGTTCCTTCTGCAGGATTAACATTTCTTTCTGCAGTTCTTCGTTGACTGGAATACCTTTGTTTTTACGCTCCTGCCAGGTAAGGTATTCTTTTTCACCTGCAGTATAAATTCTATCACGACCAGGCATCTTCTTGGATGAACGGAGCGAACGCAGGATATCACCTGCCGTTTTTTTAAATTTGTCAATTTCGGTGAATGCCGATATATCTATCGCAATAAAAAAATGTCCCAGATTGATAGAGACTTTTTTACCATCTTGTACACCAAGAAGCATTTTCAAAAACGCACCTTGCTGTAATGCCGCCGACAATATTTCCACTACAGTACAATAGCCATAGCCCTTATAACCGGCACCTTCTTCGCCTATTCCTCCGAGCGGAGTAAGAGCCACCGCTCCTTTTGTCAGGTATTCAAGCACTTTTTTTGCATCTGTTTCCGTCCCGCCGTTTTGGTCTATAACCCAGCTGGCAGGCAGCGGTTTGCCTTCTCTTGCGTACAATTCTACTTTTCCGCGCTGGCTTAAAGAAGTTGCACAGTCAAGTATAAAAGGAAACTTCTCATCTGTAGGTATGCCGAATGTCAGTGGATTTGTGCCAAGCATATTTTCCACGCCGAACGTAGGCGCAACCGACGGCCGTGCGTTTGTGCCCGTAATGCCCACCATTCCCGATTCAACAGCCATACCTGCGTAATAGCCTGCTATACCGTAGTGTGTGGAATTCCTAACCGCAATCATTCCCATCCCGTATTTTTTTGCTTTTTCTATTGCAATGGTCATTGACTTCTTTGCTATAACATGCCCCATTCCGTTGTGCCCGTCTATAACGGCTGTGGTCGGTCCTTCACGCAGTATCTCGAATTTGGTTACTGCTTCCTGAATTCCATCGCGGATGCGGTCAATATATATAGTCTTAAGCCGCGATATCCCGTGCGAATCTATTCCGTACTTATCGGCTGTTATTAGAACGTCTGCGCAGATTCTGGCGTCGCTTTCCGGGACACCGACTTTCATAAAAACCTCAACCATGAATTTTTCCATCACATCAAACGGCACATATTTAGATTCATTTTTCATAGAATATCCCCACTATTAACAACCAACTCTTTGCAGCAATAATATATTTATTATTTATATTTAGCTTTTTCTAATTGCTTAAGTGTTTTTTTGATAAATTTACCAAACTTTTTATCTTTGCTCTTTCTTTCAGACTTTGTCATTGCATAATAATCAACTTCTTTCTTTAATTTTATAAAATTAGCATATTTATCTTTATCTAAATCTCCAGATTTTATTGCCGATAACACCGCACACCCAGGTTCATGTATATGAGTACACCTGCGAAATTTACACATTTGAGACAAAATAGAAATATCATCATATACATTAAGTATTCCGATATTTGAATCTGTCATCCCTATCTCTCTCATCCCGGGATTGTCTACAACTATACCGCCATTCTTTAAAAAATACATCTGCCTATTTGTTGTTGTATGTTTACCTTTGCCTGTACTCCAACTTATAACATTTGTTTTTAAAGCTTCCTTGCCAAGTAACCCATTTATCAATGAAGATTTCCCAACTCCGGATGAACCCAAAAAACAATATGTTTTATCTGCCATTATTTGTCCTTCCAATTCTTTCAGTCCATTATCAATAATTGTACTTGTAATTATAATACAAATATCCCTGAATCTGTTTTTTATCTGTGTTATTTTTAAATCTCTCTCTGTTTCTGAAATTAAATCTATTTTATTCAACACAAACACCGGTTCAATATTCCCTTCTCTCACTAAAATTAAATATCTCTCAAAACGGTTTAAATTATAATCTCTATCTGCTGATTCAATTATAAATGCTGTATCAAGATTCGAAGCTATCACTTGATTTTCATATTTGTTACTATATTTTTTCTTTAATATTGTTTTCCTCGGCAATATACCATTTATTATCGCCCGTTCTTTATCGAGTATTGTAAAATATACCCAGTCGCCCACTGCAGGATAATCTTGCCTTTCAGTTGCATTAAATATTTGTTTACCTGTTATTTTTGCTAAATATTCATTATTCGTATTTCTAATACGGTAAGCTTCTTTATATTCTGCCGTCACCCTTGCTATGTTTTTACTTGCTTTATTATTAATAGTATCCATGGAAACCACCTCTTATTTCCTGTAATTATACTACTACTTTTTAATTAGCTTTTCAACTAATAAAAAAACCACCGAATTGGTTTCAGTGGTTAAAATATTTTTGCGGTCCATACGTCCCCGCAGTGGCGGGATTACATACCCACGATTAAAATCGGGATCATGTGTTCGGCTGTTTCGGTAGAGCCGACCTCTGCGCATAGACTCGGTCGGTCCGGTAGCTCTCCGCCCCAAAGAAGCGAGACCTCGACTAAAGGGCGGACTCGCACTAATAGTATTCATGTTCAATTTCTGTTACGTCAGAGTTTTTTGCGGGAGATTCATCCCCAGCAAAAAACTCCGCGGGTTGGCCACTATCAGAACCTATTTTGACAAATAACTGCATTTAATTGCAGATTTTAATTAAGAAGTGAAACGCATCTAAGTTTAACCCTACCACCCTACTCACTATATTCTATCTGTACAGATTTCTTCGGAGCACACCACTTTTTATTTCAAGCATAGATGTAATAATTTTATTAGTGTCTAAAAGAAGTAGAAATTTATCATTATTACAACAGATAACTTCATAATTTTCTGCTGACAAGTTTGTTTTTACCAGTTTCAGAATATTTGCATCATCATCTGCGACTAAAATTTTACTTTTTTTTATGTTTCACCTTCTACACAAATTTACTGACTTTTTACTGTTTTTATCATTGTGGATTTTTGTTCAAATATGTAGAAATCAATTACAATTAAGTTATTTCACATATGTTTAGTTTCATTTTATAAAATTTTTAGAAAAACATAATTATTTCTATTTCTTTTCATTTCACATACTTGAGAAAACACTATTTTTATTTTTTAGGTAAAAACTTTCCCTCTTCTTGTTTTTCAGGTGAAATCTTTCCAAGCGATTCTGCACGACGGTTTTTTGCCCATGCACTCTCATAATGACCATAATCTACCGGCATTTCCTCACCATATGAAATAGTTTCTATACGTTTTTCTTCTATCCCAAGTTTCATAAGATAACTTTTAACAGATTTTGCACGTCGGTCTCCTAAAGCCATATTGTAATCCGTTGAACCCTTCTCATCACAATGTCCTTCAATAACAATTGCTACTTCTGGATTGTTTTTAAGCCATTTTGAATTTTTAAATAAAATTGACCTTGCTTCTTCTTTTAACATTGCGGAATCAAAATCAAAATACACTGTTCCCAAATGTGGAATTTTCTTATAATCTTTCCATTTTGTTGAAGGTCGCTCTTCAGTATCAGGAGTAGGTATAGTAACTGCTGGTATTGAGGGCATCTGTTTTACAATTGCCTTTTTAGCACAACCAGTATAGGCAAAAAGTAAAAAGTAATAACACAACCATATTAACAAAAACTGTTTATTCATGAATATCTAACCTCCTTTTTACTAAATTTATACTAACTATATCGTAATTTTTGATAAGCATAAATTTACTTTTTCAGTGATTTTTTTATTGGTATCTTTTTTTTCTCAGATGCTTTTCTTTCATTAGCCATCCTTTTCTCTTTTAATTCTTTTGCTTCTTTTATTATTGATTTTGCTTCTTCAGATGCTTTCTCAGCAAATGATTTTGCATCGGTATAATCTTTTCCAGCAAACGATAAATTGGCTTTTACAAGTGATGATTCAGCATCTCTTAAAGATAATCTTTCGCTCTTCACAGCAATATTATTTTTAGCAGCATCAATGTCCAATCTTGCCTGAGTAATGGCATTTAAAGCCGGTTTCTTCATTGGACTTGCACAGCCACAGACAACAAACACTGATAATAAAACGAATATCAGAAACTTGATGTTCTCCATATCTCCTCCCGTCCACCTTGATTACTTGCCTTCATCTGTAGTCTGGATTATGTTTGGCTCTATTGAATTCAATATACCTATTTTTAGTTACTTCTTGTTGATTTTTTTCGTAGCAGTTTTTTTCTCTTTTGCTTTTGCTAATAAAGATTTTACTTCATTAGTGTATAATCCGCTCTAAGGTA
>DMMW01000085.1 GCA_003452965.1 Elusimicrobiota bacterium
CTTGACAGAAATTTTATATTGTGCTACAATTGTAAATATAGTAGCACGAAATGACAGACTTTTTAAAAATGGATATCCGCCAAAAGCTCCGCATTTAGGCGGATTAAACTATTAATGTGGGGAATTTTCAAATGAAAAAATTACATCGATTCGGTGTTTCGTTAGATTCAGAATTATTAAAAAAGTTTGATGAATTAATAAAAGAGAAAAAATATACTAATCGTTCTAAGGCAATTGCAGACCTGATTCGACAAGAATTTGTGAAAGAACAATGGACAAAAGGCGGAAAAATTGCCGGGGCGATAACACTTGTTTATGACCATCACAAGCGAGAATTGGTTGATAAACTTATGGATATACAGCATGATTTTCAGAAAGCGATAGTTTCTACGCAACATATACATCTTGACCACGATAATTGTCTTGAAATAATCGCAGTTCGTGGAAATTCTCCGGAAATAAAAAAACTTGCAGATACATTAAAAGCTATGAAAGGTGTAAAACACAGCACGCTGAGTGTAACAGCATCGTGATTTTTTTTATTTTATCAGTAGCACGAATATGATATTAGTAGCAATAAAAGGAGGTGGTGAAATAGAAAAACAATTTAATTTAAGGAGGTGATAAATATCTTAATAAATAAAAATGGTGGAAGTATAGCCCCGATTAAAGAACTAACCCCCACCATAAATATTGTATTAAATTTATAACTTAGTTGCAAGAAGTAAAATATTTTTAAGTAAAAAAAGGAGATATAATGTTAAAAAGAAATATTATTATGTTTTTTTGTTATATGATATTATTGGGGAATGGTTTATTTGCAGCACATCCGCTTACTACGGATGATGTAGGAATCGTAGATATCGGCAAATATGAACTGGAAGTAGGGTATGACAATGTCAAGGAAGAAGATATTCTTAGAAATCATTCTTGTGGAGTATCTTTCAAGCACGGTATAACCGATAAAATGGATGTCGGTATTTCGTTACCTTATCAAATAAAGCCGAAACTAACCGAACCGCTTGGTACAACTACACTTGGACTAAAATTTTTATTAATAAAAGATATTTTTGCATTTAGTATCAATAATGAACTTGGTTCAAAAGAATATTTCCTTAACGGAATTATTTCAAAAAATATTAAACCATTTGATTTACACCTTAATTTTGGATATGAAGCAAGTGGAGATGAATATATAGAAGGAGAAATGGTATACAGTGCAGCGGTTGAATATCCTTTAGAAAAAATTGATTTTGTAGGAGAAATTGTCGGGCGTGAAAATGAATTTGAAAATTGGCTGGTTGGTATTAGGTATAAATTAGGGGAAATAACAGCTGTTAATTTTGCTTACGGGAATAAAGATTTTAGTAAAAACAATGAAAAAATTGCTTTTGGCTTTCATACGGAGTTTTAAATGTAAAAGATAGTTACCCCTTGCAAAAGACATCCAAAAAATTTGATTTGCCCCCTGTAGTTTTTTTTCAAAAGACCGAAAAATAACTAAACACAGGGGGTTGCGTACTCGTTCGGTGCAGTAGCTCCGAATTCCGTGCGCAAGGAGGTAAGTTATGCATATACCAGATGGATTCTTAAGCGCTAAAACATTCTCTGTTTTTTACGGGATTTCAATTGTAGCGGTTGGAATCGCCTTAAAAAATCTTAAAAATAACATTGAAGAAAAGCAGGTTCCCTTATTTGGTGTTGTCTCTGCATTTATTTTTGCTGCACAGATGCTAAATTTTCCTGTTGCTGGCGGTACCTCTGGACATTTTATGGGAGGTGTACTTGCTGCAATTCTTCTTGGACCGTTTTCAGGATTGGTTATAATGACCACCGTACTTATAATCCAATGTCTTGTTTTTCAAGACGGAGGGATTACTGCGCTTGGAGCAAATGTTTTCAATATGGGTATAATTGGTGCAATTGGTGGGTATTATATTTATAATTTGCTTATAAAAATATTCGGAAGAATTGCATCTGTTTTTATTGCTTCCTGGACATCGATAATTTTTGCTTCTGCTTTTTGCGCGTTCCAACTTTCTATTTCTGGAATTGTTCCATTCAAAGTAAGTTTGATAGCAATGGCAAGTGTTCATGCATTGATAGGCATAGGGGAAGGAATAATTACAGTGATGGTTATAGGATTTTTAACCAAAATAAGACTGGATCTGTTGGAACTTAAAAAAATCTGATTTCTGGAGAATATTATGAATAATAAAAAATTAATTTTGATAGGATTATTATTTGCAGTTATTCTTGCAGTATTTTTGTCACCTTTTGCATCTTCTTTTCCTGATGGGCTTGAAAAAGTTGCAGAAAACAAAGATTTTTTACATTTTTCAGAAGGTAAAGAAATACTCAAAGGACTGATGCCGGATTATGCGGTTTCAATTATAAAAAATGAAAAGATTTCTACTGCATTGGCAGGATTTATTGGTGTGATTTTTACCTTTCTTGCTACTTACGGTTTAATAAAATTATTAAAAAAGAATTAATGGGGACGGTTCTATTTATTGAGTCCTAAATGGGGTCTGACCCCATTTTCATATGGAACATCTTTATATTGATAAGTATTCTCATTTGCACAGTTTTATTCACAGATTAGATCCGCGGGTGAAGTTTATTGCCTTTTTAGGATTTATTTTTACTATTTTATCAACTTTACCCGCGGAGAATACTAAATTTATTATTTACTTTTCTATTATAGTTATTTTAATTATAATAAGCAGAATTCCTGTAAAGCATTTTATTAAAAACTTTTTTATATTACTTCCTTTTATATTGCTTATAGTATTATCAGCCACTTTTTATGGTTCAAATGTATTAAAAGGTATTTTTATTAAATCAGTATTTTCTATTTTAATCTTGACGCTTTTGTCATCTACAACAAAATTTCATTATTTAATAAAAGCATTAGAAAAATTCAAATTTCCAAAGATATTAACCATAAATATGATTTTTATGTATAGATATATTTTTGTTTTTATTGATGAAAAGATGAGAAAAGAAAGAGCAATTAAATTGAAATACTTTGGCAAAAGGAATTTTTTGCAATTTAAAACTCTTGGAAATATAATAGGTTCTATGTTCATAGGTGCTTATGAACGCAGCGAACGTATTTATTCAGCGATGTGTTCAAGGTTATTTTCAGGACAAATAAATACTATAGAACAACTAAAAATTAAAAATTCTGATATCATTTTTTTAATTTCATTTATTGCTATTCTATTAGTTGTGAGGATTTTTATATGAGAAAAGCGGTTGAAATAAAGAATCTATCTTTTAGTTATTCTGATGGCAAAAAAGTATTGGATGATTTTTCGCTGGATATCCATGAGGGAGAAACAGTGGGAATAATAGGTCCTAATGGTGCAGGTAAAACAACCTTGCTTTTACATTTAAGCGGTGTTTTTGGTAAAGATTTGGCAATTAAAATATTTGATATTCCAATTAAAAAGGAAAATCTATTTGAAATCAGAAAAAAGATAGGACTTCTTTTTCAAAATCCAGATGATCAATTATTTATGATTACTGTCTTTGATGATATTGCATTTGGATTGCTTAATTTAGGTCTTTCAAAAGAGGAAATCGTTCATAGAGCTGAGAAATATCTTGAAGCAGTCAGTTTACCTGGTTATGGAGATAGAATTTCGCATCATCTTAGCTATGGAGAAAAAAAGAGGGTTGCTTTAGCATCTGTATTGGCAATGGAACCGGAAATACTTGTTTTAGATGAGCCCACAGCGAATTTAGATCCAACTACATGCAGAGAATTCGTAGATTTATTGAAGAATTTTAATCATACAAAAATAATTGCGGGACATAATATGTATGTAATACGTGAGATATGTGATAAGGTTGTTATTCTAAACAAAGGTAAAAAAATTATTGAAGGTACTCCAAAAGAAATCTTTGATAACGAACCACTCCTTCTCCAAAACCGCCTCATTTAAATAGAGAGAACCTACAATTATTAGGTATGTTTAGCTCATTGTAGGATAATGTAAAATAAGTTTGAAAATTATTCAATAAATAGTAAAAACATAATCTATTTTTCTGGAATTCCATAAGAACAAAATCACTTAAATGAAGAGGTGGACAAATTGTCAATAGGATTTACAATTTGTCGATAATAGAAATATAACTATAATAATATTTAATCACTCACTCAAAAACCCTTCTGGTTGACAATCCTGCCTAAATTTAATAAAATCAGAAAATATGGATTTAAAGAATTTCCTTTCAGAAAAGAAAAAAATAGTTGACAGCGCACTTAAGAAATATTTTTTTGTTGATAAAGAAGAACCAAATATTATTAATACCGCTATGCAATATAGCATTTTTGCCGGTGGGAAACGGTTAAGACCTATTTTGTGCCTTATTGCTGGTGAGATTTGCGGAGGTTTGTCAAAAAATATTATTCCGACTGCTTGTGCTATTGAGATGATACATACATATTCGCTTATCCATGACGATTTACCCGCGATGGATGACGACGATTACCGCAGAGGTAAATTAACATCCCATAAAAAGTTTGGTGAAGCGATTGCGATACTTGCAGGAGACGGACTTTTAACAAAAGCATTTGAAATTATGGATTCTAAAGTTGTTAAAGAAATCGCTTTAGCTTCCGGTACTAAAGGAATGGTTGGCGGACAGGTTGAAGACATTATAACGTCGGTACACAGTATACAGTATATCCGCCTATGCTCTGAGAGCTACGGCGGACAGGCAGTAAACAGTGAACAAAAATTGAAAGAAAAGTTGGAGTATATACATGTTCATAAAACGGCGAAGATGATAGAAGTGTCTTTGAAAGTAGGAGCGATTTTGGCAAATGCTGAACCGAAAAAGGTTAAAGCAATATCAGATTATGGCAGAAAAATAGGGCTTGCATTTCAAATTTCAGATGACATTTTAGATATTATCGGCGATAAGAAAAAACTTGGAAAAAAAGGTTCGGATATTAAAAATAATAAATTGACATATCCATCTGTTTATGGAATCGAAGAATCAAAAAACAAAGCAAAGAATTTAATTAGTAATTCAAAAAAGGACTTAAAAATATTTGGGAGAAAGGCAATTATTCTTGAACAATTAGCAGATTATATAGTTGATAGAAACTACTAGTGCGATAGTGGGTTTGTGCGATTGTGAGATGGTGTATGTTAAAAATAAATAAAAATTCATAGCGCTATCGCGCTATCACACTATTTAACTATACCACAATTTTTAAAATTAGAGGTTTAAATGAGTGTATTGGATAAAATAGATAAACCATCAGACTTACGATTAATAAAAAAGGAATTGCTTCCGGAACTTGCAAATGATATTAGAAAACTAATGATTTCGACTGTTTCTGAAATCGGAGGGCATTTAGCACCTTCTTTGGGAACGGTAGAACTTACGATAGCACTCCATTATGTATTAAATACTCCGAAGGACAAAATTGTGTGGGATGTAGGTCATCAAGCGTATCCGCATAAAATAATTACCGGAAGAAGAGAACAATTTAAAACACTAAGACAAATAGACGGGATAAGCGGATTCCCGAGAATTTCTGAATCGGAATATGACGCATTTGGTACGGGACATTCATCCACTGCTATCTCTGCTGCGTTAGGTTTTGCAGTTGCACGCGATATGAATAACGAGGATTATAAAGTTGTTGCTGTTGTCGGAGACGGTGCTATGACCGGCGGGCTTGCATATGAAGGACTTTTAAATTCGGGACATTCCGGAACAGATATGCTGGTAATTCTTAACGATAACGAGATGTTCATTTCGCATCGCGTGGGAGCATTAGCAGCATATTTGACAAAACTATTAACCGGTGGATTATATTCGCGACTTTATAAAAGAGTGGAAAGATTCTTGTCAAGGATACATTTCTGGGGTTCACAGATTATGCGGGTTGCAAAGAGATTCAGGGTCCTATTATTTCCGGGAATGTTGTTTGAAGAAATGGGATTTGCTTATTTAGGACCTATTGACGGGCATGATATTAATAAATTAATTGAAATACTTACAAAAGTTAAGGATTTGAAAGGTCCGGTTCTTTTACATGTTATTACAAAAAAAGGAAAAGGATATGAGCCCGCAGAAGAAAATGCAACCGCTTTTCATGGTGTGGGAAAATTTAATGTAATTACCGGGGAACCGTTATCAGAGCCAAAATATCCTACTTATACAAAAATCTTTTCTCAGACACTTGTTAAACTTGCAGAAATGGATTCAAAGGTAGTTGCTATTACTGCTGCAATGGCTGATGGCACCGGGTTAACAAATTTTCAAAAAGAATTCCCAAAACGATTTTTCGATGTTGGAATAGCTGAAGGACACGCAGTAAATTTTGCGGCAGGCCTGGCAAGAGCCGGATATAAACCGGTAGTCGCACTTTATTCTACTTTTTTGCAAAGAGCGATAGACGAAATAATACATGATGTCTGTCTGCAAAATTTACCCGTTATTTTTGCGATTGATAGAGCAGGGATAGTCGGAGAAGACGGTGCAACTCATCAAGGTGCTTTTGATTTAACATTTTTAAGAATGATTCCAAATATTGTTGTTATGGCACCTTCTAATGAAAATGAATTACAAAATATGTTGGCGACAGCAGTTAATTTAAATAAACCGGTAGCAATCAGATATCCTCGCGGTGAGGGGATAGGTGTTAAATTGGATATTGAACCTCAAATATTGGAAATTGGCAAGTCCAAATTAATTATGGAAGGAAAAGATGTTTATATATTTGCGGTAGGAAATATGGTGAATTCAGCTCTAAAAGTTTCTGAAAAATTTAAAGCCGAAGACATATCTTGCGGGATAGTAGATGCCCGTTTTATAAAACCGCTTGATGTAAATTTAATTAAGGAAATTGCCCGAAAAGTGAAAAAAATAGTTACTATAGAAGAAAATGTTATTTCAGGCGGATATGGAAGTGCGGTATGTGAATTACTAAAAGATGAAGATGTAAAAATTAAAATAATTGGTTTACCGGATAAGTTTATTGAACACGGCAAACAGAGCGATATAAGAAAGAAATACGGACTCACCGAAGATACTATCTACAGTAATATCAAAGAATGGCTGAAAAAATCCGATTAGACGTTTTAATATTCCAAAGAGGACTTGTTCCCTCCCGTAATAAAGCAACCGCGCTGATAATGGAAGGCAAAGTTTCTGTTAACGATAAAATTGTTACCAAGTCAGGTTTTTCCGTTTCCGAAGCCGATAATATTTCAATTAAAGAAACAGACGAGTTTGTTTCCCGCGGCGGTATAAAACTAAAGAAAGCGCTGGAAGAATTCGCCATAAATGTTAAAGACAAAATTTGTTTGGACATCGGGGCATCGACAGGAGGATTTACAGAATGTCTTTTAAAGTATGGTGCAAAAAAAGTATATTGCATAGATGTCGGCTACGGAACACTGGATTTAAAATTAAGAAATGATTCCAGGGTTATAAATATAGAAAAAACAAATATAAGGTATTTTGATAAAACTTTATTGAAAGAAGAAATTGACCTTGCTGTAATAGATGTTTCATTTATATCGCTTGAAAAGGTTTTACCGAAAGTAAAAGAATTAGTTAAAAATGACGGCGAAATAATTGCACTATTAAAGCCACAATTTGAAGCGCCTCGCGGTTCAACAAAAAAAGGTGTTGTTAAAGACGAAAATATCCGTCAACAGACAATTGAAAAAATAAAATTGTTTTCTAAAAGTATAGATTTAAAATTAATCAACGAAACGAACTCACCTATAAAAGGACCGAAAGGCAATCTCGAATATTTTTTATATGTGATTGTTGAAAAACCCATGCCTACGCTAAAGCTTCGGCAGGCAGGTAACAATCACTGAAAATGATAAGTAAGAGTTTAAACAATTAAGAAAGCCTTGCCCCGCTCTCAATTAAGTATAGACATAACCAGGAAATATCATATAATACGCTTGACATTTCTTGGATAACAATCTATAATACTAATCATGAAAACGATAATACAAAGAAAACAGGATGTTACGGAGATTAAGTGCTTAATGAAGTTGTTCCCGGTAACAGCTATTCTTGGACCACGACAATCCGGGAAAACGTTTCTTGCAAACCGGATGAGATATAATCATTATTTCGACTTGGAAAATCCGCAAGACGTTACCCGTCTTGAAAACCCGCAGATTACGCTGGAAGATTTGACAGGGTTAATAGTTATAGATGAAATACAGCATCATAAAGATTTATTCAAAGTAATGCGATATCTTGTTGATAAAAATCCAAAACAGAAGTATCTGATTTTGGGAAGTGCATCCGGGAATTTAATGAAACAAAGCTCAGAATCTCTTGTCGGAAGGATAGGGTATTATAGTCTTGGAGGTTTTTCCATTTCTGATATTGGAGCAAATAATATTAAGAAGCTATGGCTTAGAGGAGGTCTGCCCCGCTCATTTTTGTCACGAAATGATAATGAGAGTTTCTTGTGGCTTTCGAATTATATCAGTACGTTTCTGGAAAGAGATATACCACAGTTTGGGATTACAATACCGTCGTATACACTGAGGAAATTCTGGCTTATGCTGAGTCATTATCATGGCGCCATATTAAACTATTCTGAACTTGCCAGGTCTTTCGGTGTTTCAGATATGACTGTAAGAAAATATATAGATATACTTGAACATACATTCATGATGAGGATTTTACAGCCTTGGTATGCAAATATAGGAAAGCGTCTTGTAAAAAGTCCTAAAATATATATTCGCGATTCGGGAATTCTTCATTCTTTATTATCAATACAGAATTTCAATCAACTGGCTGTTCATAATAAAGTCGGAGCATCATGGGAAGGATTTGCACTTGAATGCATATCAAAATCACTTAACAAGAAAAATGAGGAACTGTTTTTTTGGAATACGCATAATGGCGCAGAATTAGATTTATTTTGGCAAAATAAAGGTAAGAACTGGGGGATAGAATTTAAGTATTCAGATGCCCCTAAAATAACTCGTTCAATTCATTTAGCAATCAACGACCTAAAGCTTTCTCATCTCTGGATTGTGTATCCGGGAAAACAATATTACAAGTTAAGTGCAAAAGTTACTATAATTCCCTTAAGTAAGATAAAATATAACTGGGATTATAAATCATAATAGATTATTGAAAAAAGAAATTAGGTGATTTTTGGCAAAAAACTGCAAAATTTTGTATATTTATCATAAAAATAAGTTCTGAAACAGAAGTAATGCCGATAAGTGTAAAAGTATGTGCCTGGCACAAATCCTTGTTTTTTAACAAAATTTTTATATAATGTGATTGTCGAAAAACCCCATGCCTATGCTAAAGATTCGGCAGGCAGGCAACAATCACTGATTACACCGATTAAGAACACAGATTACACAGAGCGTATTTTATATGTTTAAAAAACTAAGAGAAGATATATCGGTAATTTTCGAAAAAGACCCTGCCGCAAAAAATATTGTAGAGGTTCTTTTATGCTATCCGGGACTGCATGCTTTATGGTATTACCGTTTATCTAATTGGTTTTATAAGCATAGTAGATTTACAATTGCCAGAATAATCTCGGAAATTGCAAGATTTTTTACCGGTATTGAGATTCATCCGGGTGCAAAAATAGGCAAAAGATTTTTTATTGACCATGGGATGGGTGTTGTTATTGGTGAGACAACAGAGATTGGTAATGATGTGTTGATTTATCAAGGGGTGGTATTGGGTGGAACTTCTTTAAAAAAAGGAAAGAGACATCCTACTTTGGGAAATAATGTTGTTATTGGTACGGGCGCCGCCGTTTTGGGTCCGATAATTATCGGAGATAATTCCAGGATAGGGGCTGGTTCCGTAGTTGTCTCTGATATTCCGCCAAATTCAACAGCAGTTGGAATACCTGCCCGTGTCGGTGTGGGTTTTTCACAAAAGGATATTGAAATGCTGGAACACGGTAAGCTTCCTGATCCTGTGGCTGAAGCAATAAAGTATATGGTTAAGGAACAGGAAAAAATTGAAGAACGTATTAAAAAAATAGAATCACTTGAAGGCATAACAACAAAAATCGATGAATATCTCGAAGCAAAGAAAAAAGAAATAGAAGAAGAATTTTTTACATCTGAAGAGAAGTTTTCACAAGGCAGCGGAATATGAGTTGGATATTTGCTATTATAGCGGTGTTTTTTGTAGTATTTCAATATATACTGCAATACTATTTTAATAATAAAGAACTTGAAAAAAAAATCGGGGCAAGTCTTCTTATTTTAACAGCACTTACAATATTGGGTAGTTATTGGTTGCAGCAAAAAGAAAATATAGGTTTGTTGGTGCAGATAGGGGCAAGAGACGGTGAAATAGAAAAATTAAAATCTGAAAAAAGAATTCTTTTGCATCAAATAGAAGGACTTCTTACGATACGTCCAAAATTAGATCCCTGGGGCAGATTACAACTTAGTCAATGGTTTACAATTTCTTCGGATTTTGATACAGGAATTAATAAAGCAAAAGGACTATATTCAGCTGGAAAGGTGAATGAGGCATTTGAAATTGCAGAAACGCTTGTACGTAAGAATAAAAGTTTTGGATTGGGCTATTATTTAATGGGAGTAATTGAAATAGATAAAGGAAAATATTTATTAGGAGAAAAAAATATATTAAAAGCAATTAAATTAGAAATACCCCCAGAAGATGAAACTTGGGCATATTATCATTTGGGAAGAGCATCTATGCAACAGAAAAAAAATGATGAAGCACTGAAATATTTTGAAAAATCACTTGCATTAAATCCAAATATGGAGAAAACGAAACAGATGATAGATAGACTTAAAAAAGAAAATAAACCGGTCGAAAAAAAGGTTATAAAAAAATCTGGTTCAAAAAAGAGATAATCAATGTATAAGATAATAGAAAAAACAGTTGTAGCTCACCAGATAAACAAATTTGTGATACAAGCTTCTGATATTTCAAAAAAAGTACTTCCTGGACAGTTTGTAATATTGCGTCTTAATGAAAAAGGTGAGCGAATACCAATAACGGTAGCTGAAAAAAATATTGCTGAAGGTACAATAACACTTTTTATTCAGGAAGTAGGCAAAACGACAAAAAAAATTGGTGAATTACAATCAGGCGACTACATTTTAGATGTAGTTGGCCCGTTAGGTATTGCATCAGATATAGAAAAATTTGGTACTGTTATATGTATTGCAGGCGGAGTAGGAACTGCCGTAATATATCCCATAGCAAAAGCTTTGAAAGAAAAAGGGAATGAAGTTATAACAATTCTTGGTGCACGTTCCAAAGATTTAATTATACTTGAAAAAGAAATGAATGAAATCTCAGATAAAATGTATATAGCTACAGATGACGGTTCTTACGGAGTAAAAGGATTTGTTTCGGAT
>DMMW01000083.1:0-3346 GCA_003452965.1 Elusimicrobiota bacterium
ATAGCGGTATTATTGTGGATTTCAGCCGCATTGGTTTTATCAGTTGGAATTTATACGATTTCAACCGGTCATCATCCAATGATGCAGATGATGGGCAAACACAAAATGATGATGAGAATGGATAACAAAGAATGTCAGGAAATGATGGAAAAATGTATGCCCGACAAAAAAATGATGAAAAGTAATATGCATAAAGGTCAGATGTCAGAAGAAATGAAGATGCCTGAAAAGATGATGGAGAAAAAATAGTATTTAATATCAGAATCATTGATTTTTAAGAATATTTAAGTAAAATAAAAAGGCGATTTAATAAATTGCCTTTTTACATTATAAATAGATATCTTTTAATTATATAGTGAAGTAGAAATTTACTGATTTTGACTTTAATAGTAAGCGAAGCAATAATTTTAGTGTTGTGAAAGATAAAAGATTTGTAGTTAGTGTGAGTAGTTAGTAATTAGGGAAAATTTTTCGCAGTTTATAAGATAATATCAAAGTTCTAATTACAAATTACTAATTACCAATTACTAAAATTTTGAGCGTTAGCGAAAAATTTTGGGGGTGTAGCTTCCGCCACTGATTCTTCGGCGGACCCGCCAACGGTTTAGTGGCGGGCAGCTGGACGTTCCGATGTCCCATCGGAATTACCAGTTTCGCAAGATCTTTTGAAATATATTAATGGGGGTGTAGCTCAGCTGGGAGAGCACTTGCATGGCATGCAAGGGGTCAGGGGTTCGATCCCCCTCACCTCCACCAAGAATCTAATGCTAACGAATCTTTAATATTTCGGAAGATAGGTCAGGGGTTCCCGCCTTCGATAGACGTGTCATCAATAATCGTGGCTATCCGCCACATTGCTGACACATCTTTGGCGGGCAGGCGATCCCCCTCACCTCCATAAAATTTCTGCTTCGCATAAATTTTGAGTAGTTAGTAATTAGTAATTAGTAGTTAGTTCTTAGGATATGGAGAGAAAATTTACAAAAGCAGAAATTTTTCCTAACTACTAATTACTCTTCCTAATTACTGGTTCTAATATATGTTTGATTTTGAAAACCTAACTGTTTACAAAAAGGCAAAAGAAACAAACAAAAATATATTATTATACTTAAAACAGAACAAGCAGATTGACTCATATTTAAGAGACCAAATTCGCAGGGCATAAATTAGCACTGTTATAAACATTGCTGAAGGCAGCGGTAAATTTTCTAAAGCAGACAAGAAAAATTTCTATATTATAGCAAGAGGTTCTGTTTACGAGTGCGTCTCCATTTTAGAATTAATAAAAGAAGAAAACAATATTTCGGATGAAAGATATAGAGAATTCTATTGTAAATACGAAGAAATATCTAAAATGTTAATGGGTTTAATAAACAGTCAGAAGTAAGTTTAATAATGGTCGTGATAATAAGTTAAGCGTAGCTGCAGGCGAAGTTTAACCCCTCACCTCCATTGTAATTCACTTCGTTACGCATAATTATCTAAAAAAGTTACTTGATATAGTAACTGTATGAACATTAAGTAGGTATGCAACGGGGAACTGGACGCAGAACTTAAAAGCCAATATCAAACCGGTATCACCATTGTCGAATTAAAAGTATATTCTTGTTAAAATACTCTTTATAACTTAAAGAGTATTTTTTTTATGCCAGGAATCCGTAGCCTCTGCAACGGATTATATTGTTATCCCGTTCGGTCCAGTGGGTCTCCGCCCCAAAGGGGCGAGACCTCGACCCAAAGGCGGGCGAACTCCGTGGTTTGACTCCTTGCATAAACATCTTAAAAATCTCTCGCTTCGCATCAAAACTTTGATTTGCCCCCTGTAGTTTTTTTTCAAAAAGACCGAAAAATAACTAACACAGGGGGTTGTTTACTCATCCGTTCCAGTTGGTACGGATTCCGTGAACAAATATGCTTCGGAGTTATTTATAATTATTTTGGAGTTCCCAACTGGAAACTCAAAATAATTAGTTCGGTCCAGTGGGTCCGACCTCCGTGAATAATCTCCAGTAGGGGACTCAAAAAAATAACATTAAAATATTTTAATTTCTATTTAATGTTATTTTAATCATCATAATAATATGATTAGTTAGCGAAAAAAGTTTTTATGGAGGTGTTAATTGTGAACTGGTTAGTTTTTCTTATAAGCAGTATTGGGCAGGAGTTAGATTGGAAAAATTTCTTGAAATGTTTAATTTAAATTAAATAGGAGCTGTTGTTAATTCTCACTAAATAGGTAACCCTTTATTTTTAAAAAATCTGCCAATTCTAATGCTGTCATTTTGAGCGAAGCGAAAAATCTCTATTTAAAAAGGTTTTTAGACCCTTCACTTCGTTCAAGGGTGACGTCAACGGATGAACGAGCTAGTAAAAAAGTTACCTAATTATTGAGCAACTACATCTGTTACTAATTACCAATTAATAAAAGGTAATGTCAAAAATATTATGAAAAATCATGGTTTTTCACTAGACGATGTTTTATTGACGCCTCATAAACCGAAAATTGGTAAACTCCTCGCTATGCTCGTCAAACATACCAATTTTTTAACGATTTATTCGGCTAAAAACATCTATATCGTTCAAAACCAAATTTTTCAATAATATGTCATTTTTGACATTACCTAATAAAAAAGGGGGTGATAATTTATGAAAAAGAAAACCGCGAAAAGGAAAAGTAATAAAAAGGTTAAGAAAAACCAGAAATATACTTGTTCGCAATGCGGAGCGGTTGTAACGGTTGACGAATGTGGATGTTCGGAAACTATGAATCTGTCTTGCTGCGGTGAACAAATGACGGTAGCCGGATGTTAAAAGGAAGGTTTACGTAGAGTCAGCCCGTGGAGCTTCAATGAAAATATACCATTAGAGGTCTTTTTAGACCTCTAATGGGCATTATTATTTAAATGTTTTTAGGAGAAAATATGATTAATACAAAAACTCAGCAAGAATTAGTTTTAATGTTGAACAAAGCATTGGAATTAGAACATGCAGCGAGAATTCAATATTTGGCGCATGCAGAACTCGTAAAAGGTGAAAATGCAGAAAAAGTGGTTGAAAGATTGAAAGAGATTGCATCGGATGAAGAAAAGCATGAAAAAAAGTTTCGTAATCTTATAGGAAATTATTTAAATGGCGAACCAACTATGAGTATGGCAGAAACATTCCATGCAAAAGATAGAAAGGAAATCTTTGAAGTTAATATTAAAGGTGAAAAAAATGCAATTGATTTTTATAAGCAAATATATCAAAAGATATGGGATTATAGAAAAGAGTTGCAATATGAATTTGAGATATTTGAACATGAGATAGGACATATAATAATAGATGAACAGGAACATGTAGCCGA
>DMMW01000083.1:3563-11825 GCA_003452965.1 Elusimicrobiota bacterium
ACCCTATGACTCTATAAACAGAATCAAATAAAGTATGGTTATTTTCAGAAACAGGTTTGAAGCAGGCCGAAAGCTTGCGGAAAAAATGAAAATCAGCAAGAAAATATTTAATAATATAATCGTGCTAGGTATTCCGCGAGGCGGAATATCAGTCGGTTATCCCATTGCAAAGAAATATTACAGTTATTTAGAACCGATAACTTTAGAGAAGATTCCAGTACCTGATAATGATTATATGGAATACGGCGCAATAACTCTGGATAGACATATTATTATAAATGATAAATTGATAAAACAAAAGCATGTTGATAATGAAGAAATAGAACCTGTTATTGATAAAGCATATGAAGAAGTATTACGGCGAGATAAACTATTTCGCGGTTTTAAAACTTTTCCAAATTTAGAAAAACGTACAATTATAATAGTGGATGATATGCTCAGTAAAGGTTATACGATGCTTGCAGCGATAAAATATGCAAAAGAAAATAAAGCAGGTAGAATTTTTGTCGCAATACCTGTTGCATATTATGAAGCATTCAATTTAGTTAAAGATGAAGTTGATGATATAATCTGCTTATATGTAAGTAGAGATAGTTCATTTAATATCGCATCCTGTTATGAATATTTTCCCGATATGAAAGATAAAGAAGTGACAGAAATATTAAATATGTCTCAAGAAATATATAAGATAACAGACAATAAATAATCACTTGACAAACTATTAAAAAGAATTATAATCAAATAAAATAGACACGGTAAAAAGTCAATTGTTATAAAATTGGCTTTTCTTCTATGTAGAAATTATATGTATGAAAAGTATGTAAATATTGTATTTGGTTTTTTGTTGCTAATTGCATTATATGTAATAAATACGTATAACTATCTTCTATTTCACTCAATAGCCGAATTGGTTATTTCTGCAATAGCATTCAGCGTGTTTATTTTCACGTGGAATGCCCGTAAATATACTGACAATCACTTCTATTTATTTTTAGGTATATCTTTTATATTTACCGGATTTATAAATTTGTTTCACATAATCAGTTATAAAGGTATGGGTGTATTTCCTGAACATTACGGTGCTAATATATCAACGCAATTATGGATTGTAATGCGATATGTAACCGGAATTTCTTTTTTTATCGCTCCATTCTTTGTAAAAAGAAAATTTAATGAAAAATTGGTAGTAACAATTTTCTTTGTGATAATTTCAGCTTTATTCGCAAGTATTTTTTATTGGAACATTTTTCCAAATTGTTATATTGACGGAATAGGACTTACCCGATTCAAAAAAATAAGCGAATATATTATTATTCTGTTTTTTTCGGGTTCGCTTTATTTATTATGGAAAATACGCAAAGAGTTTGATTTAAATATTTTTAAACTGCTGATTTTATCAATTACACTTTCAATAATTGCTGAGTTATTTTTCACTTTTTATGCAAATGCTTATGATACTGCAAATTTATTAGGGCATTTTTTTATATTGATATCATTTTACCTTATTTATAAATCTATTTTAATAATTGGAATTAATAAACCACATGATATTATTTTTAGACAATTAAAACAAGGTGAGGAACGGCTCAAGGAAGAAAAAAGTGTTATTGCTGCCGTTATCGAAAATACTGAAGCTCATCTTGCATATCTTGATTCCGATTTCAACTTTATCTTTGTAAACTCCACGTACGCTAAAATGAATAAACATTCTGTCGACTGGTTTGTAGGAAAAAATCATTTTAGGATTTTGCCGAATGAAGAAAATGAATTTATTTTCAAAAAAGTGCGGGATACCGGTGAACCTATTTCATTTAAAGCAAAACCGTTTAAATTTCCTGGCCAACCAGAATTAGGAGTAACATATTGGGATTGGACACTTACACCTATAAAAGATTCTGCCGGTAAAGTTCAGCATCTGGTTTTATCCCTTGTTGATGTTACCGAGGCAAAACGCGTAGAAGAGATGTTACGCGAAAGCAATAATTTTAGCCAGTCGTTATTACAGACAATTCCTTTTGGAATGGATATAGTAGACGAAGAAGGGAATATACTTTTTGTTAATAAAAAGTTAGAAGATTTGTTTAGGGAAAAAATTATTGGAAAGAAATGCTGGTCAGTATACAGGGATGACAAAAAGCAATGTATAATTTGTCCGTTAAGAAAAGGGATTAATATATCTGAAACGGCAACGATTGAAGCGGAGTGCGTATTTGGCGGGAAAACATTGCAAGTTACTCATACCGGAATGATATACAAGGGCAAGAAGGCGATACTTGAAATTTTTGAAGATATCACGGACAGAAAAAAAGTAGAAGAAAAAATAAAACATCTGGCTTCATTTCCGGAATTTAATCCGGATCCCGTCTTGGAATTGGATTTGTCAGGGAAAATAATTTTTTATAATAGAGCTGTTTCTAGGGTTCTGAATGATTTAAAAATAAAAGATGATGCAAGCGTATTCATTCCCAAGGATATATTCAAAATTATAGAAATTTTTAAGGAGGGAAAAATCGATTTGACGCTTTGGGAGATTAAAATAGGTAATAAATATTTTAAAGAAAACATTTATTATACGCCGCAGTTTAATAGTGTAAGAATTTATGTTGATGATATAACACAGCTAAGATGTGCCGAAGAAGAACTTAAGAAAGAAAATTTGAAGTTACTGGAAAGTGATAGAAAAAAAACCGAATTTATTTCAGTTGTATCACATGATTTAAGGACACCGCTTACATCTATAATGGGATTTGCAGATACACTAAAAAATAAAAAATTAAAATTAGACGAAGAACAAAAGGAAACCTTTGTCGGATATATACAGGAAGAATCACGAAGATTAGGCAGACTTATTTCGGATTTTCTCGATATATCAAATATTGAAGACGGAAGCCTTAAAATAATAAAACAGAAAACAGATATTAATCAACTTATTAGTAATATGATAAATATGTTTAAAATAAATAAGAAAGATATACAGATAATAGTAGAATTTGAATCTAATTTACCTGAAATAAATGTGGATGAAGATAGAATAAAACAGGTAATACAGAATATAATAAGCAATGCAATAAAATATTCTCCACCGGAATCAGTGATAAATATAGATGCCAAAAAGGTTAATTCAGATATACAGGTAACTATAAGAGACCAAGGTGTGGGTATTCCGGACAAAGAAAAAGAAAAGGTATTTGAAAAACATCATAGAATAGACACCCATATTTCAAGGAAAGAACGGGGTACGGGACTTGGTTTAGCGATAAGCAAAGCCATAATTGAAATACATAACGGAAGAATATGGATAGAGGATAATCTGCCGGTCGGCAGCAAATTTATTTTTAAGATTCCTATATTATGAAAAAGAAAAAAATATTAGTTATTGAGGACGAAAAAAAAATTAATCAATTACTTTCGATCAATTTTGCCGGTGAAGGTTTTCAGGTTGATACGGCAACCAGTGGGGAGCAGGGGCTTGAAAAGGTTGACAAATTCATGCCTGATATAGTGATACTGGATGTAAGGTTACCTTTAATGGATGGATGGGAAGTATGCAGAAGAATAAAAGGTAATCATAAATATAAAGATATTTTGGTGGTTATGTTGACTGCATTAACTCAGAAAGCTGATATGGAAAAAGCAAAAGTGTTTTGTGCAGACGGATTTATCGGCAAGCCATTTGAAATTGATGATATAATAAAAAAAATAAAAGATATGACGTAAAAAGGGGACAGGTTCTATTTATTAAAATGGCTGGGCGGGACGGAACATTATATCAGGAGGGAATATGAAAAAGATAGTATTTTTTGTTTTAGTAGCTCTATTTATTGCGGGAAATTGCTTTGCTACAAATTCAAAGGAAATTAAGAATTTGTCTAAGGAAAAGAAACCGGCATTATCGGCATCTGTAAAGAAAGTACAATCTTTTATAGATAAAGTAAAAAGTGTTGATAAAAACTCAAAAAAATCTGCTATGCCAAAAAAGACAGTAGTATTTAATGAACAAGATATAAATGAGTATCTTAATTATTTAGTTCAGGAAAAAAACAAAAAATTGGAAGTTGATAATGTCAAAGTGAAGTTTGTCGGTAATGATATTTTAAAGGCTGAGGCAAATGTAATTTTTGATTTGGCTGAAGTATTTAAACAAGAAGAAGATTCCTTGATAGGTAAAATTTTAAAGAAAGCTTCTAATTTTAAGAATTCATTTGATGTGCAGGTAAGAATATTCAGTAATAAAGGTAAGTATATGGTTGTTGTTCAATCGCTTAAGATTAACGGTATAAAATTACCGGATACCTTGGTACAGGTGTTTGTTAAACATATTGGCAAAAAACAGAAACCGCCTATTGATATGACAAAATTCGTTGACCTTCCTTACGGTGTTCAGAAGATAGAAATATCATCGGGTATTATAACCATAAAGTTATAATATTTTTCATTTTGAAGCAGGTTTTTGTATATCTATAAGTTCAACAGTAAAAATTAAAACTGAATTAGGTCCTATGGTATTTCCTGCGCCTCTATCTCCGTAGGCAAGCTCTGAAGGAATATATAATTCCCATTTTGAACCCGTTTTCATTAGTTGCAATGCTTCAGTCCAGCCTTTTATTACGGCATTTACAGGAAATGTTGCAGGTTGTCCCCGTTTGTAAGAACTGTCAAATTCAGTTCCATCAATTAATGTTCCTGAATAATTAACTACTACAGTATCGGTTGCTTTGGGTTTTGCTCCGGTACCTTCAGTAATAATTTTATACTGCAATCCGCTTGGTAATGTCTTAACGCCCGGTTTTGTTTTATTCTTAGCCAGGAATTCTTCACCGATATTTTTATTTTTGTCACCGGATTCTTTACTTTTTTCTTCCTGTTTTGCCATCATTTCCTGTTGAAGTTCCGTTATAGCTTGTTTTATTTCTTCATCAGTTAATGATATTTTTTTGCCGGAATAAGCATCTATAAGACCTTTGGCTAAAACATCAGAATCAATATCTAATCCCTGACTTTTTAAATTATTTCCGATATCTACTCCGATGCTATAGCTTACCTTATCCTTTTTGGTTTTCAAGTTCTTACCGGATTGCTGACAACCGGCAATAGTAAACAGATTTAACATAAAAAAAGACAAAATTACCGATATAAAAACATTTTTTTTCATACGCTCTCCTCCTTTTTAAAAAATCTGTGTATTATGTGATTATTAAAAAGCCAATAATCACATAATACATAATTTATAAAAATAAATCAATTAAAAAAGATAACAAAGTGGTTGACAAATAAAATATTATAGATAAACTAAATTAGATTATGAAGAAAGTTAAATTGGGTATTATAGGTTGCGGTATAGCCGCAAAAAAATTGCATCTTACTGCATTAAACCGATTAAAAGATAAGTTTGAGATTACCGCTTTATGTAACCATACGGAGAAAAAAGCAAAAGAATTTTCAAAATTAGTTGGCGGTGCGCCGTATGTGCTTGATTACAAAGAATTACTAAAACGTCCAGATGTTGAAGCAGTTGACATCGTGCTTCCCATATATTTAAACTATCCTGTTACAAGAGATGCATTAAAAGCAGGTAAGTACGTTATAGTTGAAAAACCGCTTGGAGCAAATTTACAGCAGGCAAAAAAAATGCTTGAATTAGAGAAACGATATAAACAGGTTAAAGTGCTTTTAGAAAATTATTTTTATAAACCGACGTATTTAAAAGCAAAAAAATATATTGATGAAGGTAAAATAGGGAAACCGTATTCAATATTATGGAATAAATGGACCTATTTTGATAAAAATAATATTTATGCATGTACCCAATGGCGGAAAAAAAACAGGCATATCGGCGGATTTATTTCTGACGGCGGAATACATCTAATTGCAACTTTAAGGATGCTTTTTGGTGAACTGAAACTAAAAAGTTCATTTAATAATTCAGTAAATCCGGCAATTGGTAATATGGATACGTTCGGATTGCATTTTGAAACACAAAAAGGAATTGACGGCATGATTACGCTGTTTTTTTCAGCAAACGGTTGTTATGATAACCAATTATATGTGTTTGGCACAAAAGGTACAATGTGCATACAGGGTTATAATACTATAATTATTAAAAAAAGCGGTAAACCCGAATATAAAGAAGTGGTTGATGATAATGGAGGACATACCGCCGCATTTGAAAATTTTTACAATGCAATTCGGAATAACCAGAAAATAATAAGCACCTTTTCCGAAGGATATAAGGATTTAAAAACTTTAATAGATGCTTTTTCTCTTGAATAGGGTGAAACAACAGGGAATTCTTAGCATCAAAAATATAACACTAAAATGTTGAATAATATAAATAATAAGATAGAAATGGTTAAAGCAAGCAAACTTGCAAAAACGTTTTATAATATAATTGCAGTTAATAATGTCAATTTTTCTGTTTATAAGCAGGAGTGTTTCGGACTACTTGGACCAAATGGTGCCGGAAAAACAACAACAGTCAGGATGATATATTGTTTTCTTGAACCAAGCGGAGGTGAATTAATAGTATTAGGGAAAAATGTTCTTAAAAATCCACGTGAGATAAAATCATGTATCGGTGTGTGCCCTCAAGAGAACAATCTTGACCCGGATTTAACCGTTTGGGATAATTTACGGGTTTTTGCCAGGTATTTTGATATCGGCAGGAATGAAGCAAGAGCACGTTGTGAAGAATTACTACATTTTGTAGGACTTTTTAATAAAAAGGACAGTCGAATTGATGAGCTTTCAGGAGGAATGAAACGGCGGCTTATTATTGCCAGGTCCTTGATAAATAAGCCGAATCTTTTAATTATGGATGAACCAACTACAGGACTGGACCCGCAAGGAAAACATCAGGTATGGGAAACGATTATGCAACTAAAAGGGCAGGGAACCACTTTTGTTTTAACAACACATTATATGGATGAAGCCGCACATCTTTGCGACAGAATAGTTATTATGGATAAGGGTGATATAATCATGGAAGGCAGGCCGAGAGAATTGGTTGAAAATAATATCGGTTCAAATGTTATTGAAATATATTCTTCTGATAGCGAAATCGAGAATTATATGAAAAGCAAAAATCTTAAATACGAAAAGACAAAAACACATTATTATATATATGTAAAAGGCGGTGAGAAAGAACTTACAGAAATTTGCGAAAGGTTTGGAAGCGAAATTTGTTCGCTGAGGATGGCAAATTTAGAAGATGTTTTTCTGAAATCAACCGGAAGAGAATTAAGAGAATAATGAAAAGAATTTTAAAAAATATTAGCTGGAGATCTTTGCGTGTATGGCAGAGAAATTATGATGTTTATTTGGCAACATGGAAAGTAAACTTCATTCCACCTTTATTAGAACCATTTTTATATCTTTTAGCTTTTGGTGTAGGGTTAGGTCAATTGGTTAATGATGTGACATATAATTCTACACAAATTTCTTATTTAAAATTTATAGGACCCGGCTTAATAGCTGTGGCTATTATGAATCATGGTTTTTTTGAGACTACGTATGCTTCTTTTGTAAGGATGTATTATCAAAAGACGTTTGACGCAATCTTATCAACACCGCTGACCATAGAAGATGTGGTTTTTGGAGAATTGCTTTGGGGAGCAACCAAATCGCTGTTCGCAGGTGCAATAATGCTTATTGTGATGATTTTTTTTAATTTGGTTTCTTTTCCTTTTTCGCTTTGGGTTTTGCCGGTTTCTTTTATTGCAGGTATGACTTTTTCTAGCATGGGTATGTGTTTTACTGCCATTGTAAGGAATATTGAAATGTTTAATTTTCCTGTTTTTTTGTTTATTACACCTATGTTTTTGTTCAGCGGTGTTTTCTTTCCGTTATCTACTTTGCCTTTATGGGCTCAATATGTAGCGTGGTTTTTGCCGTTAACTTTTTTAGTCTCAGCAATACGAGCGATTGCTTTAGGTATTTTTAGTTTTAATATTTTGTTACAGTTGTTAGTATTGATATTTATAGCTTTCATTTGTACATTATTGTGTTTAATGATGATGAAAAAAAGATTGTTAAAATGATACCGATTCCTGAATTCCCCAAATATAGAAAAATTGAACTTGAAGACAAACCGATTTTCGATGATTTATTTAAAAAGTATCATCCATTAATCTCTGATTTCACATTTACTAATTTATTTACTTGGAGATATGCTCATAAATTTCATATTTCTAATATCGGCGATTTTGTTTTAGTAATTTCATTGAAGGATAATAATTGGAGAATTTACGATCCTATCGGGCCGAT
>DMMW01000083.1:12055-12684 GCA_003452965.1 Elusimicrobiota bacterium
GAAATTTTATTAAGCGGTTTAACGAAAAATATAAATATGAATATAAGAGAATTACAAAAGATGATATTGAAAAATGTATTTTTTTCGAAGAAGAATGGTGTTTAAATAGAGACTGTTTTGGGATAGAAGGTTTGGAAAAAGAAAGAAAAGCTATAAAAGATATGCTGGTTAATTTTGAATATTTAAAAATCAAAGGAGGTATGCTTACAATAAATAACAAAATAGAGGCTGTGACACTAGGCGAAGCTTTGAATAAAGAAACTTTCGTGGTTCATATTGAAAAAGCAAACAGTGATTATATCGGTAGTTATCAAGTAATTAACCAGATGTTCTGTTCTGCCGAAGCTGTTAATTATAAGTATGTAAATCGCGAGCAGGACCTGGGCATCCCCGGTTTACGTAATTCAAAAGAATCCTACCATCCGCATAAAATGATTAAGAAATACACATTAGCATTAAACCAATAATCAAAAATCAATTCATTTTAAATCCATAATAATCAAGATTAGAATTTTTTAATAATTATTTAACGTTATTTTAATGATGAATTTTATATTTTATTAATACGTGATATATGTTTTTTAAAGTTTATAGAGATATATATGTTGTTTGTTTTTAGGAGGTGAGAC
>DMMW01000020.1:0-5488 GCA_003452965.1 Elusimicrobiota bacterium
CTCCGGATACTCTTTGAGTTTTATTTTCACGGAATAACCATCTAACTTTGGCATCATAATATCAAGAATAACTAAATCCGGTTTTTCATTAGTAATTAATTCAAGTGCTTCAAGTCCATCATATGCGACTATTATAGTGTATCCTGCGCGTATAAGAGATATTGAAATTACAAACACAACATCCTTTTCATCATCTACAACAAGAATTTTTTTCTTCATAATAAATGCTTTTATTTATATAACTTAAATTCTTTGCTCATATTTTATAACCGATTACTTTAAATAGCTTTTTTAATTAAAGTATCAAGCGGATCTTCTATTTCAGATATAAATCTCTCGCGTTCTGAATAACCATAAAATAATTCCTGAAATGACCTCTTCAGTTTTTTTATAATCATCTTTTCCCCCGATATATCTAAATAAAATTATCTGCCTCTATAAATACTTATAACGTAATATTCATATTATGTCAATGTCAAGATGTTTTTATACTATAGAATTATAGGGACTAACGGTAAACATATTTGTTCAATCCAGCCGATATAATAATTCCCTAATACCATACTGCAACATAAACATAATTCAGATATTCATCAGAGACTTTATCTTCATCATCTTCAAAATCATTATCACATTTTGGATGAGTAGAAAATATTTTTATTAAAGCATCTTCTACATCAATAGCATTGTCTGCATTGTCAGTTTCATACAGAGTAAATATTTCATCACAACCACATCTTTTCTTAGCAGAAGTAATATCATTTGTTCTTCCGATATAAAACGCAACTATTTCTTGCTCATCTATAGTATTAAAAAGCCATCCAAAAATTGTTTTTATCACATCCGATGGCCATCCTTTTAAAGGTATGTTAGACATAATATTCCTTATATTTTATCTTTTTATTAGTGACTTTTTACTAGTTTTAGATATTGTTTTTTTTGTTATAGGAACCTTTTTCTCCTTTGCTTTATCTAAGATAGATTTTGCTTCTGTACTTGCCTTCCAAGCAGATGATACTGCATTAGCATAATTTTTTATCATAAATGATGTTTCTGCTTCTGCAACTAAGATTTCAGCATTTTTCAATGATAAACTTGCTCTTCTTACATCAATATCTTTTTTTGCAATAGCAATGTCCATTTTTGCTTGATTTATTGCATCTATAGATGGTTGTTTCATCTTATTTTCACAACCACAAATAACCAGTCCAGTCAGCAAAATCAACAAATAACCAACCTTATTCATCTTCACTCCTTTTTCCTAATATTAATTTCCCATTATTTTTATATACAGATATGTTATTAAAATAGTTTCTATACTATAAATTATCTCTTATATATACATTTTATACTTTTTGATTTGCATATTACAACAGATCCTTTACTATCGCAGATTCTTGCAATAATACTGTGATCTCCCAAAGGATAATTTGCCCAATCAAACCACCAAAAACTATTTGCATGACGGCAACGACTCCAATCACCACCATCAATTGATACCTCGCAATAACCTTCAGTATCGGTTCCAATTTTAATTGTATAACTTGGATTATTAATTATTTCGTTTTCCATAGGATGTCCGATTACTACATAGTGACTTATCTTTTTTGGTCTACTTAAATTACTGATAACGGGATCAAGTTTCTTTTGCAATTTTTTAAACATTTAACACTCCTTTTTAATCCGTTGATTGAATTTAAAAATGAATTATTTTTTAAATTACTTTTTCTTTTCTACTTCAATTTTATCTCTGATTGCTGAGATTCCTGATATAATAATTAAAATTCCACCAATAACAAGCCCGGAAGAAATCATTCCCTTTAAAAATATTAAAAAATCATTCCACATATAAACTGGAAGTCCTGAAATAATTTTTTGACCAAATAACAAAAACATACCTATAATAAATGCAACAACACCACCTAACGCTATCAGCATTTTTTCTTATCACCTCCTTTATTGTGTCTTTTCACATTTTTTGTGTTGTTTCTTTATCGCACTTAATTTTTTTGTTATATTCTGCGCAGTAAAACATATATTTTTCAAACTGTTTGTATTTGCATTTCTTATACCTTATTTTGTTTTTCTTTCTGCTGTTATTGTTATATGACGTTCATCTACACCGTCTTCCGAAACCGCTTTTATTGCGTGTTCTTGAAAACCGTCAGGAAAAGCAAATCTGAGTGAAAATGTACCGTCCGGATTTAATTTTACAGGTTTCCCGCTTACAGTTAAAGTTGCCGTTGGTTCGGTTGCTCCATAGATAATTAGTTCAGCATCGGCAATAAGCCAAAATTTTTTTTCTTTTTCAAGCGGTTTTCTAAATGAACTTACACCCGAAAATGCACCTGATGAAATTACATTGAGCATTTCCCATCTTTTTGCAAGCAACTTTGTCATTTCTAATGAACCGACACCGATTTTATCAACACCGGATAGTTTCATTAATCTGTCGTAATCTCCCATTAAAAGCATCCATTGTTCATCGGTAATATCCGAAACTCTGTCTGCAGGAAGCAAAATAATATTTGACCTTAGAAGCAATATGAATTTTCCGTCTTTCGTTTTGAGTCCCAGCTCAACACACCAGGACCTTCCCGGAAAATCTACCCTGATATACCAATTTTGTGCATTTAAAGATGCAGGATTATCCTTGAATCCAACTGAATTATTTCCATTAAAGTTTTTTACTTCCGTCACATCGTGAATACGTAATACAATATGAGCTTTTTCAAAAATATCACTGCCATATTTACTTTTTATTTCCTGTCTCTTTCCTTCGGTAATTTCCCAATAAGCAAATAGCCAATACGGGTCCCTCGGCAATATTACAATGCGGTCATCACCATATGTTTCAGGTATTGAATACCCGACATCAACAAAACCTTCTGTTTTTATTTCTTTTTTTCCGGCCGGAGAAGATGGATTTTGAGACATGTTTGCCCCCTTCCTTATTAATACTAAAATAATTATATCTATTTAATGATTTTTCAATAACTTCAGTTTTTTACATTTCCATTTCTGTTTTAATTATATTTTTTATTTTATTGATAAAATCACCAGTATTAAAAGGTTTGGTTATATATTCTTGCACATCCATCATTTCACCTATTAGTTTACCATCTTTATTTATTTTAGCGTTAAGTATTACAATGGGAATTTTTTGATATTTTTTATCATTTTTTAATAACTGGCATATTTCAGATATATTCCCTTGAGGTAACATTAATTTCAAAATAACCAAATCAGGAGTTTTTAAAAATATAAGATGTATTGCAGTATTTACATCTGGAGCTTCAAAGACGGTATACCCTACTCGCTCCAGAATTAATGATATGTGTTGAATAATATTTTTATCATCATCCACAACTAATATAGTTTTCTTTTCCATACAATTTTTAAAAACAATCTTTTGCCGCTTTACTGTATTATTAATACAACATAATCTGTATTTGATATTATCAGATACTTATTGAAAAAAATATCCTATAGTATTTTACTAAAACCTTTTAGGATAATCTGTAATCCATACCAAAGAATTTCATTTTCCTCTTTTGATAACTGGGAAGTTATTTTAGCAATTTTCTTTATAGGCATTCTGTCTATTTTTTTTACTAATTCCTTTCCAGTTGATGTAATTTGCAAATGTCTTATTCTTCTATCTTTATCATGATCAGTTCTTAATATTAGTTTTTTCCTTTCTAAAGAACGAATAAGTCTCGCTACTGATGCTGTTTCTTGATATAACATCTTAGAAAGTTCACCAGGCGTGCATCTGTTTTTGAGATTAATACAACGTAATGCGTTGCGTTGGCTGAAAGAAAGTCCTAATTCATCATATTTCTGCATTATCTTAGAACGTATTGCCTGAAATAATATTTCCCGCATAATTTGGAATATTTTTGAAGGTCCAAATTTTTCAGGTGAAAATCGTTCATATTTATCCGAAGGATTCATATTGTTACTTCTTAAAACTACTAAATTTCAAATATCTATTTCCGTCACTCCCATATCCTTCCCTTTAAAATCCATATTTTACGAGTATATAGAATATTCCTAATTCTGTCAATGACGTTTTTCCGCTTTTTTCTGACATTTTTCCACCATGTTATTTTGGATATTTTTACTCAATAATTTAAGTTTGTTGTATCTTTTAGAATTAGAGAAGGTCTCTTTTGTTTTTCACTTTTTATCATATAAAGTGAAAATCCAAGCATCAACAGAAAGACTTAGGGGTGTATTTTTAAATATTGTTTCTCGAGAAAACGGAGTGAATAACCTTGAGGATAATTCCGAAATTGTAGATGCAGAGTAAAACATAGCAAAGATTACGCTTTGCTGCTACAAAATGAGCCGATTAAAGTCAAAAAAATCTATAATTGAACCGCGGAATATACGGACTATTACGTTTCCAATAATAGTTAACAATCTATTTTGTGATATTAATTTACTTTGGTTTAGTGTATCTGGTTTTAGTGAATATCTTATCGTATTCTGTATTATCCAGTTTGTTATGATATTTGCATGTGTCGCCCCAAACATCATCTATAACTTTTGTTGCGTTGTTATCAATTTTTGTATATGCATCTATTAGTTCAGGTCCGATACCGGTGTTGCTCAAATCCGTAATAATGCTGATACTTTCTAATTTGGTTTTAATCCTATTTAATGCATCACTATTCATGCTTATATGTTTATATTCATGATTCCATAATTCTTTTAAAAAAGTATTCCAATAAGTCAACTGATTTTTATCAATATTCTTGGGTATATCCCAATATGGCAACATTATTGTATCTTGATATGAAATTTTTACATCAGTTATTCTTATTTTAGGAACGATATCAAATTCTGCATAATATTTATAGGTTACTTCCGGTTTTTTTGTGGATATTGTCAGTGATTTTTCATTGTTTAATCCTATGACTGATTCCGCTACATTTAAAAATGCATCATCAAAGTTTTTACCGGTTATATAATAATATTCGTAAGCAATTTCTGAATAACCCTTACTGGTTAATAAAGGCATTTCCTTAAAGAATTTGAATGTTTCATATACCCTCCTTGTCGGTTTTATATTTTCCGGTACGTTTATAAGCTTTATATCTATTTCCTCATCAGTTTCTGAAACTGTTCTTTTATTTATGTTTTCGCTCGTTCCCGTTAAGTCACTGATAAGTTCAAAATACCAGGTAGTCGATTGAATCTTTTTGTCATCGGTTACCGTTACCTTTATTTCATATAAATCCGGAATTAATGAATCATTGATATTATGAAAATATCTATTTCTATTTTCTATAGTAGGTGTCATGAAGGCTTTGTACAATTTTTCTTTTCCAATTATAGATAATTCAACGGAATAGATATATGTTGCATCACCATCGGGATTTATTGTCATTGCAATGACAGGGTTGGTTTCGGTTACAGTGCTGTTGTTTATCGGGATGTAATCACTGAATCGGGAATATTCGATTGTTGTAGTACCGAT
>DMMW01000020.1:5657-5830 GCA_003452965.1 Elusimicrobiota bacterium
GTAGGTTTACCGCTTTTTGGTTTATATGATATTGGCATTATTGAATGTGCCATTATCCATATAATTACTGCAAAGATAACTAATATTACCGCTAATCCCTTCATAAAAAGTCAAATTAAAATTAAAAGTTTAAAGTTTAAATTAAGTCTTTTTATTTTTATTACGAAGCCGAG
>DMMW01000020.1:6096-24613 GCA_003452965.1 Elusimicrobiota bacterium
ATGACATCATCGCCGAGCAAGCTCGGCAACTACAATAATAATAATTTAAAATGACACAAAGTGTCATCATGGGCATTAGGCAAGGAATCTCGCCTTTAAATCGAGATGCTTCTGCCGATGAATCGGCATCAGCATGACTTCTTTTTAGTTTTTATATCGCTATTATACAAATATTGTTTTCGTTTGCGAAGTTTATTACAGTATCGATTTCTAATATGAGGGTTTTTTCGGATTCCACCGCGAGGACTGAGGCACCTGCTTCTTTTAAGGTTTCTATTGTTTTTATTCCGATTATCGGTATGTCAAAACGCATGTCTTGTTTAGGTCTTGCAACTTTTATTACTATGAAATTATTTGTTATTTTACCTGCCCGCCTTATGCATTCATCAGTGCCTTCCATTGCTTCAACTGCAACAATTGACTTATCTTTTATACAGATAGTCTGACCAACGTCCGCTTGCGCTATTTTTCTTGCAATTTCAAAACCAAATTCTATGTTTTCTTTTTGATTTTTATCAGGTTTAAGTTTTGTTAATACGGCTTTTTTGGGAATGAATTCTGAAAGGTATGTGTTTGATGGTATGAATTCAATTCCGTCTTTTTTTAGTTCATCGCATACCGCAGAAAGTATAGAGTCGGCTGTTTTAGATTTTAATTTCGTAAGCAGCGCTAACGCTTTTAAATCAGGTTTTACAGAAAAGAGTTTAGTATGTTTTACCTGACCCGCCATTATGCATTTTTTTATATTTTCTTTTTTGAGTATTTCTATTAATTTTGAAAGTTGACCAACGTTTATCCAGTAAGTTTTATCAGCAATCTGTTCTATTGTTTTGTCGGTTTCATCAAATAGAGCAATCGCTATTACAATTTCACCGTTTTTTTTTGCTTGTTTTGTGAATATTAAAGGAAAATTTCCGTTACCTGCTATTAGTCCTAACATAATTTAGAGTTTTACTACTTTGTGCGTTTGTGGGATTGTACTATCGCACTATCGCACTAAAGCACTATCTCGCGATTCTATTAACCCTATGACGCGCTTATTCTGTATTGTCTTCTGTGGTTTTGCCGGGTCTTGTGATTCCTCTTTTTGAGTTTTTTATAAATTCTACAAATTCTTTTACTTCTTTTGAAGGGTTGGAAGCAATTATCTGGTCTATCGCCTCTATTACAGTTAATCCGGAGTTAAATACTATTTTGTATGCTGATTTAATATCACTTATCTGCTTGTCGCTGAATCCGTTTCTTTTTAAACCTACTATGTTTAAGCCGATAAGTTTGGCTCTATCACCCTGTGCCTGGCAAAAGGGCGGTATATCAAGCGGAACCATAGCACCACCACCGAGCATAGAAAAACGACCAATTCTTACAAACTGATGTATAGCAACCAACCCGCTTATAACAGCATTATCGTTTATTTCCACATGTCCTGCAAGAGTTGCGGCATTTGACATTATTACGTTATTACCTACTATGCAGTCGTGTCCTACATGCGAATACGCCTGAAACATACAGTTATTCCCTATTTCAGTTATTCCATGAGCTGTTGTTCCGCGATTAAGCGTTACACATTCTCTTACTAAGCAGCTGTTGCCGATAACAATTTTAGTTTTTTCGTTTTTGTATTTTAAATCCTGCGGTGCTGTTCCGATAAATGCCGATGAAAATATCTTGCAGTTTTTTCCTATTTCTGCATATTCTATTACGGTAAAAGCACCCACCTGAGTACCACTTTGGATTTTTACATCTTTACCTATTATTACATACGGACCGATTTCAACGTCTTTATCTATTTCTGCTGATTTGTCTATTATTGCCGTCTGATGAATCATATTAACTCCAAAACATCAAGTTAAAAGTAAAAAGTTAAAATTAAAATTTAAACCTTATTCTTTTGACCTGAAGTAATTTCAACCTTTAACTTTTAATTTGCTTTTTTGCCTCTAATCGGGTTTATCAACTAACACAAATGTGAATTCTGCTTCTGCCGTTAATTTACCGTCAACATATGCACAGCCTTTTACTACGCCGGTAGTCTGTTTCGCTTTTATCACTTCTATTTCTAGATAAAGTGTGTCTCCCGGTAAAACAGGTCTCCTGAATTTGACATTATTTATGGACATAAAATAAGCCAATTTTTTACTTTTTAATTCAACCTTTGATAGTAATAATACACAAGAGGTTTGTGCCAATGCTTCTACAATCAACACACCCGGCATAATCGGTTTTTCTGGAAAATGTCCTTGAAAAAACGGCTCGTCTGCCGAGACGCTTTTTATGCCAACCGCTTTTTTTGTTTCGTTAACTATTATAACTTTATCTAAGAAAAGAAAAGGATATCTGTGTGGTATTGTTGCTTTGATTTCGTTTATCTCTACTATTCTGCCTTCGGGTATCTGCCAGGAAGATTTATCTATAGGTTCTTTTTGACCTGTTGCTTCTGCATAAATCTTTTTTGCAAATTCAGTATTATTTTTGTGTCCGCATTTTATTGCAGTAATTTCCATTTTAAGCGAAGAACCGAGCAACGAGGTGTCTCCTATTAAATCCAATATTTTATGACGGACAAATTCATCTTCAAATCTTAATTGGGTATGTATCTTTTTGGCTCCTACAACTATTGCATTTTCCAGTGTGCCGCCTTTTGCAAGACCTTTACTTTTTAATGCTTCTATTTCATGATCAAAACAATAAGTTCTTGCAGGTGCAATTTCTTTCTCAAATATCTCCGGAGTTATATCAATGCTTAAGAACTGACTTTTTAATAAAGGATGATTGTAAACAATCGTACAGTTTATATGAAACTTGTCTGAAGGTGTAGCCATTATAAGAACATCCCCGTTTTTATATACAACAGGAACTGTAATTTTCAATACTGGTTTCTTTTCCGAAGATAATTCAGATATTCCGGCTTTTTTTATGAGATTAACAAAATGTTGCGCACTGCCGTCTCCGATTGGCGGTTCATTTGAGTTTATTTCAATATATAAATTGTCAATCCCATATACCGCTAACGTTGCAAGTAAATGCTCTATTGTATGTATTGACGTGTTCTCATCCAGACCTACCGTTGTTCCGCGTATTGTAGAGATTACATTTGAAATGTTTGCATTTATCCGTGGATTATCGGGCAAATCTGTCCTTATAAAAACAATCCCCGTGTTATCCTGTGCCGGTTTTAGTTTTATTGTGACATTATTGCCTTTGTGAAGTCCGATACCCGAATGTGATACTTCATTTAGAATTGTTTTTTGCTTTTCCATAGATGCTCCTTAAAAACCGATTACAAGATTAAACGTCAGATTACACAGATTAAAATATACATTCAAAAGTAAATTTTCAGAGTTATTTATTGGATTTGAGTTTTTTTAATTCTTCAAAAAGTTCGGGAAGTTTCTGAATTAAAGCATAAAGTTTCATTGCTTGTTTGTGCGGTCTTGCCGGATAACCCGAGACTGTTTCCTTTGGTGGCACATCTCCTATTACGCCTGCCTGCGCCGCCACTATTGCTCCGTCACCTATTGTTACATGCCCGATAAGTCCTGCTTGACCTGCAATTGTAACACCGTTGCCTATTTTTGTGCTTCCGGATATACCCACCTGCGCTACAATTATTGAGTTTTCACCGATTTGTACATTATGTGCTATCTGAACAAGATTATCTATTTTTGTTCCTTTACCTATTAAAGTTTTTCCCGTTGTAGCCCTGTCTATTGTTACATTTGCACCTATTTCAACATTATCGCCTATTTCAACGATGCCAATCTGCGGAATTTTCTTGAGTGTATTGTTTTCGGGAACATATCCAAACCCGTCTGAACCGATTACGGTACCCGAATGAATTATTACGTTATTACCAACTATAATATCTTCCCTGATTGTTACATTCGGATATATTAAACAATGTTCACCTATCTTTACGTTTCTGCCTATATAACAATTTGGATATATTATGGTATTACTACCTATTTCAGCATTTTCGGATATTACCGAAAAATCACCTATACTGATATTTTTATTTATTACCGCAGAAGCAGATACGGCAGAATTTTTTGAAATTCCTGAAGGATGTTTTTCCTTTTCGATTGCAATACTATTTAATAATTTTGTATATGAAAGATATGGATTTTTAGAAACTATAGCGGGTATTTTTACTATCAATTTCTGATCTTCAGAGATTATTATTGCTGATGCTTTAGTTGACTCAATATACTGAATATATTTTGGATTAGAAACGAACGTGATATCGCCATTCTTCGAGTCTGTAATTCCGGCAACATTCGTTATTATTGTATTTTTATCTCCTACAACCACGCCATCAATTATTTCTGCGATTTCGCCTAAAGTCTTTTTCATCTAAGTTTTTGTAATACTTTTTCGGTTATATCTTCCGCATCCTCACCGTATATCATATTGGATGAATCTATTATAACAGCCAAACCTTCTTCATTAGCAACTTCTTTTATAGCATCATAAAGTTTTCCTAACATATTTTTTCTTGCTTTTTTATTAATTTCTCTTTCTTCAATCTTAGTTTCTTTAATATATTTTTCAAGATCTTCTTTTTGTTTTTTTAGATTCTTCTTTTTTAAATCTATGTCATCTACTGTAAATGTAGGTGAAGAAATTTGAATGTTTTCCGGCACTATTTGATTGGCAGTGTCTGTGCCCGATTCATAGGTAGAGTTTGTATCGGTTTGGGTTGATGTTACAATAGTTTCCGAGGAAGTTTCTACCGATTCTAAAGATGGTCTTGTTGTCTGAAATGCCATTTCATTGATTTCTGCCTGTCTTACCGATTCTTGATATTTTATCAATTCTTCTTCCATTCTGTCTATTTCATTTTCTATTGTTTCAATTTGTTCTTGAAAAGTTTTTATATTATCTTTTTTTATTTTTAAGTTAGTGGAAAGCTCTTCTTTAATCGCTTTCGCTTCGGGATATTCATCTAATATACGAACCATATCAATAGAACCTATTCTTTGCACGGAAATAGATGCGGAATAAAGACAAGTTAAAAGTAAAAAGTTAAAAGTTAAAATAAAACCTAAACCAACAAATAATAATTTGTGTATTAGTCTTTTAAAATCTGTATAATAGTCTTCTAAAATCTGTATAATCATATAATTCAAAAGATCTTTGCTATTCTCTTACCCCTATACGCTATCCCCTGCCTCTAGAACACTTGTCCCATTGTAAAATAAAATTGTGATAATTGCGATATTCCAGGAGCGTGATTGAGACCATAACCCCAATCAATTCTTATTGGAAGGACGGGCATAGGTCTTAATCTTATGCCAAAACCTACACCGGATTTTAATTGCCTTATATCGGAACCAATCGCCAGAGAAATATCTTTTGATCTATTCCAAGCACCGCCTAAATCAGCAAATAATGCCGCTGACAATATAGAACGATTGTTTTCTTGAATAATCGGGAATTTATATTCTACATTGGATATAAATATTATTTCTTTTGCAGAACCCAATTCTGCATAATCATAACCGCGAACCGTATCTGCACCGCCTAAATCAAATTTTTCGCCGGGAGGTATAACTTTTGAAGGCGGAAATTGCTTGACAATTGACATTCGTGCATTTAAACCAAGAACAAATTTCCAGATTGTAGGTATAAATTTTGATGAAGATAATGTAGGTTTATAGAAATGCGTATTCCCGCCGAAGGGACCGCCTGCAACTTTTACGGCTAAAGAATGCCTGGAACCGCGGCTTGTATCAAAAACATTATCCCGCGTATCGCGTGAAATTGCAGATGTTAAAGAAGATATTACATCTTCGGAAGGCGGAATAATAGTCGTCGAAATATCTATATCAAATACTTTTACTTCTTCATATGCATATGTGAAATTAAGAGATATTATTTCCGAAAGCGGTTTGCCTATCCTTAAAGCTCCGCCTCTCCTTCTTTCACGGTATGCGGTGGAATCAGTACCGTCACTTTTGTAAGCAGTCCTGTTAAAAATATCGGCTCCAAACAGAAGCCTTTTTCCGAATAGATACGGTTCGGTAAATCCTATTTCATAATTCTGCTTGCGCGAACCGAATTCATATGTTAGACTCAATCTTTGTCCTTTTCCGAACAGATTCGTCTCTGTAACCTGAACTGTACCGACTACTTTATCTACCGAAGAATAACCCGCGCCCAACGATACCAAACCTGTTTTATCTTCTTCAACCTCTATTGCTAAATCTGCCTTATCAGGTTCCTGTGTTTCCTCTATATCAACTTTTATATCTCTAAAAAATCCGAGATTATAAAGCCGTTCCTGGCTTCTTCTGATTCTTCCAACTGCAAAAACATCGCCTTCTTTTACAAGAAGTTCGCGTCTTACTACATAGTCCTTTGTTTTGGTATTGCCGTCAACATAAATCTTGTTAATATATACTATAGCATTTTCAATTATGCTTATTTCAACATCCACTATTCCTGTTTCATCATTTTTAATTGTGTTGGAATCAAATTTAGCTCTAATATAACCCCTATCTGCATATAATGATTTTACATTTGATTCGTTTTCATCATATTTTGATTGACTAAAAACTTCACTTTCTTTAAATCTAAAAATTCTTCTTAATTCAGCTTCTGTGAATATTGTGTTCCCGCTGAAACTTACTTTGCCGTTCACATATTTTCTGCCTTCGTCTATTATCACTCTTATATACATCTTTGTTCTTGTTTTATCGTATGTGATTCCCGGTTCAAGTATCTTTATGTTAAGATAACCATGGTCTTTGTAAAACGATTCTACTTTTTTCATATCATCTTTAAATGTCTCATCTTTATATACTTTTTTCTTTTTAGTTGCAAACAGTTTTTTTATCTTTTTCACTTTAAAACCTGTTACGCCTTCTATTGATACATCTCCGATAAGAATTTTATTACCTTCAGAAATAGTAAAAGTGACAAAGGCAAAACCAGCGCTTTCATCGGTAGTAGAAAAATCCTCAACTCGTACATCCGCATATCCTTTGTCTTTATAAAGCGTAATGATTTTATCAATATCGTCCTTGATTTTTCTTATATCATAGCCTTCTTTTTCTTTGCTGGAAATTTCTTCTTTAAGCTTTCTGCTAGAAAACTCTTTGTTTCCCTTGAAATCTATTTTCTTTACGATAAGTTTTTCCTGAACGATAAAAGTAATTTTTACACCGTCCTGAAAATCAGTAACATCAGCGGCAACATCTGAAAATAAGCCGAGTTTATAAACCAAAGCGATATCCGAATCAACGATTTTTTGGTCAAATTTATCGCCGGTATCTACTTGTAATACGTTTTTAATTACCTTTTGTTTAACATTTTTTAAACCTTGTATTTCTATAGCACGTATTTTCTTTGCTTCAAACGAATTTTCAGCAAATAAAGAAATAAAAGATATAAAAACAATACCAGATATACATATAAGTTTTAATTTATTCATAGTTTTATAATTATAATAATTTAGACGTAAAAGTCAAGGTTTTTCTGCAGATGATTGTTATTTTGAAGTTTCTTTTTGCGGTTCCGTGCCAAATCTCCAATATTTCTCAAAAAAGAATTTTCTATCCTTTTCACCGTCCAATCCCTGTACTGTTTTAAATATCAAGCCGCTTCTAAATCTATATGATAATTCTATATCATGTTTCAAAGAAAGCTTATTTTCATAATCAAATTTGACACCATATTCTGCCGAAAAACCCCGCGCAAAAGACTTGCCAAATTGAAGTTTTGTCCCCCTATATAAATCTATCAAAGAAGGTTGTTCGCCATCTGATGCGGAAGTTGCATGGGTTTCCCTTTTTATTGCAAATCTATCAATAAAACCGGTTCTTCTTAAAAATGACTTTACAAACGGTGTTGTTAATAATGTATCAACCGCCCTTGTAATTTCTTCGGCAGAAAATGGATGCTTCTGTCTGGTATCCGCCAACCCCATTGCAGCTTGAGCCGCTGATTTTTCGTCGGTCTGCAGACTGGTTTTAGAAGAAAATTTCGGTTTCACATTTTCAAGCGGACCTCTTTCTATCGTTAATATAATAGTATCGGGTATATATTCCGTTATCATCTGATGTGTAACCGGGTCCTCAGTTCTTTTTTCAATTTCTGTTTCTGCTTCGGCTATACCTGATAAATACAAATTACTTTCTTCTGCTTCAAGAAGTGCCTCTTTTATCGCAAAATTCCTTCCCAAATAATCAATTTCACCATTTAATGCTTCAACCTTCCCTGAAACTAACGGTGATACCCCCTTATTGTGAAGAAGTAATTCCCCTTTTACTTCAACATTTGCAAAATCATTTTCATACCAACAATTCTTGCCGGCAATTATTTTAAAATTCCAGTTCGCATTTTTAAGAAAATCCCAATTTCCTTCCTCTTCGCTTTCAATGCCGGGATATGTAACTCTTGAATCGGATAATTTTATAAAACCATCAATGTTCCATGATTCAGGAGTACCTTCAAACTTTGTATCACAGTCAATTTTTGCTCTTGAAGGATTAGCAAAAGATGTTTCCGGTACACCGGGAATTAACTTTCCGATTCCGCCGGTTTTTATCTGCAAATCGTTTATTGTTACGGGAACATTTTTATTAGGTGTTCTAAGATGTAAATTAAAGTAGTCTAAACTAAAAATTTCTTTTATTGAAAAATAACCGCTTAATACTAACGGCTCTTTATCAATTAAAGCACTTACTTCGCCCAATTCAATCTTGTTACCTGAAAATTTAATATTACATCTAAAATCGTTAATTTTTTTAAAAATATCTTTCATTACTATTTCTTCTGCGGAAGCTTTTAATTCACCGGATATATCAGGTTTATTTAAATTCCCTTTAATATCCACATACATAGAAAATGTTCCTTTTGCTTTTTTAACTTTTTTTGATAATACAGTTAGTATTTCCATGTCCCCGTCTTTAATTTTTAGTGATATATCTATAGGCCGTTCGTGAAGCTTTTTCTTCATTTCTTCATTTAAGGGTAATGGTATCGTGCCTTCACCCTCAATTGAATATATGTTTTTTCTTGAAATTTTCAATTGCTTTAACTCCAAGATGTTCTCATTATACTGGAAAAAGATTGATGCTATATCAAAATCTATATTCTCAACTTTACCTTCCGAAGAATTCAACATACATGTCAGTATAGGATTCTCTTTAGTACCCGATACCCTTACATTAAAATTAGTATTTCCTGTTGCCGTTACTTTTAGATTCAATATATTGAGCAAATTACCGAGTGAAATATCGGCACCATCCGATATTAATTCAAAATTATTATCTTTTAATATACCGTTTATATCAAGTAATTTGTTCCCGCCTGTAAAAATTGCAAAATTACTGATTTTTATTTCTGACGGCACCGAAAAATCTATATTTCCCGTAATTTGTGCCGATTTTCCCATTTCAGGTATAAAACTTAGAACATTATCTGAATATTCAAAATAATATTTCGCATTTTTTAACTGATATTGGTTTATCCACAAATTTGAAATGGAAACATCAGCTTTTACCGAATTATCATATACACCTTCTATATCAACCCCGCCAAAAAGCACAACACCCGGCAATTTAACATTTCTTAACTCCGTTTTAATTTTGAAAATTGTTTCTTTATGAAAGCTTATATTTGATTCGGGAAGAATCTTAATCTGCATTTCACCCAATTTAATATTGCCTTTTGAAAAGGATATTTGCTTATCTTTTAATTTAACTTTACCTTCCACAAAATCCAGTATTTGATTTTTCAAATGCATATTTGTACCGTTGAAATTGACTAATATCTGCGGATCTTTAAAAGAATCTGTAATATTAAAATCTATATTGTCTAATTTTCCGGATAAAGGAAAAGTGCTTCCGTATAATGTGTATATTGACGCCATTCTTAAATTTTTTGCAGTAATATTCAGCCCGGTAAATTCTTTTTTTTCTAAATCAGCAGTCCCAGAAATTATGACATTAGCTTTATCAATAAAAAACTTCGTATCTTCCATCTTCAGTTGTTTTTGTTTTATTGATATTTTACCTGTCCCTTCTGAATCCATGCTGTTAATACTTCCGTTATATTTATAATTTACCAAAATATGCGGTTCATTTATATGTCCTTTAATTGAGATATTTCCCGTCAATTTTCCTTTGATTTTTTCACTAAACTCCCCTGTATTTAAATAAAATTTTATGTTGGAAGCTACATATTTATTTTCTAATAAATAATTAAAACTACCTTTTATTTTATCACCCCATGTTATTTCTTTAAAATCTATTTTTTGACCGTCAAATACTCCCGTAGCCAAAAATTTTTCCGCCATTTTATCAACCATTAAATTAGGTGACGTAATTTTATAACTTACTTCATCGCCTAATTTTTTACCATTTATGGTAAAATCGCCGTTAATAATTCTATTTTGTATATCCAATTCATCAAGCTTTAGTGAAAATCTGAAATAATTCTTTTCAATTTCTCCGGACATTTTTAAAGAGGTCTTGGATGCTTTCTGTTGCAAGGCAAATTCGGTAATAATGAATTTTGTTGATTTTGTCTCAAAAGAAGTTACTATTAATTCATAAGGAATATCTTTCAAGATATTTCCGCGAGTCATAATGATAGTACCATACGGCTTTGGATTTTTTAAACTGCCATCCCAATTTATTTTTCCTGAAATAGTACCGGACAAAATTTCCGGTTTAATACCTATAAACGGTAAAATAAAATCACTGTTGCACTTGGTCAAGTTCAAATTACCGGAAGTTTCCTTTTTATCAGATAATATCTTAATATTTCCCGACATACCGTCTATGTTTAAATCCTTTATATGAATGCTTTTATTAGAATAGATTAATTCGCCTGATAATGGCGCCGAATTATCGTTAACCATTATTTGTTGTGATGAAAATTTTGCATTTAAAACAGGTTGACTTGAAAAAATATTTATTAAATTTCCTTTACAATCTATAAAACCATAAAACCTTTTATCTATTAGTGAGGTATCAATATTTTTAGCGCTAAATTCCATTTTATTGTATTTTCCGGAAACCGTTATATTCATTGTATCATGTCTAATTTTGCAGTTTGATATTTCCGTTTTATTAGCATCAACTTCAACAAATGTATTCTTACCCCTTAACCTTAATTTACCCCTATTGTTTTCCCAATTGAAATCCCCATAAATATTATCAATAGAACCGTTTTTTAGTAAAAATTTATTTATATTCACCCTGCCTGAAACTATCGGCTTACTGATATCTCCGCTTATATTTGCATTTAAAGAAAGCATACCTGACGTATACTTTGATTCAATTGACATATTATTACTATATAACTTAAAATACAAATTATTATTTTGGATTTTACCATCAACAAACGTTGTGCCGCCTAAAACAGTTGCAGTTGAAGTTATCAACCATTTTTTATCCTCGTATATTAAATTGGTTTTAATATTTTTTATATCAATCCCGCTATATGTTTTCATATATAGTTGATTTAAATGCAGATTTAACCTGCTATCAGGCAATTCAAAATAACCGTTAAAACTCAAAGGACCTTCAACAGTATATTGGGTCGTTGTATAACCTAAAAGTTTGGTAAGGTTTTGCAGGTTATTAATAGTACCGAAAGTATGAAATCTAAATTGTTTCTCCCGAGGAATCATATTTGATTTAATCTTTATTTTGGCTTCCCCAGATGAAATATCGCTATTTAAATACAATATGTCTTTATTTCCTTTGATATTTAGCGTGCCATTCAGAGGTTCAAGTTTCTTAAAAATTATATTCTTTAATTCACCTTTTAATTTTACATCAGAAAAATCCCTATTGACCGTACCGGCTAATTTCACACCGCCTGTAAATTTATTCTTGTCTCCTGCTAAAAAATCTAACTTAAATGCAAAAATCTCGTTATTCGGCACAACTTCAATATATATGTTATTTATATCAAAGTTTTCAAAATTAATAATTCCCCTGTTTACAGATATATTCACCAAAGGCAATCCTACTTTTGATTTAGATGATGATTTTGTTTTTTTAAATACTTCCTCTATTTTTGGATAATCTATCTGTGTGTCATTCAATACTATTTTTTCTATTGAACCTATACCCCTATTTATTTTTTTTAAATTAATATCTATAACGGTTTCAGTGCAGGAAAAACCATAAAAAGATACATTTTTTAATATTAATTTATTAAAAGGTATCCAGACTACTTTCTCTATTTTAGCTTTTCTACCGGTTAACTTGGTGAGTTCTGCTTGAACAAGATATTTAATTGAAGAAGTGAATATTTCAAGTCGTATAAAAAAATAAAATACCGCCGTAATAAATATTAATGCTGATATTATCAAAATTATTTTTTTCATTCATTAATTACATCAGCGTATAGAGAATATAAAATCAGCGTATAGGGATTAGCATTTGATTTGATGTTGTACCCTTCCGCCACTAAGTCGTTGGCGGATCCGCCGATGGTTCAGTGGCGGAAACCTCTAACCTCTATCCGCCATCCCCTGACTCTATATTTTAGTTTCTGAAAATATTGAGTTAAATATTAGTTTTTTTGATTCAAACGAATAATCTACGTTTATTTTTGTTCCTTTAGGTATCTTTCTAACCAGTATTTCCTCTGCAAGTCCGTCTTCCAAGTATTTTGAAATTACTCTGTTCAACGGTCGTGCACCATACTGTGTATCAAATCCTTTATCTAATAAAAAATTCTTTGCTGAATCTGTCAATTCAATTGCAAATCCTTGCTGCTTGGTTTTTTTCAACACTTTATCCAGCATTATATCTAATATATTACGCATATGTTCTTTTTCCAGAGGATGAAAAACTATTATGTCGTCTAAACGATTTAAAAATTCCGGATTAAGTGTTTTTTTCAGCTCTTCAATAACGGTTTCTTTCATAGATAAAAAATCCTTCTGAACATTTCCTTCGGATTGTGTCATAAAACCGACTGATTTACCTTTTGTTATCTGGCGAGCGCCGATATTAGAAGTCATTAATATTATTGTATTCTTGAAATCAACTTTATGGCCAAGATTGTCAGTCAAAATACCGGTATCCATTATTTGCAGTAGTATATTCAATGCATCGGGATGCGCCTTTTCTATTTCATCCAATAAGACAACGGAATACGGTTTCCGCCTCACCTGCTCAGTAAGCTGACCACCTTCATCATAGCCGACATAACCAGGTGGAGCTCCTATTAGATTTGATACTGAAAACTTTTCCATATATTCCGACATATCAAAACGTATCAGGGCATCTTCATGTCCAAACATAAAATCCGCCAATGTCCTTGCAAGTTCTGTTTTTCCTACCCCGGTTGGTCCTAAAAATATAAAAGTTCCAATCGGTTTTCTCGGGTCTTTTAATCCCGTTCTTGCGCGTCTTATTGCGTGCGATATTGAAATAATTGCCTCGTCCTGCCCAATAATACGCTTATGTAACACTTCCTCCATTTTCATTAAACGTTCCGATTCCTTCTCGGTTAATTTCATAAGCGGAATATTGGTCCATTTGGAAACAATATTAGCAACATCGTCGTTGGTAATTACAGGTTTCACATGACTTAAACTTTGCCGCCATTTTTTTCTTTCTTCCACTAACATCTTTCTGAGTTCGTCTTCTTTATCCCTTAATTTCGCCGCTTTTTCAAATTCCTGAGAATTAACCGCTTTATCTTTTTCAATAACAACGCTTTCTATTTCTATTTCTTTATTTTTTAATTCCTGTGGCAATGAAGTAAGATTGAGATGCGCCCTGCTTCCTGCCTCATCAAGCAAATCAATTGCTTTATCCGGTAAATATCTTTCTGTTATATATCTGTTGGATAATTCAACCGCAGCAAATATTGCATCGTCGGCATATTTTACTTTATGATGTATTTCGTATTTCTCCTTCAAGCCGTGCAGTATTCTTATTGTTTCATCAACAGACGGCGGATTCACGGTTATCGGCTGAAACCTTCGTTCAAGTGCTGCATCATGTTCAATATATTTTCTATATTCAACAAATGTCGTAGCTCCTATACACTGTAACTCACCTCTTGCCAACGGTGGTTTCAACATATTTGAGGCATCTATTGCTCCTTCAGCGGCACCCGCACCTATTACTGTATGAAGTTCATCAATAAAAAGAATTATATTATTTTTTGATTGCCTGATTTCATCAATTATATTTTTTAATCTTTGCTCAAATTCTCCTCTGTATTTCGTGCCTGCTACTACACCCGATAAATCAAGGGTCACTATCCGTTTATTCAGAAGCATTTCCTGAGCATCCTGGTTTATTATTCTCTGGGCAAGCCCTTCAACTATCGCTGTTTTTCCTACGCCGGGATCACCTACCAATACCGGATTGTTTTTTGTTCGTCTTGACAATACCTGTATCAATCGGTCTATTTCGTCGTCCCTGCCGATTACAGGATCCAGTTTGCCTTCCTTTGCCATTTCGGTTAAATCCCTTCCAAATTCGTCAAGCGTAGGAGTCTTTGATTTATGTTTGTGCTGCGGCAACGGAGGCTGTGATGCTTCCCCCATAAGATTAATAATCTCTTCCTTGACAATATCGTACGAAAGACCGAAATTCTCTAAAATAACCGTTGTTTTCAGCTCGTTATTTTTTAGAAGTCCTAAAAGAATATGTTCCGTTCCTACATAACTGTGCGCCATTTTCTGCGCTTCTTCAATAGAATATTCCAGGACTTTTCTGGCTTTTGGCGTAAGAGGCAATTCACCATACTGCAACAAATTATCACCTATGGGCAAAGTTTTTTCAATCTCTATCCTTATTCGTGAAGTATGTATCCCAAGGTTTGATATTATTGTGGCAGCCATTCCGTCATCAAGATCCATTAATCCCAGCAATATATGCTCGGGAGTAATGAAATCGTGATTTAGTCGTTTTGCTTCTTCTTGTGCAAGTCTTATAACTCTTTGTGCTCTTTCAGTAAATCTGTTATACATATTTGCCTCCGGCAAACCTCCGGCAAACCTCCGGCAGTAGTTACACTATCTGACCATCAACTAATTTTATTGTTTTTGAAAATTTCTTTGCAATCTCTTCATTATGCGTTGCAACTATCAGGGTAAACTTATAATTCAACTGCAACTTCAACATTAGGTTAATAATACTTTCTCCGGTATGCCTATCCAAATTTCCGGTTGGTTCATCTGCTATAAGTATCTTAGGAGAATTGATAAGCGCCCTTGCAATAGCAATTCTTTGCTGTTCTCCACCGGAAAGTTCCGATGATAGATGTTCCGCCCTTTTTGCAAGTTCAATTTCAGAAATTAAATCATGTGATTTTTTCCTTATATTCGATTCACTCTCACCTAAAATCATAGCCGGCATCATAATATTTTCAATAGCGGTAAATTCCGGAAGCAGATTGTAAAATTGGAAAATAAAACCTAACGATTCATTTCTGAATTTTGCCAATGTTTTTTCGTTGTCAGTATTTGTGATGCCTTCTACATAAATAGTACCCGTTGTTGGTTTGTCCATAAGTCCGATAATATGCAATAAGGTTGACTTACCCGCACCGGAAGGTCCCACAACAGATATCGTTTCACCTTCTTTTATATCAAGTGTAATTCCCTTAAGAACCGATATATTTGTCTTTCCGACTTTATAAACCTTAGTTATATTTTTCGTTTTTATTGCAAATCCCATTAGAGATTTTAACTCACCGTTTTTGTGAAACGGCGGCATTAAATCATCTCTTACTATTTTGTCAGTGGTTTTCTCTAACGGAATAAAATTATTATTCATACATAAGGGCTTCTGTAGGTTCTATTTTGCTGCTTTTCCATGCCGGATATATAGCTGCTAAAACCGTTATTGCAATACTCACGACTACAACCATTAATATATCTGGAAGTATTATCTTAACAGGTAGTTTATCAATGTAATATATATCCGCAGGCAATGTAATAAATTTATATTTTTTTAAAATAAAAGATATTAAAATCCCAAAACCACAACCAATAACCGTACCGATGATGCCGATTATTAAGCCTAAATTTAAAAATATTTTCATAATTGATTTGGGTTGCGCACCAATCGCTTTAAGAATTCCTATTGAATGTATCTTTTCAACAGTAGTCACAATAAGCAGAGAAATAATATTAAAAGTAGCAACGACAATAATCAAGGTTAAAATTAAAAACATAACAAATTTTTCAAGCTTCAGTGCTGAAAAAAGGTTTTTGTTCATCTCGCTCCAAGATTTTACTGTGTATCCAAAACCAAGTTTCTCTTTAAGAACTTGAACAATTTCATCTGCATTAAATAAATTCTTTACCTTAATTTCTAAACCCTGAATGCCCTCTTCCCCGAATAACCGCTGTCCATCTGCAAAATTCATATAAACAAGATTTGAATCATATTCATACATACCGGAATCAAAAACATCCGCAACTCTAAATTTTTCCATTCTTGGAATCATACCAAAATCTGTGCTTTGTCCGAAAGGAGAAACAAGAATAATCTCGTCTCCTGGAAAAACCAGAAGATTTTTTGAAAGTTCCGAGCCAATAAATATATACTTGCTCTTTAACACTCCTATATCCTTATTTTTTAATATTCTCTCAATATCTATAATATTTTTCTCGTCATTGGGAACTATTCCCTTGACAACTACGCCGGTTGCATTTTTATCCTTTCTTAAAATCATTTGTCCGTAAACAAACTTGGAAAAATGAGATATATCTTTATTTACTAGTACTTCTTTAGGAATTTCTTTTTCTGAAAATATTGTTATATGTGGACTTAATGATAAAATCTTTTCCTTGATATCTGTCTGAAAACCGTTCATAACAGAAAGTGTTATAATCAAAGCCATTACGCCAACCGCTATTCCTGAAATAGATATAATAGTCAAAAGCGCGCTAAAAAACTTTTTTCTTGTAGACCAAAAATATCTTAAAGCAATAAATCTTTCAAAACCCATATTTTCTCACTATCACTGCGACAGATTTCAGCTTCTATGAATCTCCCTGCGGCAAGCCACAGGGTTTTCTGCGAAAAAGTATAAATCAATTGAGCATCAACTTAACGGCTTTAACAGAGGAAATAAAATAACGTCCTTAATAGATTCTTGCTGCGTCAGGAGAATTATCAGACGGTCTATACCGATACCCAATCCGCCTGCGGGAGGCATCCCATGTTCAAGCGCCTTAATATAGTCATCATCAAAAAATTCCGCCTCATCGTCGCCTTTTTCGCGTTCTTTCACCTGTTCTTCAAACCGCATTCTTTGGTCAACCGGATCATTCAATTCAGAAAATGCATTAGCAAGTTCTTCACAAGCTATATACAACTCAAATCTTTCCGTGATATCGGGATTATCCGGTTTTGATTTTGCCAAAGGAGATAAATATTTCGGCCAGTCAATTATAAAAGTCGGTTCAATTAGTTTTGGTTTAATTAGTTTGTCAAATAAATGGTCAAATATTTTTCTTGCCGGGATTTTTTCGTAATTTTCTATCTCGAACTTGCGTGCTAATACTTTGAGTTTCTCTTCGCTAAAAATATCTAAAAAATCAATACCGACTTCTGTGAAAGCCTTTTCAATTGATAGCTGTTTCCATTCCCCGAATAAATCAATTTCCTTATCTTTATAGATAATCTTAGCAGCATTAATTGATTTTGCCGTTTCATGGATAATATTCTTACTCAGAAACATCATATCATTATAATCGGCATATGCCTGATAAACTTCTAAAATTGTAAATTCGGGATTATGCCTTATTGAAATTCCTTCGTTTCTGAAAGTCCTGCCTAATTCATAAACCCTGTCCAAGCCTCCGACTATCAATCTTTTCAAATAAAGTTCCGGTGCAATCCTTAAATACAAATCAATATCAAGTGCGTTATGATGAGTAATAAACGGTTTTGCCGCAGCACCACCCGGTATTGACTGCATCATAGGCGTTTCAACCTCAATAAAACCTGTTTGATTCAGATAACTTCTAATCGCAGATATGGCTGATGCCCTCTTCTTAAATACCTCTACAACCTCGGGATTGGAAATTAAATCCAGGTATCTTTGACGGTATCGTGTTTCAATATCTTTTAAACCATGCCATTTTTCAGGGAGGGCTCTTAATGATTTTGATAAAAGCTGAAATTTTTCCACTTTTAAAGTAGTTTCACCTGTTTTGGTCTTAAAAATTTCGCCTTCAACACCTATGAAGTCACCAATATCAAAAAGTTCAAAAATTTTAAAATTATCGTCTCCTACAATGTCTTTTTTGATGTAAATCTGTATTTTTGCCGTACTATCCTTTATCGTCAAAAACGCCGCCTTTCCCATGTTTCTTATAGTCATAATTCTGCCGGCAACACACACTTTTCCTACCGGGATTTCCTTCAATATTTTTTCCGCCGTTATAGTAATATCAAATTTTGTAGGATACGGATTAATACCTTTCTCTTTAAGATTTCTAATTTTTTCTAATCGTTGCGTAAAAATATCTTCTTCAGCCATTTTTTATCACCTCAGCCACCTTCTCTCTTAA
>DMMW01000072.1:0-917 GCA_003452965.1 Elusimicrobiota bacterium
GAGTAAAAGGATTTGTTTCGGATGTTTTAAAAAAACTTATTTCTGAATCTGGCGATGCTTCGGTAGCCAATATTATTTATGCTATTGGTCCTATTCCGATGATGAAAGTAGTATCTGGAATTACGAAACAATATAATATAAAAACGATTGTTAGTTTAAATCCGATAATGGTTGATGGTACAGGCATGTGCGGTGCCTGCCGCGTAACGATTGGCGGAGTTACAAAATTTACGTGTGTTGATGGTCCTGATTTTGACGGTCATCTTGTAGATTGGGACGAACTTATTTGTCGGCTTTCAACATTTAAGTGTAAGGAAAAAGAAGCAATAGATCATCATTGTAAGCTAACGAAGTAATTTGAGTACTCAAGATACAGGATATAGCAGAAAATGCTGTGTACAGTAAACAGGATTCAAAATACAGCAATTAATAATTTAAAAAACTGTATACTGTGTACTGTATTCTGTATACTGGTTTTTAATCATGGAAAAGATATCACGTCAGAAAATGCCGATGCAAGAACCAAAAAAAAGAATAAAAAATTTTGATTCTGTTGCATTGGGCTATACAAAAGAACAGGCAATCCTTGAAGCAAAAAGATGCATCCAGTGCAAAAAACCGGCATGCATGAAAGGATGTCCTGTTGAAGTAAATATACCAGGTTTTATAAAAAAAATCGCTGAGGGTGATTTTGAATCAGCAGTAAAAATATTGAAAGAAAAAAATAATCTACCTGCTATATGTGGTCGGGTATGTCCGCAAGAAACTCAATGTGAAATAGAATGTATACTGGGGAAAAAAGGAGAACCTGTTGCAATTGGTCGTTTAGAAAGGTTTGCAGCAGATTGGGAGAAAAAAAACAGGATACAGGATACCCCGATGGATCAGGGGCAGGCAGGATACAGGATATCCGCCAC
>DMMW01000072.1:1054-4211 GCA_003452965.1 Elusimicrobiota bacterium
GAAACGTCGGCGGACAGGCAGTATTCAGAGGATAAAAAGGCTAAGGTGGCGGTGGTTGGTTCGGGTCCTGCCGGACTTACATGTGCTGCAGATTTGGCAAAAATGGGTTATAAAGTTACTATATTTGAATCATTGCATCTTCCGGGCGGTGTTTTGATGTACGGAATACCAGAATTCCGGCTACCTAAAGCTATTGTTGAACATGAAATTGATTATATAAAGTCACTTGGGGTTGAAATAAAATATAACATGGTTATTGCTAAGACAAAAACAATACAGGATCTTTTTGACGAAGGGTACAAAGCTATTTTTATAGGAACAGGTGCGGGACTTCCTCAATTTCTCGGGATTCCTGGCGAGAATCTAAAAGAAATCTATTCGGCAAATGAATTTTTGACAAGAGTAAATCTAATGAAAGCATATAAATTTCCTGAATATGATACACCAATAAAAATAGGTAGAAAGGTTGCGGTTATCGGTGCCGGAAACGTTGCAATGGATTCTGCAAGGGTATCTTTACGGCTCGGAGCGGAAGAAGTACATATTGTTTATCGTAGGTCAGAAAAAGAAATGCCGGCAAGATTGGAAGAAATTGAAAATGCAAAAGAAGAAGGCGTAAAATTTTTCTTACTAACCGCACCGACAAAATTTATCGGTGATGAAAACAGAAATATAAATAAAATGGAATGTATAAAAATGGAGCTTGGCGAACCTGATTCTTCGGGCAGAAGACGGCCTGTTCCAATAAAAAATTCAGAATTTATAATGGAAGTTGATACCGTTGTAATGGCAATAGGACAAAGCCCAAATCCGCTGGTTCCAAAAACAATTCCCGGGCTTCAAGTAGGCAAACACGGCAATATTGTTACCGATGAAAAAACAGGTGCAACAAGTGTACCTGGTATTTTTGCTGGTGGTGACATAGCGACTGGTGCTGCAACCGTAATAGATGCAATGGGTGCTGGTAAGCGTGCCGCAAGAGCAATTGACGAATATATACAAAAAGGTGGAAAGGTAGAAAGGTAAAAAGAAATAAGTGTAGTTGCCGAGCTTGCTCGGTGGACTTTGTTTATGAAGTCAAATATAATTGATTTTTATTATTTTTCGGGTACAGGGAACACCTTGCTTATAGTACAAAAGATAAGCGAGGTTTTTTTAAAGCATCAATTATAAGGTGGTAACAGCCGATGAAATGCTTAAATGAAAAAATGTTAGAAATAATTGATGAGCTGAAATCTCTGAAAAATCCAAGGAATATTAAGGGAATGGCGAGATTTGGGATAGTTTCTAAAAATACTTTAGGGATTTCAATTTATATTTTGAGAGATATTGCAAAGGGTATTGGAAAAGATCACTTACTTGCACAGCAACTTTGGTCATCGGGTATATTTGAAGCAAAAATACTTGCTTCAATGGTTGATGAGCCCGAAAAAGTCACAGAAAAACAGATGGAAATATGGGTTAAGGATTTTGATTCATGGGGTATTTGCGACCAGGTTTGCGATAATCTTTTTGAATTCACAAAATTTAATTATAAAAAAATCGCAGAATGGACTTCTCGCAAAGAAGAGTTTGTCAAAAGGGCTGGTTTTACAATAATTGCTTGTTTAGCTGTACATGATAAAGAAGCAAAAAATGAAAAATTTATAAAATTATTAGCTACAATTAAAAGGGAAGCAAAAGACGAAAGAAATTATGTTAGAAAAGCTGTTAACTGGGCATTAAGAAACATAGGAAAAAGAAACTTGCATTTAAACAAAGAAGCTATTAAAACAGCGATTGAAATACAGAAAATCGATTCAAAATCTGCGAGATGGATAGCTGCCGACGCTTTACGCGAATTAAAAAGTGCTCCAGTACAAAAAAGATTAAAAAATAAATAATATGATACAGACCGGAATAGATATTATAGAAGTAAAAAGAATAAAAAAAATAATCCAGACAAACAAGAAATTTCTTGAAAAAGTGTATACTTCAACAGAAGTATCATATTGTAATTCCAAAAAAAATAAATGGCAGCATTTTGCGGTAAGATTTGCAGCAAAAGAAGCGGTTTGGAAAGCATTAGGGAAAAAAGACATTTGGCACAGAGACATAATGGTAAAAAATGCCGAAGACGGCAAGCCGGAAGTAATTCTATCCCAAAAATATAAAAAATTACAAAATAAAATTTCACTTTCACTTTCACACACCGATGAATATGCCGCAGCAATAGCCATTTATGTTCCGTAACAAAATATGAAACTGACTGCAGATTATATAAAAAGTATCTTTCCGAAGCGTTCCATAGATTCTCACAAGGGCGATTATGGTCACACATTGATAATAGCCGGCTCAAAACAGTTCACAGGTGCCGCGGTATTATGTTCTATGGGTTGTCTTCGTGCAGGAAGTGGTCTTACCAGCCTTGCGATATCGGAATCTCTGTATATACCAATAACAAAACGGCTTCTACCAGAAATAATAACAATCACACTTCCGGATAAAAATTATTCAATATCCGAAAAAGCGACAAAAATCTTATTAGATTATATTATAGAAAGAAAAATATCATCAATTGCATTCGGTTGTGGAATATCAAGAGAACCACATACAAAGATTTTTACTGAAAGATTCTTAATAAAGAATAAAATTCCGATTGTAATAGATGCCGATGGATTAAATAATATTCAAAAAAATGTAAAAATATTAAAAAATATGAAAGCAAAAAAAATAATAACTCCACATCCCGCAGAATTAAGTCGTTTAACAAAAATATCTATTACTGACATACAAAAAAATAGAGAAAAAATTGCATTAAAATTTGCAAAAGATTATAAACTGATATGTGTTTTAAAGGGTTATGAAACGGTAATATCGGATGGCGAAAAAATATACTTAAATACAACCGGCAATCCCGGTATGGCGGTAGCAGGTAGCGGCGATGTATTAACCGGTATGATAGCAGGACTGATAGGACAGACAGAAAATTTATTAGATGCGGCTTGTCTTGGTGTATATTTGCACGGACTTGCCGGTGACTTAGCAGCAAAAGAAAAAACAGAGATTTCAATGTTACCGACTGATTTAATAGAAAGAATTCCAGCCGCTGTCAAGATAGTTCTATAGTTCTGAAGTAGTTGCAGAGCTTGCTCTGCTTATTTTTCTTGCGGTTTTG
>DMMW01000055.1 GCA_003452965.1 Elusimicrobiota bacterium
TTATTGAATAAACTATAGATCTAATAAAATTAAAAATAATATAGGGTAAAAATATCACAAACCATGAGACAAAAAATTGAGAATTATAGCTTTCAAATCTACCTGAACCTGTTTTCAATTCCATTAACGATGTGTAAATATAACCTATTCCGTTTAAGTTTCCCTCAAATATTAAAAATAATAATATCGGTAAAATTAATCCAAAAAATTAAAAAAAACAAAATAAAGCCATTCTTTCGCTATAGTTCTTTTATTCATAAAAAACCTCCAACATTCATTATTTGTAAAATTCCAATAATAAAATACATATTAATAATATTAAGTGATTTATTTATTTATATTTATATCATATTCCTTAGAAGCAGGTATTAAATTCATATTAAAATAGATTTTGCTATTATCGGGGATTGAATCAAGATCTATATTTTTTCTCTGAACATATTGTCCATCTTTAACAGGATTAGCTACAATTATTGCATTACCAAACAAATTCCAAGAATTCTTTTTGAAACTAACTTCTACAGGCGATTTTCCATAATACACATTATTAACCTCAATAACTGCCCCAGTCGGATTTGTAATAACAATAATATCTTTAGTTGGTTTATAAATTATTTTTGTAGGAATAAAACTTTTAGTAGTTTTTTGAGTTGCACATCCAAATAAAACTAAACAAAACAGAATAACAAAAATATTTTTCATGCTCTCTCCTTTAATTAAAATAATTTTCAAAAAAACTTTTACCCAAAAAAGTATATTCTGAAGTATTATCTTTAAATATCTCACTTAATTTACAGGGGTAATAACCACAAAGATTATCCCATATTCTTGGCATTATTTTACTTTCTTCCAATGTAACATTAAAAAATCGCTTTTTAAAATCTTCTGGTGACTCTGGACATATAATATAGACTTTTAGATTAGATTCTTCTATTGCTTCAGATATAACTTTATTTATGTGTTTATCACGAAAACTATAACCAATTATTAATAATTTGCGTTGTTTTTGAGAAAGTACTTCTCTAAATATCTCAAAGTACCATTTTAAAAGAGGCTCTTTAGCAATTTCCCATTCCTTATTTCTGCCTATTACTAACTTATTAGAACCATCACTACTAATCCATTTAGAGGAACCATGTAATTTAATGTAAAAAAATTTTCCTGTTGTTTCCAAAAATTCTTGTTTCTTAATCTTTAACTCATCTTCATTTGGAAGTTTAATATTTTCATTTTTTTGTTCTGAATTCACATTAAACCATTGCTCGTAATTCTTTATTCCAGGAATGAAAGGCTTTTCAATTTTTATATTTACTAATTCCGGGACATATTTATATTCAAGAAAAAGATCTTGATTTAGCGTGAAAACATATCCTCTTGTATTGTTTTTACCGCAAAACTTGTTAAGTATATTAATAACATTTTTAAGGAAATCTCCTTCACATAAAAAGGATTTATTTAAATTATCATACGCTGAAATAATAGCATTCTCTAACACATCTTTTAACTCTTTTCTGTAGTTACCTTCTTTTACTTTATAATATATTTTTTCATAATCAAATTCACATAATAACAATCTCTTTAGTTCAGGAAATGAATAAATATTTTCATTATTAAAAATTCCACTCCACATACCATCAGCTAATGGTGCACCAAAATTATGTGTAAAACCAGCACCTGTTAAAAGAATATTATTATTTGATTGAATATTCATAACATTTTAGTCACTTTTAAAATTATTTTTTCCATTTTAACAAGCCTGCCACAGATTCGTAGCGAGGGTGTGAGGTATAGAGCGAAACACAGGAATCTGAGACGATATGCAGCAACGTGGCGATATGTGAGAAGAAGATTCTGAAGTTGCAGCCAAAATATCACAGCCGCATCAGTAGACAGGATGGGTTTGTTAAAATGGGGTGAGCGACGGGACTCGAACCCGCAGCCTTCTGGGCCACAGCCAAACGCTCTAACCATTGAGCTACGCCCACCACAATAACTGAAAAAATTGTTCTATAGTTCTGATGTTCTGATGTCGTTCTGATCCCGATTTATCGGGAGAAGAATCTCAATTTAAACACCTAACTACGAGATACTTCACTTCGTTCAGTATGACACCTTTAAATTTCTAATACGCGCCCGGTCCCGACTCTATCGGGACGACCCCTCCGATTGGAAATCGGAGTGCTCTATCACAAACTGAACTACTTTTTTTTATTTGCGCCCGGCGTGACTCGAACACGCGACCCTCTGCTTAGAAGGCAGATGCTCTATCCAAACTGAGCTACGGGCGCAGTATGAAACAACTTATGACCTATGACTTATTACTTATAACTTTAGCTTTAAAAGTATTTTATAAAATAGTAATCGCTTTGTCAAATAATTATTTTTTTTATTATATTCAGATTTTTTTTAGGGTTTGAACAAAATTTAGTGAGAGGTTATTCTCTGCGGTTAGAATGGCATCAACATATTCCTAATCCCCAGCCACTATCTTATTATTGCCTGTCA
>DMMW01000067.1:0-572 GCA_003452965.1 Elusimicrobiota bacterium
CTGAAATCCGCCGAAGCAATCCCGATATTTCATCGGGATGCGAAGGTGGATAAACCTTTATAATCAAATGAGGTATATATGAGAAAATCCTTTTTACTTTTTACCTGTTACCTGTTACTTGTCTTTTTCATCAGTTGCACCTCAAAAAAACCCGTTAGAACCGGCGATTACTGGGGAAACCAGGCTGCTGTTCAGCAGTTTCAAAGAGCGGAAAAGTATTATTATGATGGAAAATATAATGAAGCAATCGCCGAGTATCAATATTATATTGACCAATTCGGTGATATTTATTATGGAGACGAAGCACAGAAAAAAATAGCCGAAGCATTTGTAAGAATGAACCAGTGGAATGAGGCAGTATTAGCATATGAAGAGCTTGTTAATAAGTATCCAAAAAGTCAGTATGCTTCTTGGTCACTTGAAGAAACTGCAAAAATTTATGAACAGCTCTCACGATATAGAGAAGCGATACGAGTTTACCAAAGAATTGTTGAAGAATATTTCACCATGCCTCAGCGTCCTGATGCTGTGAAAAAAATAAAAGAACTTTTAACGGAAAAATTTCCGGAAAA
>DMMW01000067.1:751-15568 GCA_003452965.1 Elusimicrobiota bacterium
CAAGTATAAATTAAAAGTTAAAGAGCAAAAAAGGAACTATTTATGAAAGTTAAAAGTCAAAAGTTATTATCTAAAAACAAGTTTTTAATCTTTTCTTTTTTACTTTTTACCTTTTATATTTTGCCGGTCTTTTTTACAGGTTGCGCCGGTTTCCCTATTTTTGGCAAAAAAAGTACCGGGAAGATCACGACAATCAACGAGAATCTAAGTCCTGACCGTCTGACAGATTTGGCTGTAGTCAAAAAACTTGCTGGCTATAAAAAGTTCTTGTTTTTTTCAAGCCCTAATTACACTGATTGGATTGAAGGTTTTGTAAAAGGTGAAATAATCAATGAAGAAGGTATACCAATGCCCGATATTCAGATAATGGTTGATGGCATAGGATTTGAAAATGCAGTATCGGATGTTAACGGTATTTATAAAGTCAGATTCTCTGTTCCTATTGTAAAGGGAATTGCAGATGCAAATGGTAAACTTATTATTCACCCTAAATGGGAAACAGAATTAGAAGTAAAAGGGACTTCTTATCAACCGACATTAAAAGATGCGACATTCCGGATATATTATAACGGAAACGCCGGTGGCGTAGTTTCATTAAACGAAGGGAACTTACCGCCTAAAATCAAGGTTAAGAAGGTTTCGTTGTCACAATATAAAACCGAAATAAAAAGGAAAGAAACAATTGAACAAAAAACAAAAGAAAATATATCCGAAAGAAAAACGGAAAACAAGAATACAGCAAAACCTGCTAAGCAAGAATCACAATTCGGTGATGATCTTTTTAAGCAATTAGAAGATTTTAATAAATGAAAACCTTTAAAGGGTTTATCTGTATATTATCTCTAATAATAATATCTTCTAACATCCTTCTACCCCAAGCAAAAGAGGATGCTTTTTTTTATCATCAGGAAGGTGTAAAGCTTTTTAACCAAGGTAAATACGAATCTGCAATAACGAGTTTCAGTAAGGTTTTAGAAATATCACAAAAACAATATCTAAGAGAAATTGAGAGCATTTCTTTGAATAATATTGGTTTATGTTATAAAAATTTAAATAAATTTGAAATGGCTGCGCAATTTTATAATCAGTCACTGAGGATTAAAAAAATATTTGATAACAAATCTGAAATTTTAGTGGTTCAAAGTCATCTTGCCATCGTTTATGAAAAACTTAAATATTTTGATAGAGCATTAGAATCATATCAAGAAATATTGAAAATTTCTGAAATATTAAAAGATTTAAAATTAAAGGCAAAAACATTAAATAATATAGGTAATATTTACTATTATATGCACGAAATTAAAAAAGCACGTGATTATTATAACAAATCTATGGAAATAAGCACTTCTATTTATGATGTAGCTTTAATTGCGGAAACACTTAGAAAGATTGGACAAATTTATAATGATTTGGATGATAAAAAAGAAGCTATCCGCATATTTAATCAGGCATATGAACTAGAAAAAGGGGAGAACAAACAATGATTGCTTTAAATGACAGAAGAAGAATCAGCTTAAGTGCCTTAATTACAAAAAAAAGGATGCAACTAAAATATTTTTGGATTGCAATATTTGCAGTTGCAACTATTATGATAATCGTAATATTGAGTATATATATAACGTTTCTTTTTGGAATAGAACACATGATAAATGAAATGTATGACATATCAAAAATAAAACCTGTACTAATCCAAATTAATTATACACTACTTATTGAACTTATAGTTTTTATCTTCTTTGCAGGATGGTTAAGTTTGCGTCTTTCACACAGAATCGCAGGACCACTATACAGAATAGAAAAATCACTGATAGAAATAATGGAAGGTAAAAATATAGATGAAATTAAAATTAGAAAATATGATGAGTTACATGATTTGGTTGATATATTAAACGAATTTTTAAAATCAAAAATGTCAAATAAATAATGAAGCTCCCTGTGGCAAGCCACAGGGTATCAATCTATAAATTCGCCAAGTTTCATTAAATCATTTCCTTTCAAAAAAAATATTTTTACCGGTAGTGGAAAGCGGTATTCCAAACGCAATTTTTACGTCATCACCCAATATTTTATTTTTTATTGCTGCGTAGCCTGCAGTATACATAATTCTATTATCAATACGGTTATCAGCTGCAATCGATACTGCAGAACCTATTGCAATTCCCATATCACCGGAATTATAAGCACATACACCTTTCATTTCTTCGCATTTTTTACAGTTATCAAATCCACAGAAACCGCAATCCAAGCCTATCACTTGTATTTTTGTTCCTATTATAACTATCGCCGCAGCTTTTTTAACACATTCAGAGTCTCTCATAAAGGTATTTGTTCTGTACCCGCTATTTGCAACTTCCACCATTTTACCTGCGAGTTCCTCTTTTTCTTTATCGGTTAGAATTATTACTACTATATTATCCATACCTCTCGCTTTGGGGGCTGTTCTTGCTGCAACACACATTAAATTTGCAACATTCATAATTGCTTTTTTTTCTGACTCAACCGATTTAATTATCATTTTACAAAACCTCCAATAATATAAGTTAAAATTGGTTTCTTTTTGCCTCTTTAAAACCTATTATCGCCGACTGAAGTCTTGCCTACATTTTACCTTTAACCTTTAACTTTTAACTTGCCTCTTTAATAGCCGCTTTCTGTATCTATATTTATAGTCCCAAAAATATGGGTTTCGTTAGTTGTTCCTTTAGTCAGGTCTGAAGAAAATGTTTTTGTTTGCGAAGATATGACCGTATCGTCTTCCTCTTCTTCAATCTTTTTTATATTCTTATTATCTTTTTTGGCAAACGAAAATTCTTTAGGTTCTGTTCCGCTAATAAACGATTCAAGATAGGTGCCTTTCGGATTACCAAGTGCAAGTAAACCTGTTTTGGGATCAATTTTTACTATAGTTATATTTTGAGGAACCGTAAAATCGATTACAGGTTGACCTCTATGCGCTATTTTCATAAATTCGGTCCAAATCGGACAAGCAATACGACCACCTGTCATTTTTTTACCAAGTGTTCTATGATCATCATAGCCAACCCAAACACCGCAAATAAGTTGCGGCGTATAACCGATAAACCAAACATCTGCACAATCATTTGTAGTACCTGTCTTCCCTGCAGCAGGTCTATTTAATCGTTTTGCATATACACCTGTTCCCTGCTCAATCACACCTTTCAGAAGATTTGTCATTATATAAGCCGTTTGAGGTAATATTACTTCATTTTCTTCCGGAAATTTTTCTTTTAAAATTCTACCTCTATTATCAGTTACTTTTTTTATTGAATACGGGACCGTTTTTATACCCGAATTGGCAATTGTCGATACTGCAGCGGTTAATTCTTTCAATGTTACTTCAGAAGCACCAAGTGCTAAAGAAATAGTTTCTGTAACAGGAGATTCTATCCCTAATTTTTTTGCATATGAAGCAACCGTAGGTGGAGTTAGTATATTTGTAATTTTTACCGAACATATATTAAGCGAATGTTCCAATGCATTTCTTAAAAGAACAGGACCATAAAACTTTTCAGAATAATTTCTGGGCTGCCATAAAACTTTTTCATTAGCATTTTTCGCTTCGTTATCCTTTTCAATAAGCTTTTTTAGAAATTCTTTATCATCAACATCGGAAAAATCTGTTGTTGTGGATAGAAGTTCCCAATCAATAGAATTATTATAAAAAGTAACCGGTGAATCATCAATTATGGAAACTGGCGTGAATCCATTTTCTATTGCTGCGGTATAAACAAATATTTTAAAGGCACTACCAGGTTGTCTTTTTGCCTGAAAAACCCTGTTAAATTGGCTATATTGAAAATTTCTTCCGCCGATTAATGCCCTTATTTCACCTGTTTTCACATCCATACAAATCAAACCACCTTCTACTGATACAGTAGATTTCTTAAGTTCATCAAACTCTTTTAGATTTTTATCAAATACACTTTCAGCTGCAAGTTGTATTTTTTTATCAAGAGTTGTATAAATCTCATATCCACCCTGATAAAGTTGACTTCCGTATTCTGCTTCAAGCGTTTGACGAATATCATCTATAAAATATGGCGCTACTTTAGTTACTACATTGGGCGGGTAAACAACAATATTTCTCTCCGATGATTCTTTTTTTTGTTCCTCTGATATAAAACCTACATCGTGCATTCTTGACAGAACAATTGCTCTTCGCTGAATTGCCTTTTCAGGATTTCTAAAAGGCGAATATGCAGAAGGTGCCCTAGGCAGACCGGCAAGTAAAGCACATTCATCAAGCGTTAAATCCTGTATATTTTTCCCAAAATATACTTTTGATGCTGTTGCAACACCGTATGCACCATTTCCAAAATATATCTGATTGAGATACATCTCAAGGATTTCATTTTTCGAATAATCTCTTTCTAACTGTAGGGCAAGGATTACCTCTTTGACTTTCCTGTCCAATGTTTTTCTTCTTGACAAAAAGATAACTTTTGAAAGCTGTTGGGTAATAGTTGAACCGCCTTCTACAACACCAAATGCTTTTACATTTGATAAAAATGCTCCGACTATCCTATACGGATCTATCCCCCAGTGTTTGAAAAAGCGTGTATCTTCAATAGCTATAACGGCATTTATCAAATCCATAGGTATCTGGGCAAGAGATACCACCGTCCTTTTTTCTACAAATAGCTCTGCAATAACTTCGCCATTTATATCATATATTTTAGTAGTTAGTGAGGGGGTATAATCTGAAAGTTGTGCCGGATTAGGAATATCGCCGAGATATCTTATAAGTCGTTGTATGAAAGCAAAAAACAAAACAATTCCAATTACCAAATAAATCCACTTCTTCACCCATATCCTCCGTACATCAGTTAAGATTGATTTTTATCTTGCCCAACCTCTGAGGGTTGGGTAATACTTTGATTATATAACGATTAAACTACCTTGTCAAGAAAAAAGAAAATGATTTCTATGACAAACTTCTGATTTTAATGATTGGGCATTGTAATAGCATGTATAAATAACTATGCAGAGAAAAATATGCTAATACCGACAAACTGTTCAATATATATGAATAAATCAATTTCTTTGTAGTAAATGAGTTTGGCATAATACTTGTAACATATGATTATATGTATTTTAGATAATCTATAATTTCCAGTCGAGATATATTATTTAGCACTATATTTTTAGTATAGTTATTAATTTAAATCTATCTACAAGCATAACAAAAAAAAAGCTCTCTTGCTCACAAAATATAAAAATTTGTCATTGACAGGGTTCGGGTATTTATTTATAATTAAATAGCAAGTTGTAATAAGTAAATGAAAATGAAAAGAATTTTACGTATTTTTATAACAATTGTAGCTTTCTTAATCACTAATATATTATTTTTATCGACTGCTAATGCTGGGAACTGGTCTTCTGTTGCTTGTGGTTATAGTCACTCCTTAGCTATAAAGACAACCGGTACACTCTGGGCTTGGGGAAGTAACTTAGATTATCAATTAGGACTTGGAGATAATACACAAAGAACCACACCAACACAAATTGGAACTGCAATTAGATGGTCTTCTGTTTACTGTGGGAGTAATATTCCAGCTACAACTGGTGTTCAGCAACCGGCAGTTGCTACTGGCGGTTATTAAAAACTGGTTTTGAGGAGTTGTTTTATGCATATATTATATCGTTTTCAAAAAAGTTTTTAGAGACAATTTTGCACTTGACCAAAAATATTTCTAATTTGAAGTAATTGCTCACAGAATCAAAAAAAATTCAAATTTTACCCTTGTAAAAGGTCTGGTTCATACTAATTTTAAAATCAATACCGGGTCTCGGGAGTTACAAAGGTCCTTGAATTTTCTAAAAAAAGAAATATAATCATTTTGAAGATATATAAAATATGCAATCAAATGTTTATTATTAATTTTTATGAAAAAGATATCTGAGGTTTTGTTGATTTCAATAATATTAATATGTTTTCTATTTGCATTTTTCTGGAAAGCAGCAACTTTAAGGGGATTATTTATTACCCCGGATATTGATACGCAAGACACAATTTGTATAAATTATGCTTATAAGAATTTCCTTTCTGAAAGTCTAAGGTTTAATAAGTCTTTTCTTTGGACACCTTATATTTTTAATGGTTATCCAATTCATTCAGAAGGACAAGGTGGATTTTGCTACCCATTAAACCTATTGTTTTTCCGTTTTTTACCTACATTTATAGCTTTTAATTATAGCATTATTTTTACATTTTTTATAGCAGGTTTTTTTACTTTTTTGTATGCAAGAATTTTAAATTTAAGTAAAACAACTTCACTTTTTTCAGCTATTACATTTATGTTTTCAGGATTTTTTATTTTGCATGTCAAACATTTAAATATGATTCAAGCCGCATGTTGGATTCCACTTTTGTTTTTATTAATTGAACTATTTCTAAGAACAAATAACATGATGTATAGTATTTTAATAGGAGTAATTTTTGCATTCCAAATACTAACCGGGTTTCCTCAGATCGCTTATTATTCTTTTTTATCGATACTACTCTATATTTTTTCTGGAATTTTCCGAAAGAAAAAGATAATTACTCTTATTTTAGCATTTTTTATAATTTCACTTGTTGGTGCTGGGCTTTCGGCAATTCAATGGTTACCCACATATGAATTGGTTAAACTAGGAATTCGTGAAAGTGGAGTTTCTAATGATTTTTTAACCACCTGGTCATATAGATTCAAAGATTTAATAACATTCTTTAAACCTTTTTATTATGGTAATATAGTCGATGCAACTTACCCTTTTTATAACAAAAATATTATTTTTTGGGAAAATTCGTTTTATTTTGGATTATTACCTTTTATTTTTATTCTAATTGCTTTAATTTTTGAATTTAAAAAAAATCAGCAGTTAAAAATATTTTTAATTTTTATTTTAATTTTTTTTACTATCGCCTTACATAATGAATTATTCTTAACAAATATTTTAAAAAATATATTACCAGGTTTTAAATATTTTAGAATTCACCAAAGAATTTTATTTATTGCTATATTTTTAATTAGTATTTTTTCCGGTTTTGGTTTTGAATTTGTTAAAAATAAGATACCTCAAAAATTTCAAAAAGCATTTATTATTTTTATTCCATTGGCTTTTTTAGATTTATTTAGATTTGGAATAAATCAAAACCCTACATATGATCCTAAAAAGTGGTTATCGTTCCCTGAATCTGCTAAAATTTTACAAATGGATAGAAGTATTTATAGAATCGATACTTTTTCAGATTATATTCAAGATTTGCTTTATAGGCAAAATAAAGGTTGGAGCAATAATACTGACTCTTATTATTATTTTCAAAATTTTTTGACACCAAATTCTAATATGCTTTATCATATTTCAATGGTTTCTGGACATATAGCTCTACAAACAAATAGGGTAAGTAAGTTTGAAGATATTTATCGCCATAAAATTGCTGTAATTGCTCCAAAAAATGATTTTTCATTTATAGAATTTTCTACAAGGGAGGCTATTCTCTTTGGCATTCAAAATGGAAAATATATTATATCAGCATACCCTATTAAAAGTGAGTCTCTTAAATTACGAATTGATAAGATATTGAAAGATTTTAGTTATTCAATATATGAAAATACGAAATTTGTACCGAGGGTTGTAATAGTTCCAAAAGCAGAAATCTTTAAAGACGAAACTAAAATACTAGATTATATTCAATCGGGCAAATTTAACCCATTTAAAACTGTAATATTAGAAGAAGAAACTAACTTTGGTTCAGATACGATAAATATTCGAGAAGTTAAAATAAAAAAATATGAGAATTCAGAAGTTGTAATAAATACGAAAAGTTCAAGTGATGGGTATTTAGTTTTAAATGATACATATTATCCAGGTTGGAAGTGTTTTGTAGATGAAAAAGAAGAAAAAATATTTAAAGCAAATTATTTATTTAGAGCAGTATTCTTATCTAAAGGCCAACATGTAGTTAAATTTATGTTTAAACCAAAAAGTTTCGAATATGGAAAAATCGCTACCTTTATCACTACTATAATTATTTTAACTTTTGGCTTGACTATAGTAAAAAAGAAAAATATTTTGCGTCGTAAATAGTTTATTTTTTAAATTTATTAGATTTCTGTTTATACTAAAACTACTTGACTTATTTTATAAAATACTTTATACTTTTAGTGGTTTGAAAGTTCTTTAATTTGACATTGAAAATAATAGAAGACCCGAAAAGGCTACTCCAGAGAAATCTGGATGAGTACGCAAAACTAAAGGGGCTAAAGACAAAAGTCTATGCTAGCCAGCTTACCGATAATGTAAAAAGACTTTTTGTCATTTACGCCAGCCAGGTTACCGAAGGTAATTGAATATAAAAGAATATTGTAATTAAGCTCATATAAAATAATATTCTTAATAAAGCAATTATTTCTGTAACCTTTTTTATTAAAAAAAATTGATTCAAAATTCGGAGTAAATTATGGTAAGCAGAAGTATTAAATTAATTTATTTATTTAGTATTTTTTCATTAGTTTTCAATACCAATGCCATAGCAATTTGGCAAATAGATACTATAGATAATACATGTGGAGTTAATACATCATTAAAAATAGATAAAAAAGATTATCCACATATTGCTTATGGAACAGGCTCTCCAACTTACGACATCAAATATGCATATTGGACTGGTTCAAATTGGTATGTTGAGATAGTAGACTCTGCTAGTAAAGTTGGGGGATACATACCAATATCTTTAGCGTTAGATTCAAACGATAATCCTCATATAAGTTATTTCAATAGTTTAAGCGGTACTTCAGGTGAATTAAAATATGCCAAATGTAATGGTACATTATGGACTATAAGTACCGTAGATACTGGTTTTGATTTTTGTTCTATTGCGATTGATAATAATGGATTTCCACATATAGCTTATCAATCCATGGAAATGAATAGTGTTCTTAAATATGCTAGATTATCAGAAACTGGCTGGAACATTCAAACCGTAGATAATTCCTATGCAGGTGCATTTCCATCAATCGCTATTGACACAAATAACTTTCCTCACATATGTTATCTAAATCGCGCTAGTTTAGATTGTCTTAAATATGCTAGATTATCAGAAACTGGCTGGAACATTCAAACCGTAGATATTGCCCAAGGAAAAAGATTTGGATATTTTAATTCTATATCTCTTGATTCAAATAATTTTCCGAACATAAGTTATTGCGAAAATGTTACTGGGAGTGTCAAATACGCTAAATGGGATGGAAATTCCTGGTTAACAACAACTATTGAATCTTTAAATCAAAGTTCAGCTTTTAGTTATACTAGTATTGTTATAGACTCTAGAGGTTATCCATATATTTCATATAGGGATTCAATAAATAAAAAGATAAAAATTAGTAAATGGTTAGGTACTGAATGGTTTGTGGATCAAGTTATTGACCCATCTCCTACGTCGGGGAGTTATCTTCCTTCAATGGATATAGATGAAAATGATAATATATGCATTAGTTATATGGGTACAGATGGTACGCGTTATTATACTAAATTAGCAAGAATTATAAATTCAGCTCCTATATTATCTTGGACAAATGAAATAAATTACACTAGCGATGGATTAAATCCCGAAATAGGAGATAGTTCAACATCTTTCACTTATCGGGTAATGTATACTGATGCAGATAATGACGCTCCAGAATCAGGATACCCCAAGGTTCACATTAAAAAGAATAACATTGAAATTTCAGGTAGTCCGTTTACGATGAACTATGTTTCTGGAAATTACAACACCGGTGCTATTTATTCTTATTCGGTTTCATTAGATTTGGGAAATTATTATACTTATTATTTCGAAGCGTTTGATGGTCAAGGTGCAACAGCTACTGGAGTCGCAACAACTGAAATAAATGCTCCTGATGTGGTATTTATAGATAGAATGGTTCCATCAAGTATCAATAATCTCGATGTAACAATAATAAATATTACATCTATGACTCTTACTTGGACAGCACCTGGTAACGATGGTAATATCGGAAATATTACAAATGGACAATATTATTTAAAATATTCTACTAATAATGTGATTTCAGGTGATGTAATTAGTTGGTGGAATAATGCAGAAAATGAAATAAAATGGTCGGCTAATATTACTCCTGGTAGCGATGAAATAAAGACAGTTACAGGATTAAACAGTTCAACAAAATATTATTTTTCTATAAAAACGGCTGATGAATCGCAAAATTGGTCAGAATGTTCAAATATTTTGTTTTCAGAAACATTGACGACACCCATTCCAACTTTTCTTACAAAATTTGGAGGATACGGTCAAAATGGCTTAGGTCCTAGATATTTTGACACTCCTGAAGGTTTTGTAGTTGATAAATTAGAAAATGTTTTTGTGTCTGATTCTTGGAGTATAATCGAAAAATTTGACGGAATAGGAAATAGTCTATATGAATGGGGCCCGGATCATGATGTGTTTTGGGATAGGAACAGTATGGCTTGTGATTCCTTAGGATATCTATACACAGCTGGAGATCAATATATTAAGAAATTTGGCTCTAATGGAAAAGTGTTATTGAAATGGCCACTTTCTCGAAGTGTATACACTAAAATAAATGGCATTGCAATAGACAAAAATGATATTTTGTATTTAACTTCTACCATTTATGATTATAGGTATCCTTTGTATTGTGAAAGTGAAATTATAAAATTCACTACATCTGGCACATTTCTTCAAGCACGAACATATCCTTTAACAGAATTTATGGGATTAAGAGTAGATAACGATGGTAATATTTATGTTGCTGACTATAGGAATCATCAGATTCAAAAATATGATTTATTTGGTAATCTTATAAATCAATGGGGCTGTTATGGTGATAAGGATGGACAATTTAAATACCCTACCGATATTGGAATTGACTCTAAAAATAATGTTTTAGTTGTTGACGGAGGAATGAGATGGCCGAATGGTCCTTCTTTTGGGAATCATAGAATACAAAAATTTACCACGAATGGCGAATTTATTACAAAATGGGGTTCTTTTGGTACTGGTGATGGTCAATTTACTTATCCTATCTCTATTGGCATTACTTCCAATGATAATATTTATATTCTTGAAAGAGGGCAGGGAATACTTACCGAAGGTGGTTTAGAAAGGGTTCAATTATTTAAAGAAAATGTTTCGCCTGAAAAACCTATAGTAGATTGGATTTCACATGGGAAAGGAAACAATTCAGATATATTAAGGGATTTTACTATAAAAGGATTTAATTTCCAAACAGGAGCAACAGTAAAGTTATCAAGACAAGGTGAATCTGACATCAATGTCACTGATGTAATGGTAGAAAATTCAAATGAAATTAAATGCAATATTGACTTAAGAAATGCTACTATTGGATATTGGAATGTAAATGTAACGAATCCTAATGGACAATTAGAAACGTTTCCAAATTGTTTGGAAGTTATAATTGCTTCTCCAAAAAATATTCTTATTTGGGGAGGATGGGCTTATCCTGAATCTCAAACAACATTTCGTAGGCCACAGCGCATAGCAATTGATAAATGGGGTTTTGTATATGTTACAGATGCTCATATATCATTAAGTTCTGGAAGATATGAATCACAAAAGGTAAAAAAATATGATAGTTCTGGTAATTTTATTATCGAATGGGATAATGTAGCAGAAAATCCGGTAGGGATAGCTGTCGATACATTGGGTAATTTTTTTGTTGCAGATAATAATAACAATCGTGTAGATAAATATGACTCTCAGGGTAATTTTATTCGTCAATGGACAGTTAATAATCCAGTTGATTTAGCTATTGATGTTTCTGATAATATCTTTGTAATCAATGCGATTAACAATAAAATAGAAAAATATAATTCTAATGGAAATTATATTGATAGTTGGGGACTCGAAGGTTCAGGACAAGGGCAATTTAAAAATCCAGGAGGATTAGGAATAGATTCTCTTGGAAATGTATATGTTGCAGATACGCAAAACCATAGAATACAAAAATTTACAAATAATGGAATTTTCGTAACACAATGGGGAATTTATGGTAATGGAAGAGGACAATTTATGTATCCTACAGACATTGCCATTGACTCCAATGGCAATGCATTTGTAACAGACACTGGAATATTAGAAAACATAATAGATCAAACTGGTTCGTGGTATAGGCAGTACGGAAATCAAAGAGTACAACAATTCGATGCCAATGGCAATTATATTTCCGAATGGAATGGATTTACTTTTCCACAATCAATTGCTGTTGATACTTATGGGAGCAATGCATTATACGCTTTAGAAAAAGCCACGCTTGTTAGATATGTGCAACAATATCCTGGAGAAATGTTTATTGGATGTAATATTTATAAATATTGTCCATTTATACCGGAAGTAATTGTTCCATCGGCTGTAAATAATATTACTATAACAAAGGTAACTTTAAATTCAATAAATATTAGTTGGGTAGCCCCTGGATATAACGGTAATACTGGCAATATTAATGATGGGAAATATTGTATAAGATATTCTTCTTTTCAGTCTATGAACCCCTTTTACGACTTGACGTGGTCAACTAATACAAATCCTGGAAACATAGAAAATAAAGAGATTGGCGAGTTATTTTCAGGTACAAATTATTATTTTCAAATTAAAACTGCGAATGGGTTATCTAATTGGTCTGAATGGTCTAATATCAAAATAGCAAGAACACTATTTATTTCAACGAGTACAGATAATAATGTATCTTTGATTTCAGACATTTCTGTAGATTTTACAATAGTTCCAAACACAGACGCTGATATCTCTTTGGCTCTTTTGCAGGCAAAAGAACAAGGACTCCATTTGATAAGTAATATATATGATCTAAAACCAACTGGTACTATTTTTTCATCTCCTGCAAAAATAATATTTAGATATGATCCTTCAAAAGTTACCGATATAACTAAGTTAGCAATATATAAATGGGATGGAACACAGTGGTTAAGTTCATTGATAATTGATCAAATTGTTTATGAAGGAGAAAATCCTAATGTTCAAGGATATCTTTCATCACTTTCTTATTATGGTTTGTTTATATTAGATACAGTACCGCCTCATATCACATTAATTAACCCAACGGGTGGGGAACGTTTTGTTATAAACACCTCTTATATAACGATAAGTTTTGCAGTTACAGATAATCTTGATCCGGCACCAACTTATTATGCATTTTTAACCAATTTAGAAAGAAGCACGACAATACAAGTATATAATGAGCAAGAGATAAATCCGCTTTCTATTGATGCTGGTTTCTGGACTCTAACAGTAGTAGCAACCGATTGGGTGGGGAATTCGATATCTTCAACTACAGGAAAGTTTGAAATTATACATGATATGCAACCACCGAGGATAACAATATCAATTAGTGAACCTAAATATATTACACAGTTATCGACATATGTATCAGTTCAGACACAATTTACTTTAATAGCAATTGATGATTTAATTAACATCGGTGACGGGAAAGGTTTTGGAGTAAAAGAAATAAAATACCGGATAGATGAAGGCGACTGGCAAGTATATACAGGAACATTTACAATACCGATAGAAAGCTCGCATACAATTACATACTATAGCATAGATGTTATCGGAAATACAGAACAAGCTAAAGAACTTGAAATAATTGTCGATACTATTCCTCCTGAAACAAGTGTTTCAATGTCACAGCCTAAATATGAAAATTATATAACATCGCAAACAAAGATTGATATAATTGCGATTGATCCCTCGATTCCACTCGGGACAAGTTCAGGGACAATTCCATCCGGAGTAAAAAGAACAAATTACTCTATAAACAATCTTGAGTTTATGCAATATACTTCGACATTCAATATAACAGGAGACGATGGTATTTATACAATAAAATATTATTCAGTTGACAACGTTGAAAATACAGAAGTAGTAAAATCCACTACTGTTAAACTGGACAACACCCCGCCTGTAACAATAATTAGCATTGACTATCCAAAATATATAAATGGTGAAAAAACATGGATAACTTCCACAACACCAATAAGACTTAATGCAGTTGATGACGGCTGTGGCGTTTCTATACGCAATTACAAAATCGATGAAACTGATTGGCAAATATATACTTCATCGTTTATAATCGGTACAGAAGGCGAACACACAATATATTATTGCAGTAAAGATAATCTGAATAACATAGAGCAGATAAAATCAAAAACGGTGATTATTGATAATACTTCACCTAATACAGAAATTTCAGTTTCAAGCCCGAAATATACATTTGATAATAAACTATGGGTAAGTTCGGAAACGATAATTTCTTTAACAGCTATAGATGCTCCAACTGTTTCTTGTGGAGTAAAATATATTGAATATAAAATAGATGACGGATCATACAATATTTATATTCAACAAATTGAACTTTCTACTTTATCAGAAGGCGAGCATACAATTACTTACAGGTCGTATGATAATCTTTCAAATCAAGAGCAAGAAAAATCATTAAAATTAATAATAGATAATTCTGCGCCTGAAACATTTGTTTCTATATCAGAACCAAAATATATTGAATATTTTACTTCTGATTCACAAATTAAATTAATCGCGATAGATAGCGGGACAATACCATCCGGTATAAAAGAAACTAAATATACAATATATATCAGCACCGATAATATTCCAGCATACACTCAATATACCACCACATTCAACATAACCGGCGTAGATGGAGTATATTCAATGAATTATTACTCACAAGACAACGTAGACAATATAGAACCAGAAAGAACTATAACAATAAAATTAGA
>DMMW01000067.1:15837-16694 GCA_003452965.1 Elusimicrobiota bacterium
TATTCATTAGACAATTTAGGCAATAAAGAGCTCATAAAAGAGCAGACGTTCTATGTAGATGGCACATTACCAATAACACAATTGATAATAGGCGATCCGCAATATCAAGCATTCGGAAGAACCGTAATATCACCATTAACACCTTTAAGGCTAACAGCAACGGATCCAATAACAGCAAATGTAGCTTCGGGAGTGAAGTATACCGAATACCGAATAGATGGTGGAACTTATACAGTATATTCAACTACGTTTACTTTGACTGAAGGAATACATTTGGTTGAATATCGAAGTATCGACAATGTAGAAAATACCGAAGTATTGAAAGCAAATACATTTACAGTAACCTACTTAAGTGAATATGCAGTATTTGGTAAAGATGGTGTAACAATCAATGGGCAGGGTAAGGTATATGGGGATGTAAGAAGCAATAGCCAGATAATGCTGAATGGTCAAGCGTTAATAGATGGTAATGCAGAAGGACAAACAGTAATTTTAACTGGTCAGAGCCAAGTTAAGAAAAAAATAACTCAAAATGTGCCAGCAATAAATCCATATGTAGTTGATTTAGTAACAATTCAAGTACAGGTATCACAGAATAACGATAATAGTAATATTCCTTTAACAACTAAAGGCAAGAAAGCAATAATAAACGGAGTGCTTACATTAAGCGGCCAGGATAGTATAACAATAACGACAGGTACATATTATTTAGCAGGTATAAGTGTATCCGGTCAGACAAAGTTGTATTTTAACGGCATAGTAAGAATATTCTGCACGGGTAATATAAATGTTTCTGGACAGAGCGAAATCCATTATTCAGGTAACCCCTATAACCTTATAATCTACTGCAATACGAC
>DMMW01000022.1:0-8833 GCA_003452965.1 Elusimicrobiota bacterium
TTTCAAAAATCTGTGTAATCAGAGATTGTTGGGTTTTTAAACAATCTCAATACACAAAAAGCATTTCTCTGTATTTGGGAAGAATCCAGTATTCATCACCGGTATGTTCTTCAATAATATCAACAGTTTCCCTTAAACTTAACATTTGAGGAAGAATTTCTCCACAAAAATAATCGGCTTTTTGCTCTTCATCCTTTATATTATCTTTCTTATCCATTGCTTCATCAAGTTTACATATCTTCTCATATAGTTCTGAAACCAATTTTGAATATAAGGAAACCATTTCAGTTTCTTTTTCTATTACTTTATCGTTAATTCCTTTAATCGTGATTAAATTCTGCACAGATTCCGCTATCTCACTCTGATATTTTACTGCTGCCGGCAAAACAAGAGTCTTTGCCATCATCAGTGCCGTTTCAGCTTCAATATTTACTACTTTAATATACTGTTCCAATAAGATAGTATATATAGATTCAACCTCAACCTCGCTTAAAACATTCAATTTCGCAAAAATCTTCTTATTCTTACTACTTATTAAATCCTTAAGAGATTCCGGAGTATTCTTCTTATTAGGCAATCCCCGTTTCATTGCTTCTTTTTCCCATTCTGTATCGTAATTATTTCCTTCAAATCTCACGGGTTTTGTTTCGGTAATTGCCTGTATTATTGTCTTTAATACCGCTTTGTTGAAATCTTTTTCCTTTTTCAAATTGCTTTCTATTTCATTATAAAATTCGTTTAGAATATCAGTAACCATTACATTTAAGGTGTAATTAGCCATTGCAATAGAATGAGATGAACCAACCGCCCTGAATTCAAATTTATTTCCGGTAAACGCAAACGGAGAAGTCCTATTCCTGTCACTATTATCTCTGCTTATTGCCGGCATCTTGCTGATTCCTAAATCAATAATCGCCTTATCACTATAATCCGTCTCTTTATTCACTTCCAAGTTATCCAATATCTTTGTTAATTGTTCGCCTAAAAATACGGAAATTATCGCAGGCGGCGCTTCGTTGGCGCCTAATCTATGATCGTTACCCGCAGTAGCTACAGTCGCTCTTAATAAATCTGAATATTTATAAACGGCTTTCATTGTTGCAATTAGAAAAACTAAAAACTGCAAATTTGCATGTGGTGTTTTTCCGGGTTCAAGTAAATTATTCCCTTCAGAATCAGCCATAGACCAGTTATTATGCTTCCCTGAACCGTTAATACCTAAAAACGGTTTCTCATGCAACAATAATGCAAGATTATGCCTATTAGCTACTTTTTTCAATATCTCCATAACAATCTGGTTATGGTCTGTCGCTATATTGCTATCTTCATATAACGGTGCTATCTCAAACTGTGCAGGAGCAACTTCATTATGTCTTGTTTTTACCGGAATACCGAGCTTAAAAAGATCCAGTTCGGCATCATGCATAAACGCAAGAATTCTTTCCCTTATACTTCCGAAATAATGGTCTTCCATCTCCTGACCTTTAGGCGGCTTTGCGCCAAACAAAGTCCTGCCTGTAATAATAAGGTCCGGTCTTCTATTATAATATGCTTTATCTACCAAAAAATATTCCTGTTCCGGTCCGACAGTTGTAAATACTCTCGTTACTTTTTTATTTCCGAAAAGATGAAGTATTTTCACTGCAATTTCGCTTAATCTATCCATTGACCGCAGAAGCGGCGCTTTTTTATCCAATGCCTGTCCTGTATATGATAAAAAAACACAAGGAATGCAAAGTGTTGTTCCATTAACACCTTCTGATAAAAATGCCGGTGACGTCGGATCCCATGCAGTATATCCCCGCGCTTCAAAAGTACTCCTTAATCCACCGCTTGGAAAACTTGAAGCATCCGGTTCACCTTGAATGAGATTATTTCCGGAAAATCGCTCAATTACTTTTCCGTCCTTGCTGAAACTTAAGAAACTGTCGTGTTTTTCGGCTGTTAATCCCGTCATAGGGTGGAACCAATGCGTAAAATGTGTAGCACCTCTGTCAATAGCCCATTCTTTCAAACCCTGTGCAACTTCTTCCGCTAATGTAGGTTCTACACGCCCGCCTTCTTTTACTATTTTCTTTAATGCCTCGTATGTTTTATAAGGCAGATATTTTTTCATTGCTTCGTCGTTAAACGAATTCATTCCGAAAATGTCCGAAATCGGTTTTCCTTTCATCTTAGGACTGATTGTCTGACATAAATCCCTTTGATTTGTAATCTCTGAAATAATGTTTTCTCTATAAGACATGTTAATACTCCTTTACAATAAAATTTAACCCCTTAAATTATACATTTTTTTTTCATACTGTCAATTTAATTCTATTAACCGCTTAAACCCTTTTCTAATTTCAGTACCCTCCTCCCATATAATAACCGTTCTATCAAAAACCGGCATATTATTGACATTACCCATTAAACAAAAATTTTTACAATTAAACCAACAATAGATAAACGATCGTCATTGTCCAAACTTAGTGTTATTTCTTAAGGTCTTCAACAATCATAACAGCTTCTGCAATCTCTTTCATAGTTTTCCTTTTATTCATAGATAGTTTTTGAATCATCTTGTATGCATCTTCTTCCGTTAAATTATCATTCTTCATTAAAATCCCTTTAGCTCGCTCAATAAGTTTCCTTGATTCAAGCTCCTCAGTAAAAACCTTCGTCTTAACTATCAATTCCGTATTTTCAATAACAACCGCTGCCTGATTTGCTATAGTTATCAAAACATTTTCTTCCTTATCCGTAAACTCGTGCGGGAAGGATGTATAAACATCTATTGCACCAATAACCCTATTCTTAACTATAAGGGGAATACACAATACCGAACACAAACCTTCTTTCCGAGCAATCTCTTTATATTTAAAAAGTTTATCCTGATATATATCATAAATAGCACAAGGTTTCTTTTCTTTAACTACCATACCAGCAAGCCCTTCCCCTATTTTCAGCGGTGGTTTTTTAAGATATTCATCCGATACAGCTTGCGACGATCTTATAACGAGCTCACCATTATCGTTTAAAAGCATTAATGAACATATCTTAAAACCGAACAATTCAGCGGTAACAGTGACGATAAGCTTAAGAATATCATCGAGAAATAGCTCTGAAGTTATTGCCTCTGATATTTTTGTAAGTGCCTCTATTGTTTTATTGATATTTTTTTTTAAAGCCATGTTTCTCACCAGATTTAATACGCATATATAGTTCCGTATGGCCTAGAATTTAATGCTTTAAATTTAGTAAACTTTTGATTAACTAAATTCTTTTGATTTAAATTAAAATCTCTACAAAATTCAGTTAAATATTCATTAACTATTTTTTTATCATTATCATCAAATTCCACTGAATCAACTTCCCGCCCTAATCGGTTTTTATTAATATTTCCTCTAATATAAACAGTTCCGCCGTGCATACCCGTTCCAATAAAATCCCCTACTATTTCCTTAGTATCATCTAATCCAAGTAAAATAATAATTCCGCCTGCCATATATTCTGCAAAAAAATCACCCACACTACCGCCTATAACAATTATCGGTATCATTTCTTTATACGACTTCATATGTATTCCGACCCTATATCCTGCATCATCCCTTACGAATACCTTGCCGCCCCTCATACCATAACCCAGTACATCACCTACCGAACCGTGAATTACAATCTTTCCGGCGTTCATTGTATTTGCTATGCAATCCTGGGCATTTCCGTAAACAGTAATTTTAGGTCCGCTCATAAAACTTCCCAAGTCATTACCTGCCGTACCGTTAATTTTTATATTAACTTCGGACTTCAATCCTGAAGCTATATACCTTTGACCGTTAATATTCTTAAGTATAATTTTCCTATCGCCGTTTCTAACACCGCTTCTTATCTTTTCATTTAACATTCTATGAGTCATGTTTTTAGAATTTATTATCATATTTCCACCGGTATAACCTCTTTGGATCTGTACTTTTTAGGTACATATATATAGCCAAAATTTTCCTTGAGCAAACCGTTTTTGAAATTAGAAACATCAACCTTATCTTTAATAAGTCCTGTAATAATGCCTGCTCTATCAATATCCCCTATTAAAATCGCGCCTATAATCCTGTCATTTCTGACAATATATTTTTTATATTTCCTATTTTTTTCATCATAATTTACAAACTCTTCATCCCCAATCTCGCTACTTAATCCTAACGTGATTATTGGCAGTCCGAAAACATCTACTGAATTCATAACAAAACCGCCTTCATATTTAGTATTTATTCCAATCATATTATCACCTGCAATACTTCCTTGCTTATACGCAATCGGCCAAATCGGAATAGCTCTATTTTCACCTTTTAAAATATCAAAAGCGGAAGCACAATCGCCGGCTGCAAATATATTTTTCTTTGATGTCATCATCTGTGAATCAACTATAATTCCTTTATCAGCTTTTATACCTGATTTTTTTGCAATATCTTGATTCGGGGTCACACCAATAGCGCATATAACCAAATCCACAAAAACTCTCTCTCCGTTACTAATAACACACTCTTTTTCTCTTATTTCTGTTACACTCGTATTCAGATAAAGTTTGGTATTCTTCCTTATTTCATCCGCGACCATCTTGCCCGACACTTCATCCAAAACCGAACCAAAGGGACGATTCATAAGTTCAACTATTGTTACTTTGAGTCCGAGTTCCTTTAAAAATGCGGCAGCCTTTATTCCTATCATTCCGCATCCGATTATCAAACAGCTCTTTTTGTTTTTTGCATATTTTTTTATTTTTGATGCATCATCAAAATTAGTTAAAGTGAAAACATTTCCACCGCATATTCCTTTTATATTATTTGGAACGATTGGCTTGCCACCGACAGCTAACAACAACTTCGAAAATTCAATATCTTTACCATCCTTAAGAATTACAGAGTTATTTTTAATCCTAATTGCCTCACTAATAAACATTTTTACGTCATTCCTACTAAAAAAACTTTTATCCCTGTAATAAAATTGTTCTTTTGAAATATTAAGATACGAAATCAGCGGTTTTGAATAGGAAATTTCTTTATCCTTAGTAATAACCGTAATCTTAACTTTTTTATCTTTAGACCTTATAGTTTCAATAGCAGATATCGCGGCTACTGAACTTCCGATAATAACAATTTTTTCATCTTTCATAATTAGTACCGATTATTTATCCCCTAAAACCAATATTATCAAGACCGTATCATTCTTTTTTCTTATCTTTATTTTTTATTGATTCGGCACATATCAACGCTTCATTGGGGCATGCATTGACACATGCCAATATCTTTTCGTCACTACATAAATCGCATTTAGTTGCAACTTTTTTTTCTTTTATATCCCTTAAAATAACCCCGAACGGACAAGACATAATACACATCCAGCAACCTACGCATTTTTCTGCATTATGGGAAACCGCATTTGTCTTTCTATCTCTATGCATCGCTCCGGTAACACATGCAGCAATACAAGGAGCATCCTCACAATGCCTGCACTGAATTGCAAATGACAATGGACCGTTCTGCTCAATAACAAGACGCGGCGTCAAATTAGGAAATTCTTCCTTATATGCTTTAATTATCTTCTTTGACTTTGAATGTGCAACAAGACACGCAATCTCACACAAGCGGCATGCCATACAATATTCTTCTCTAAAATAAATTTTTTTCATATTTTTAAAAACGATTATGCAGATTTCTAAAGACGATTACAAAGATTTAACAACATGCCTTAATCTGTGTAATCTGTGTTCTTAATCACTATAATCAGAGATTGTCGGTTTTTAACAATCTCATTATAAACTTTCTCCTGCAGGTTTAATATCCAAAATCTTTAGTTCATTATCATGCAAATCGAAACCCCGTAAACGCAAACGATTACCTCTTAATGACTCTATTGCATTAATACCCATGCCTCCCATAATCTCTTTAATCTCATGGCTCCATGCCTTTATCAAATTAATTAATCTGCGTGCTGCAATATCCGGATTAAGACGTTTTACTAAATACGGGTCCTGTGTTGCTATACCCCAATTACATTTTCCGGTATAACATTTCTGACACAAATGGCAACCCATAGCAACCAACGCTGCGGTACCTATATATACCGCATCAGCACCTAAAGTAATCGCCTTAACGACATCCCCGGAATTCCTGAAACCGCCAGCAGCAATAATGGAAGCTCTATTTCTTATACCTTCCTCTCTTAGACGACTATCAACGGAAGCGATTGCAAGTTCTATCGGTATTCCAACATTATCGCGAATTCTTGTTGGTGCGGCACCGGTACCGCCTCTTATACCGTCTATTGCAACAATATCGGCACCTGCTCTTACTATTCCAGAAGCAATTGCAGCGATATTATGTACCGCAGCAACCTTTACGCTTATCGGCTTCTTATATTCGGTCGCTTCCTTTAACGAATATATCAACTGCGAAAGATCCTCTATTGAATAAATATCGTGATGCGGTGCCGGTGATAGCGCATCAGTCCCTGACGGTATCATTCTGGTCTGAGAAATCTCTTCAGTAACCTTTTCACCGGGAAGATGACCGCCTATCCCGGGTTTTGCACCCTGTCCTATTTTTATTTCAACTGCGGCTGCAGCTTCAAAATAATCAGGGTTTACCCCAAATCTTCCAGATGCAACCTGAACAATTGTATTTTTGCTATATTTATATAGATCCTTATGAAGACCACCTTCACCTGTATTATAGTAAATACCGCATTCTTCAGCCGCTTGCGCCAATGCGCGGCAAACATTTAAAGATATGGCACCGTAACTCATTGCAGAAAAAAGTATCGGCGTTTCAATCTTTAATTGCGGAGGCAGTTTAGTTTTTAATATTCCTTTTTGTAAATTTTTTAATTTCAAATCTGAAATATCAAATCTGAAATCTATCTTACTTGGTTTACTGCCCAGGTATGTACGAAGCTCCATAGGTTCCCGCAAAGGATCTATAGAAGGATTGGTAACCTGTGCAGCATCCAAAAGAATATGGTCCCAGATAATTTTGTAATCTTTATCAGTACCCATACCTGTCAAAAGAACTCCGCCGGTCTCTGCTTGTTTATATAATTCTTTTAATTGTTTTTCGTTCCAATTACAATTCTTCCTTATTTTCTGGGAATATTCCGAAACACACAATGCACCGGTAGGACACATCGTAGCACATCTTAAGCACCCTACACACTTTTTAATATCGGTTTCTACCTTATTGGTTTCCTTATCTAATGTATGTGCATCAAATGCGCATTGCCTAACGCAAACTTCGCATTGTATGCATTTTTCATTATCTCTATTAATAACAAAATCTGGGAATGTTAATGTTTTCATAATTTTAAATGTTCTGATTACACATACGAACTACTATTTATTATTAAGATATCCTATTGCAGGTTCACCTGCTTTAGGAAAATGTATCCCACTAGAAATAGAACAAACTTCCTGAATAGCACACTCCTCGCTTGCTAAATAAAATTTTGTTCCTTTCCGTGCTGCAACCAACGGCCTCAACTTAATCCTATCCGAAAATCCGAACATAATCTTTCCATCGGACACAATTATTGCAGAAGGTCCATTAATCAAAGCATTACTATAAACAATCCGAAGTGTCCTATACAGGTCTTGCTCCTTCTGTGTCATTTTTTCAATCTCAGACCATAATGGCGGACAAAGAATCTTATGAACGATATTTATCGGTAAGTTGTGCTTCCTTAAAAGTAAATCAAACAAATAAAGAATCGCCTCGGAATCTGTTCTTAAAGTCAGTTTATATCCGAATTCCTCAAGATATCGCTTGTTAATTCCGTAAGAAGAAATCTCGCCGTTATGAACTAAAGAAAAATTTAAAAGCCCGAACGGATGCGCCCCACCCCACCAACCCGGTGTATTTGTAGGAAACCTATCGTGTGCAATCCAACAATAACCCGAGTATTCTTCCAACCTGAAAAACCTGCCTATATCAGAAGCATAACCCACACCTTTGAAAATTCCCATATTCTTACCGGAAGAAATAATAAATGCACCTGCTGAAGCATCATTAATTTTCATTACCGAACGCATAACAATATCTTCCTCAGTCATTTCATAAAACCTTTTTCTGACTTCTTGCTTTACCTTAAGGAAATACCTCCATAAAAGCGGTCGGTTTATTATCTCTTCAATAGATCTTGTAGGTATCGGTTCAGACTTCAATATATTAAAATCGTGTCTTAAGAAATTTTCAGTATCTTCCTTAACTTTTTCGCTATTATAAATAACATGAAAACAGAAATCATCTTTATTTTCGGGATATATCCCATACCCCGCAAAACCGCCGCCGAGACCGTTTGCCCTAAGAAACATTTTTTTAATAGAGCGGATTATCTCTTCTCCGGAAAAACGCTTTCCGCTTTCGTCTATAATACCGGCAATTGAACATCCCATACATACCTCTGATACCAGACATCCTAACTTTTTATAGAATGTCTATCTTAACCTATCGCTATATTACCGGTTTCACCGGTCCTTATTCTTACACACTCTTTCAAATCCAAGATAAAAATCTTACCGTCACCTGTCTCACCGGTCCTTGCGCCCTTAATAATCGCATCTACTGTCGGTTTAACAAAATCTTCGTTAACGGCAATCTCCAAACGTACCTTTTTCAAAAGATTTCCGTTTTCTTTCACCCCTCTATAATACTCTGTAACACCCTTCTGCCTGCCATGTCCCAAAACCTCGCTTACGGTCAAAAGATTAACATCAGCTTCATAAAGTTCTTTTTTTACTTCCTCTAACCTATGCGTCTGAACAATTGCTATAATCAATTTCATTTTATCCTCCCGAAGGTTCGCT
>DMMW01000022.1:9043-30049 GCA_003452965.1 Elusimicrobiota bacterium
CCCGAAGGTTCGCTAACTTAAATCTTAAATAGATTTACGTTGTGAGTTAATCAAGTAATGTATATGCACTCTCTTTATGCTGAGTATTATCAAGTCCCATTACTTCATCTCTATCATCTACCCTCAATCCCATTAACTTATCCAATATCTTAAGTAAAATAAAAGTTACTATGACTGAATAGCATATAGTAGCTATAACTCCAATTAATTGAATTTTAAATTGTATCGGATTACCAAAAAATAAGCCATTATTACCGGCAGGATTGACTATTTTCTGAGCAAACAAACCCGTAACCAAAGCCCCGAGAGTCCCGCCGACACCATGCACTCCAAACGCATCCAAACTATCGTCGTACTTAAATTTCTGTTTAATAACAACTACTGAAACATAACAAACTACACCAACTAAAATTCCTATAAATATTGCCGATATAGGTGTAACAAACCCCGCTGCAGGCGTAATTGCTACAAGTCCCGCAACCGCACCTGTTGCACCGCCGAGCACAGTCGGTTTACCTGTAACTTTCCATTCAATAATAATCCAAGTCAACGCTGCCATAGCCGCTGCGGTATTAGTAACCACAAAAGCCGAAACGGCAAGTTCATTTGCTCCCAATGCGCTTCCTGCATTAAATCCGAACCAACCAAACCACAACAAAGAAGCACCTAATAAAGTAAAAACCATATTATGCGGTGGTATCACATTATCCGGATAACCTTTCCTCTTACCTATCATTAACGCAAACACCAACGCTGAAATTCCAGAAGAAACATGCACCACAGTTCCGCCTGCAAAATCCAACGCACCCAGTTCTCTTAACCACCCACCTACTCCCCAGACCCAATGACAAACCGGATCATAAACCAGAGTTGCCCATAACAAACTAAAAACCGCAAAAGTAGAAAATTTTATTCTCTCTGCAAAAGCACCGGTTATTAATGCAGGCGTAATAACTGCAAACATCATCTGATAAACCATAAAAAGCTGATGCGGTATAGTACCAGCATAATCCGGATTAGGCGACATACCTACTCCTTTAAGTCCGAACCATGATAAATTACCGACAAAGCCTCCGATATCCGGACCAAACGCCAAACTATAACCCCATAAAATCCATTGAACACTAATAAGACAAAGCAGAAAAAAGGATTGCATCATAGTTGATAAAACATTTTTCTTCCTAACCAGTCCCCCGTAAAAAAACGCCAATCCGGGTGCAGTCATCAGCATAACTAAAGCTGTTGAAATTAAAACCCATGCAGTATCTCCATTATTTATATTAGTAACCATTTATTCTCTCCTTAAAAATTTACATCCAATTGAGTAGTTATCGTATTATTTGGATTAAAAGTATCATTATTAAACACCACATACCCCAAAATAAAACTAATATTTGGCGCAAAACTATACGAACTACCGAAACTCAATGCCCCATAAAAATTATCACCAGAAGCATAATCAATTGAAGTCCATACCTTATCTGTCAGTTGCTTATCCCATGTAACAATCAATCCGGTATTTTCCTTTTTCCCCATTTCATCTATCAATAAATTACCATTACCTTTATAATATCCATAGGACAATCTACCTATCGGTTCAATAATCTTTGATACTAATCCATATATTATATTGTAATTAGTTGCGTCTTTTTTTGTACCGACGTTAAATATACCTAATGCTAAAGCAGGCAAAATTTTATATTCGGATAACCCATACTTAGCATTAAAAAATATTGGATTAGCTGTTGGCTCCAACAAATCAATACCCAACTCAATATTTTTAAATAAACCATATGTAAAACCGATATCCGTTCCATACGCATATGCTTTTGTATCATTTTCTAAGACAGAAAAATAATTATCAACACCCAAATGCAATGTTTTATGTCTTTGAATATCTGTTGATGGATTCCATATCTGAGTTGACGGAGTAGCATTTAAAAACTGCATAACCATCATCTGAAAAAATATAAGAATCAAATATTTTAAATTAGACATATTATTTTCTCCAAACTAAATTTGGTAATGTCATAAATGACATATTATTGAAAAATTTGGTTTTGAACGATATAGATGTTTTTAGCCGAATAAATCGTTAAAAAATTGGTATGTTTGACGAGCGTAGCGAGGAGTTTACCAATTTTAGGTTTATGAGGCGTCAATAAAACATCGTCTAGTGAAAAACCATGATTTTTCATAATATTTTTGACATTACCTTAAATTTTTAAAGTGTGTTACCCGAACAGTTTTAGTCCCCCTAATTCCGATATATCGGAACTGACAGGGGGGTTGTTTATTTGGTCTCTCCGCCCCTCTGGGGCGAGACCTCGCCAACGACACAATGGTGGGCGGGACTCAAAATGTTTATCCGCCTTCGATAAACGTGTCATCAATAACCATGGCTATTCGCCATATTGCTGACACATCTTCGGCGGATTGTTTATTTGGTCTCCGGTAGGGGACTCAAAATGTTTATCCGCCTTCGATAAACGTGTCATCAATAACCATGGCTATTCGCCATATTGCTGACACATCTTCGGCGGATTGTTTATTTGGTCTCCGGTAGGGGACTCAAATAAACAAAAAATCTACTTCCCAACATCGGGGTAAGTAGACATCTTTGGCTTAAAGGACAACAATGTCCCCACTATTTACTGCTTCTAATTATACAAGTAAAAAATCGTAATATTTGGAAACCTTTTTCAAAATATTTTTTTTATGTTTAACAACCATTGTATGCGAAATATTTAATTTTTTCCCAATTTCCCTGACGGTATATTCATTATAAATCAATTTATAAATTTCCTTTTCAATTCTACTTAAACCGTTATTTACTATTTTCTGAAAAACCATATCATATTCAACCACATCAAGCATAGGCACAGAGTTGTCAGAAATAGTATCCTTGACTGTCAAACCGTCATCATTAACAGAATCATCTAAACTTAAAATTTTGTACTTATCTTCATTAATCCTCAAATAATTCCTTAAATAAAAATAACATGATTGAATAATATAGCTTTTTGTCTTATTATCAAACTTTTTACACTTCCACTCTTGCCATAAATGCAAAATCATCTCGCTGAACAAATCATTTTTATCAACATAATTACTATAATTATTATACCTTAGCGAAATCTGCTCTAACTCTTTCTTAACTAATTCAATAATATCATTAAAATTCATTTAAAACTCCATATTTATCAAAAACGACAAATTCTTCATTCTCCAAAAGTGTCCATTCAAAACCTGGAAGTTCTTCAGAACATACTACGCTTAAACCTTTTTGAGTTGAATAATATAAAGTGTAATACTCCTTAACTTCATTATAATTTCTATATCCTATTAAATGTTCCCCATCGCATAAAAGAAACGTCAGCGAAGTAAATTTACATTTTTCCTTTATCTCTTCAATTATAGATTTGAACATTTCGGGATATCTTCTTTTACTAACTTTATTTATTTTATTTAAAATAAATTTAAAAAATCTCTCGCTATCGGTTGTACCTTCATAATTAGTTTCAGGTAAAATAAGTTTTTCAGAATTATAAATTGTTCCGTTATGACAAAAAACAAAATCATCAGCTATAAACGGATGTGTATTTTCCAGACTTAAATCACCCTCTGATGCTTTTCTGAGATGCACAACCAACATTCTTGTATCCGAAATTATTGCTTTATGCGAAGATGTAATAAAATTATCAATATCTTCTAAAACATTTTTTGGACTTCTTCCGAATTGCACCGGCCATTTTCCGAGATATCCTGCAATACCCCATCCATCCTGATGACCTTCAGTCATACTTTTCTTTATTCGCCCAGTTAAAGCAAGTTGTTTGAAACTATCTAATAATTTATATGATATTTTATTCGTTGCAACAACACCTAACATTCTACACATCAAAACCTCCATGTAGCGCCTCGCCATAGCTTTAGCGAGGCGAGTAACCGAGCCTCTGGCGAGAGGACTCAGTGTTTTTATCCCGACCTTATTTACCTTCGGGTTGTCGGGATTGTTTACTCGTTCGGTCCAGTAGGTCCGAACTCCGTGAATAAAAAATATCTTCAATCCATCATTGGAATTGAAGACATCAATGTCTTACTTGATGACCCCTTGCATAAACATCCTAAAAATCTCTCCGCTTTGCGTCAATATTTTTAGAATATGCTTCGGGGTTATTTGCTCATTCGGTCCAGTAGGTCCGAATTCCGACTCTTGACCCCTTGCATAAACATCCTAAAAATCTCTCCGCTTTGCGTCAATATTTTTAGAATATGCTTCGGGGTTATTTGCTCATTCGGTCCAGTAGGTCCGAATTCCGCGAATAAAAAATCCTCAAACCGGCTTTGGTTTGAGGACATCATCGTCCTACATTGTCTAAGTAAAAGCAACTTCTTTGCTTTCTAATTAATAGTATACAAATTTATTTAATTTTGTCAAGGTTTTTCTTTTCTAGACCTCGCCATAGCATCAGTGGCGGGTCAAGGTTTTTCTTCTAGACCTCGCCTATCCTCACAAGGCGGGTCAATCTATTTTTTTTCCACGACATCACCCATATTTTTATTTTACAACACCTTATAACAGTCCTGTTAAAAATTTACTTGCACTGATTATATGAATGTTATCTTTGATGTGGTCATACCCGTCATCCTTAGTAACCAAGTAAGAATATGGAATTTGCAATCTATTTATAAAATATTTCAAATTAGAAGGTATGCCGTTAAATGAACTTTTAGCTTCTACACAAAACCAAGGTTTATTATCTATAGTAACCAGAAAATCTACTTCTCTTTGTTCTTTATCTCTTAAATAACATAAATCTATTTTATACCCCTCGTAATCGTATAAATAATGACAGAATTTAAGCAGATGTGAAGCAATGAGATTTTCAAACTTTGCACTGTCATTTTTTAATTCGGACCAGTCCCATAGATACATTTTTGGTTCTTTTCGCAGCGACTGGATTTTTTTACTTTGAAATGGATGTATCCTGAAATGATAGTAAAATTTTTCTAAAATATCTACCCAAAGCGACACAGTTTTATGAGTAACTCCCAAGTCTTCACGTAGTGAATTAAGTGAAAATACAGAACCAACTTTAATCGGAAGTATATCAACAAGAATTTGGATAGAAGATATGTCTCTAAGTGTTTCAATGTCCCTTATATCTTCTTTTATTAATCTGTCAACTCTTTCATTATGCCATCGCCTTAGAAATCTTTCGTTCTTTTTAAGGAATACTTCCGGAAAGCCGCCGAAAACAAATAAATCATTTAATAATCTATGCGCATCTTCATTTGTTTTTATAAATGATAATTTTTCAAAAGGTTTTGTTTTTTTTGTTGTTTTAATCAATTCGGATAAAGTTAAGGGATGCAATCTATACGAATGATATCTGCCTAATAAAGAATCTCCGCCTTTTCTGTAGATATCCATTCTTGCACTGCCGGTAACTATTATTTTAAAATCTTCTCTGTATTTGTCATATTCACCTTTAAGATGACTTTTCCATTTTTTATATTTATGAAGTTCGTCAAAAATTACCAGTTTTTTGTCAGCACGGTACATGGAACTTAAAATATTTTTTCTATCATCCCTATTATCCCAGTTAAGATATGAAAATTCGCCTTTAAAATAATTGTTACCTATATTTTTTACCAAAGTGGTTTTGCCCACCTGTCGCGGACCACTTATAAAAACCATTTTCTCTGATAAATCTTTTAAAATATTGTTTTCAAGATATCGCTTAATAATCATATATTAACCTTCCGACATATTCTACTTAAGTATAATATGTAGTAGAGTATTTTCTACTATAGTATAAATTATACGCTATAATTTATGCCTTGTCAAGCTATTTTTTTTGAGCACCAACTGGATGCCAAAAAAAATAGTCCCGATTTATCGGGACCCACCTCAATTGAGCACCAACTGGGGAAGGATATACCCCGTAAAACGGGGTTATTTACTCGCTCGGTCCAGTTGGTCTCCGCCCCGAAGAGGCGATACCTCGACCCAAAGGTGGGCGACCTCCGACTCTTGACCCCTTGCATAAACATCCTAAAAATCTCTCCGCTTTGCGTCAATATTTTTCATTCCCTATCCCGCATCGGAAGTGGCAGGTAAATCTTTAATTAATGTAGTATCCCTAATTTTAATTAGAACCGTCCCCATTTATACCCATTTATAATAATTTTTTTATTCTATCTTGAACTTGCGGGGTAACTTGCGGGGTAGCTTGCATAGCTAAAGGAATAATCATCTTAAAAATATCGTTTTCTATTAGCTGAGGTTTTCCCCCAAAATATGCTTTGCAATATTTAAAAAGATTTCTAACACCAGATCCCATCTCGTCAGCACGTCCTATTTCCCTAAAAAATTTGGCAATAACCGGATTCTTTGGAAAAGGTGATCAAAATAATCCTTGCCGAAACGACTGCCATTCTTTAGACGTTCATCATCAAGCACAAACCCTTTTACCATATATTCTCGTAATTTTTGGGTTGCCCATATACGAAATTGGGTGCCACGCACAGAATTTACGCGATACCCAATGGAAATTATAGCATCAAGATTATAACATTGCGTTTCATATTTTTTACCGTCTGAAGAAGTTGTCAAGTATTCCTTGACAACTGATTTTTCTTTGAGTTCGTTGGCATCAAAAATATTTTTCAAATTCAAACTTATATTCTGTTTCGTCGTATCAAACAATTCCGCCATTTGTTTTTCCGAAAGCCATACTGTTTCACTATCAAACGGCACATCAATTTTAGTTTGACCATCAGCCGACTTATAAATAATTATGTTTTTTAACTCTTTCATAATCTTATTTTGACCTCCTTCTAAACATCTCTGTATATTGTCATTCCAAATCACCCTATTGACATCATTCTAAGGAGAATACGAATAATCTCATTTTACAACATTCCCGTAAATGCTTTATTTAATATAGATTTCTTTAATTCTTCCAAATCATCAAGTTTTTTCTGATAAATTGATTCTAGTTTTTTTGTCTCTGCCGAAAGCGCATCAAGTTTTTTGACAATAGTTTTTTGTTCGGAATATTGAGGATAAGGAATTAGGATAGAATTCAACATTTTCTGATTTAATTTTGGCTGAGCCATTCCACTTACATATGGATCCAACTTTATTGAATTTAAATAATATTCTACAAATTTTTGACTATCTATATTTTCAAATTTTAATTAGAACCGTCCCCATTCTATTCAGACTGGATAAGACGTAAAAGGGTTTCAGGATTAGCAACATCGGTAAGATACTTCTTTCCGTCAGACGCTTCCATTTTCAGTTGGTTACATTTTGTAACCACCTCACTACCTTCACTTTTCAAGCGGTTTTTTAACACTTTCCAATAGTTTCTTGCCAACTGAAAATTTTTTTGCTAAATTAAAGCACCAATAATGTCAACCACAGAGAAATACCATGTTTCTTTTTCTTCATCGTAAATTCTGCGGATTTTAAAATCTTCTCCCAATCATTTTTGATTTTCTTTTCAAGTTTCTTGTCAGGAATAAAACTATTATATTTAATTTTAATAGAACCGTCCCCATTTATATTTTGTTATTACAAGTACCCCAATTTTCTAACGATGAAGTGTATATAAATTCTTTTGAAAATCTAAAAAAGTCGAACGAATTCTGTCAACATCTCCGAGTATTTCTTCAGCATCTGCAATAGTGTGATATTTTAAATTAAGCAATTTAGATAATTTTTCATCGTCAAGTTCTTCAAATCCATTTTCAATATATTTACCAAGCACAAATTCTATAAACTCTCTTTGTTTTTCATCCAATTTACTAAAAATGTCAAATCTTGACTCATTAACACGTTCTTTTCTTGTGATGGGTTTAATTGAAAAAGAAATATATGCTAAAACATCAAATAAATCACTTTTTTCTGCATCTACTAATTTTTGTAATGTATCAAGTTTTTCCTTGTCATACCCTATATCTGCAATCTTTTTTAAAAATATTTTTCTTGTTCTTGGGTCGGACCATATTTTTCGCAATTCATCTTCGCTTTTAAAGAATTCAGGTAACACACCAAACATATTCTTTAGAAATTCTTCAGCTGAAATCGGCTTACCAGATGCACTATAAAACATGGTAGAAATCAAATATTGAATTTCTCGTTCTTTACCATCTCGCAGTTTTATTTTTAAAACTTGTTTTGGTTCAAATTCAATAGGTGGTGGCGGATCTTGTATAATAATATCTTTTAATTTTATTGGAATTTTAGGTTCTTTAAATCTTTTATTTGTATCGTCAACAGGTTCTCCATCCCATTCTTTATCCGAGAAATGTTTATACGCATCAACAAAATCATAAATAGTAAAATATTCTTTCCCATCAAAAAGTCTTGTTCCTCGCCCAATAATCTGTTTAAACTCAATCATGCTGTTTATTGGACGCATAAAAACTATATTTCTAATATTTCTCGCATCCACACCGGTAGATAATTTCTGGGAAGTTGTCAAAATGGTTGGTATAGTTTTTTCATTATCCTGAAAATCCCGCAAAAATTGGTCACCGCGAGCACCCTCATCCGCCGTTACACGCACACAATAATTCGGATCTGAACTTTCTTTATACTGGTTAATCAAATCTCTTACAGCAAGTGCATGGTCTTGAGTGGCACAAAAAACTATCGTCTTTTCCTTTTGATTAATCTCATCAAGAACAATCTGCACGCGTTTTCTTTCTCTTTCCTTAATTTTAATAATCTTATTAAAATCCGGCTCAATATAAATTTTCCCTTCTTCAACTTCACCTTCAACTACTTGATCTTCGGAAGTATAGATATATTCATCAAGAGTAGTCTGAATTTTTCTTATCTTATATGGTGTCAAGAAACCGTCGTTAATACCTTCTTTAAGTGAATAAATATAAACAGGATTGCCGAAATATTTGTAAGTATTAACATTATCCTTCCTTTTTGGTGTAGCAGTTAAACCAAGATGAACTGCTGGTGAAAAATATTCCAAAATATCACGCCAGTTTGACTCATCGTTAGCACCGCCACGATGACACTCATCTATAATAACAAAATCAAAAAAATCTTTAGGATAATCGCCATAATATGGAGTATTATTCGGTCCACTCATAAAAGTTTGGAAAATAGTAAAAAAAATACTTCCATTTGTCGGTACATTTCCTTTTTTTCTTATATCTAACGGGCTAATGCGTATCAACGCATCTTCGGGAAATGGTGAGAATGTATTAAATGCCTGGCCAGCTAAAATATTCCTATCAGCTAAAAACAAAATTCTTGGTCTGCGTCCACTGTCACGTTGTAAGTTCCATCGTGAATGATAAAGCTTCCAAACAATCTGAAATGCAATTAATGTTTTTCCTGTACCAGTCGCAAGTGTAAGCAAAATCCGCTGTTTTTTTTCGGCAATAGCATCCATTGCATTATTTACTGCAATTTCCTGATAATATCTTGCTATTTTAGTGCCGTTTACGTTCTCAAATGGAATCTTTGAAAACTTTTCTTTCCATTCATTTTGATTCGAATAAATCTTATTCCAAAGTTCATCCGGTGAAGGAAATTTTTCAATATCCTTTTCTTTCCCCGACTTCATTGAAATTTCGTAAATATCCTTACCGTTAGTAGCATAAGCATATTCAACCTGTAATTTTTTAGCATATGCTTTTGCTTGCGTTACACCTTCCGTCACTTGCATACTTTCCTGCTTAGCTTCAATAACCGCAAGTTTACGATTTTTATAAACCAAAACATAATCGGCGACATCCCGTTTCCCACGCTCACCACCGACCAAAATTCTTCCATCGGTAATAGGATGCTCTCGAAGAATCTTAGACCCGTCTACTTCTCCCCAACCGCTATCTTTTAATTTTGGGTCAATATATTCCGCTCTCGTTTCTGATTCGTTCATTTCTTATCCTTTTGTTTTCCAGAGTAATATTTTTGTTTTGGACTTGTAAGTTTTTCCGGCATTGTCGGATGAAGCAAACCCTGTTCTAATAAAGGTTTTAGTATCTCCAAACGAACATATTCACGGTCCTTTAATCCCAAATATTCCTGTATTTCATCTCTGGTTTTTGGTTCAATACAAAATTCTAATAATTTTTTTATTCTATCTTGAACTTGCGGGGTAGCTTGCGGGGTAGCTTGCGGGGTAGCTTGCATAGCTAAAGGAATAATCATCTTAAAAATATCTTTACTCAAATTGGTTTTACATTCCTTAAACTCAACCCGAATATTCTCGCCATGTTTAATAATTTCTTTAATTTTTGATATCTGCATATTCATAGCCCCTATTTAGTTACACTAACATCTGCTATCAGTCATTACAAATCTCGTTGTTAATGTCATCTTAAGACAATCCGTCAGTCGGTGGAGAATAATCTCATTTTACAACATTCCTGTAAATGCTTTATTTAATATAGATTTCTTTAATTCTTCCAAATCATCAAGTTTTTTCTGATAAATTGATTCTAGTTTTTTTGTCTCTGCCGAAAGCGCATCAAGTTTTTTGACAATAGTTTTTTGTTCTTTTAAACTTGGAGTAAATATGTTTATTGAATAAACATCGTTTCTATTAATTCCGGGCTTTACTCCTTTTGCTAACTTGGTTAATTTCAAAGTCGAAAGCAAAAAATAAATAAATTTCAAATTATATTTTTTTCTATCAAATACAACAAAATAAGTTACATCGAGAGGCCAGAATTTATTTTCAGTCAAGTTCAACTCACCAGCTGAACCTTTTCTACCAACAATAATAGTCTGTTTGTCGTAATAGAACCTATTTGTTCTATCTTTTTCACCATTAGCACCGTAAACTGGAAATTTACCATTTTCATTTCTATCTATTTTATTCAATGGTTTGCCATATTCTAATTTTATAATTTCTACAAGTTTCTTCTCTTCCCATCCTTTGCCCGGATTGGAAAAAATACTCTGCAAATATGATTCAAAAAGCTCGCGGGAATTTTCCAAATTTTTTTCGGTGTTCTTTTTAGATTTGTCAATCCCTTCAAAAATCTTATCCAAAACCTTCACAATCCGCTTTTGTGCGGAGAGTGATTCGGGATATGAAATTTCTACTTCTTCAAGTAATCGATAATGTCTAGCATAACCCAATCTTTTCAAATTAATGCTTTGCAAAAAATAATAAAAATACTTCGTATTTAAATTTTTTTTAGGTTGTAATATCTTAACTCCATCTGCACCTAAAACAAAATTAAAATCAATATATTTTAAAACTTGCGTATGATCTCCGAAAATAATAACAGGAGTTTTTATCTGAAATAAATCTTTCTTATTATTCCAATATCCATTTATAAAATCTGATTCTTGTGAAACTATTGGAAAATTACCAAATTCTAAGAATTCTTTTCTTTGTATTTTCTCTGTATATTTTACTTTTTCTATACAATCTTTAAGTTTTTTAGTTTGCCAAGTTGTATTTATTTTATTAATTAGAAGTCGTTTTGATAACATAAATTATAGTTTTTATTTATTAAGCATTTAAATATTATTTAAAATATTCTTAAATTCTAGAGTGAGACTATCTGGTTTTTTATTAATAGGTAATTCTGTAATTTTAAGTTTTAAAGGCATAGAAGTAGCAGTACCACTAAAAATGCATGTTCCAACAGGTAGTGTAGGGATGGATTCTTCAGTTATTTTATCTATATAAGAAACTGCATTTCCAATTGCTAAAAGGTCTCGTTGGTTAATTAGTTGATGAACAAAATAATTATGTGCTTGAGAAATGATTGTCTCAGAAATATCATTGGGTCTTTGGCTTGCAATTGTAATAAAAACACCAAATTTTCTACCTTCCTTAATGATCTCTTCGAAGGTTTCGAGTCGATAATCTTTCCAGTCATCAGTTTCTCTAAAAGATGTCTTAGATAAAATATTATGGGCTTCATCAATAATAATATTTAGCGATTTCTTGTTATTTTTCTTCTTATGAGCATTATATATATTTTTTGCAAGTAGTAATGGGATAGTTTTTTTCATATCCAAATTAACATCATCAAGGTTTACCACAACACAGTTATAATTGCCCCAAAAAACGTGGTTTTCATGAGACTCGAAAGTACGGTCAATACTCTCTTGTTTTGCCTTAAACCGGTTTATAACCGGATAGATGTGTTCGTTTTGTACTTTATATCTGAATAAATCCTCAATAAGTTGTAGATGGAGAAAAATATAGAATTGCGATAAGTCAGTCATTTTATTAATTGTAGCATCGTCAATAGAAGATGCTGCTTTATAAAGACTTGTATTCTCTATTTCTACCGGGCTTTTATTAAAGTAGATTTCTTGATTTAGTATTTTAAAAGTTTCACATTTACTGTGAAACTCAATATCACTTGTCAAATTTTTAATTATTGCATCTTCATAAATAAATTTTTCCAATATTTCCTCTAAATAGTCCAAAAGTTTATATGCTATATCTTTATTTGCCATTTTCAGAATAGTTTTAATTTTATTTTGAATAATAGTTCTCAGATAGGAAGGAAAATTCTCTTTTTTCTTTGAAGTTTTATAAAAACGTAACGCACGTTTTAAAAAAGGTTTTTGTGTTTTATCTGTTGCCTCTACTAAAATTGATAATGTTTCACTATCAAATAGTTCATCCGTATGCAACGGAATTTTATCTCCGCTGTCGACTTGGGTTTTAAGATTATAGATTTTTTTATTTTTTGTTATACACTCTTCTTTGGTGTATTCACCATTGAAATCAAAAATTAAAAATTGACTATTTTCTAAAAATCCTTTATTATTACCATAAATATCAAATAATCCTTGAAACAAAGCAGCAAGAGTATTTGATTTTCCACTCCCAGTGTTTCCGACAATCGCAATATGACTATTAAAAAGCCCATCAATGGGTAAATCAATTGGAATTTCTTCAGTATCTGTTTTTGCCACGTTGATAGATAGAGAAGAATTATCCTTCCTAAGGTTATGAATACAGTGTATTTTTTGCTCGGAGAGAATAAATGCTTCATTACCTATTAATGGTAGCTCTTTAATTCCACCAATAAATTTTCCATTGATTCCAATATATCCAACAAGACCAAGAGTTAAAATTCTATTATTTTTATTAATATTAGTATAATCATTTTCTTTATTTTTGTTAAAAACAACTTCTTCCGTAAGTTTCTCACTATCAACTTTTCCTATTATACTGAGAAATCCTTTCTTAATTTCCACATAACTTCCTACTGCAATATTTTTTATAACATTTCCATCAAAAAGAATATCTGACGAATTTTTATTTTTATCAACTTTTATAAAAACCTTTCTTCCTTCAATTCCTGATACTTCACCAATACGTAGAATTGCATTTTTTAAAAGTTTATTATTCATGATTATCACTTTTAATAACGTTATCCTTTAAAGATAATACTTCGCCCATAATTAAATTAAATTTAGCAAAATCAATAATTTCGGATTCGGAATAAACGATTTCTACATTACTAAAAAGCGTAAATTTTTGTTCATAATCCTTAAGCCTCTTCTTTTCGTAACAAAAAATAATGATTTTTAGTGTTGGATTTCTCAAAGCACGTCTGGTAATATTCAAAATATGCTGATCTTCAAAAGAAAAACCTGTTGAAATTAAAATTGTATTTTCTTTATCAAGTTCATTAGCATAAATTCTGAATAGATCATAATGAGTTTGTTTTAAAAGAGTATCTTTAAACTTATCATTTTCTGGCAAAATTATAGAGAATTTCTGATTGAATTTCTTGATATCAGCAATATTTTTATCTTCATTAATCTTTTCCCACTCTATAAGCAAATTTTTAAAGTTACTAACACAGAATGTGATTTCATCATCTTTAATTTGCCAACTCAAAGATCCATGAAGCTTTATAAGATTAATTGATGGAATTTGTACCCGATAATTATATATATTTCCATTGTTAAAAGTTGAATTAAAAAATTCAGTTGTTGAAAAACGGAAACAACCCGATAATAAAGAGCTTCTACTAAATCCATCATTGAGCTTAACATTTGCTTTTATATCTTCAAATGCTTTCTTAATAAATAAATCGTAATTTGTCGAAAAAATAGTTGCCTGTTTGGGTAAAATATTAACTTCTCTCTCAAAAAGCACTTGAGATAGATTCAAAAGGAATACTTTATAGTTTTCTAAGGTAATATTGAATTCAGTATATGTAGGTTTATCATTTATTATAGCCGATACTTCTATGAAGGATTTTAAAAATTCGAAAATCTGTTTTTGTGCTTCTTCGTCTTTACCATTATTTATTTTTTCTTGAATTTCATTTTCAATATTACATAAAGGTGCTAATGCTGGGTCTGAGCAACCAGAACCAATGAAGAAGTTTAAATTCACAGATTGAATTGCCTTACAAAAGGTTTCTTTAAATTCCCCTTTCTTTGTAGTATCATCAATATTGTATAATTTTGCCATACAATTTCTCTACCTCCAATTAATTAATTTATTCAAGACAAATTTTCTATTTATAACTGATTCTTTAAATATTCTTTTTTTGATATCTTTTAATATTTTCAAATTTTCGACATCCGTATCCATCATTTCTTTTAAAATTGCTTCGGGTTTGCGGTATGTTATTTCGGTATTTTTGTTTGGATTTTTTACTGATAAGTCGTAGGTTTTTTGGTCAATATTTTTTAAATCTATTGTCCATGAGTTCTTGGAGTTGGCTTTTGTTTTTTGTAGTTTTACAAATTCTGCCAAGTCGTTTTCGTTGAGTGGGTTTGTTTTGCCAAGATTTCTATCAAGATTAAGCTGATAATACCAAGTTTTTTTGGTTGGTGTGCCTTTTTCAAAGAAAAGTACGATTGTTTTAACACCTGCTCCGGTGAAAGTACCACCCGGCAGATCTAAAATAGTATGTAAATTACAACTTTCTATCAGATGTTTTCTTAGCGAAACTGATGCATTATCTGTATTGGAAAGAAAAGTATTTTTGATTACTATCCCAGCCATTCCGCCTGCTTTAAGTATTTTAATGAAATGTTCAAGAAAAAGAAACGCAGTTTCGCCTGTTTGTATAGGAAAGTTTTGTTTTACTTCGTTGCGTTCTTTACCACCGAAAGGCGGATTTGCTAGTATGATATCGTATCGGTCTTTTTCTTGTATATCGAAAATGTTTTCAGTGAGTGTATTAGTATGAATAATATTTGGTGCTTCAATGCCGTGTAAAATCATATTCATTGCGCCAATGATATATGCAAGTGATTTCTTTTCTTTGCCATAAAATGTTTTTTTCTGGAGTGTTTCCCAGTCTTTTGTGGAAAGGTTTTTACTCTCTTTTAGGTATTCAAAAGCTTCTACTAAAAATCCTGCAGAACCAACTGCACCATCGTAAATTTTGTCACCGATTTTTGGAGCAACTACTTTAACGATAGTTTTAATTAACGGGCGTGGGGTATAGTATTCCCCGCCATTTCGTCCGGCATTGCCCATGTTTTTAATTTTTGCTTCGTAAAGGTGAGAAAGCTCGTGTTTTTCTTTATGTGAACGGAATTTCATTTCATCAACAATGTTCAATATTTCGCGTAGGTTGTAACCGCTTTGAATTTTGTTTTTGAGTTCGTTGAATATTTCACCGATTTTATATTCTATTGTATCCGGTTTTTCTTCATTGGTTTTGAATTTTTTAAGATAGGGGAAAAGTTCGTGGTCAACAAAGTCCTTCAAATCTTCGCCGGAAAGTGCTTTGTTGTGGTCTATTTTACCATCTTTGGTTTTCGGTACCGCCCATACTTCCCAGCGATATTTTGAATCAATAATATTTTTATATACTTTATTATCTAATTTAGATTCGGTTTGTTTGTTTTTTTCTAAATCATCAAGATATTTTAAGAAGAGTATCCACGAAGTTTGTTCAACATAATCAAGTTCGTTACCTACTCCAGCATCTTTCCATAATACGTTATCGATATTTTTAAACGACTGTTCAAACATTAAGATTTTCTCCTTAGTATTTTATTTCCAATTCTTTTGCTTTGACTATTCCTTAATCTGTAAAGCAACCGGATTTGCTACTACTTAGACGTTTTATACCGACAAGGTATCATTTATCAACTAATTTATTTAAAGCATTAAATGAGTATCCTTTCCATAAACGGTGAATTTTTTCTTTTTTTTAATGGGGACTGTATCGCTCATTTATTATTTTTATTTTAAATACTTCTTTTCTAATTCTTTGGCTTTAGTAAGTCCTTCATCAGTGAATATAACGGATTTGCTACTGCCTGGATGTTTTACTCCAACAAGATAACCCTCATCGACAAGTTTGTTTAAAGCATCAAATGAATAGCCCTTCCAAGAACGGTGAATGGGCTCGCTTGGCTTAAATCCTTTTTCAGTCCAGTGTGTTAGATATAGCAATAGCAATGTTAATTCTTCAATTTTTTGGTTAAGTTGTTGTTGGTCCATTTGTTATTTACCTTCCAAACTTTACAAACTTTAATAATGGGATCAGGTTTTGCATTATGACATTTTAGCATTAGAAATTCCTTGCCAGCCAACGGTTTAGTGTCGGGTTAACTTTTGACTCAGAGTGACTTAGGTAACAAGACAACTAAATCATTATTCAATATTTTTACTTTTATTCCACCACTCATCAAATGGCGGACAATTTGCTGTTCTTTTTACTTCACTATACTGCCCCCTTGCAATTGTATCAGTTGATGGTATATTATAATATAGATTTTTTGAAATAATCCATCTATCATGAATAATTGTTTTCAATTTATTATCAATAATAACACGTAATTCGATTTTTACGCCATCGTTTTTTATTTCTTCTTTTAAATCTTTATAGAAAGATATAAATTTTTCATCTATCTTTTCTGATGCCATCAAAATTTTAATATTTTTTACTTTTGTGACATCAAGTGATTCCGATAATAAATCTAACCCTGCTCTTGAAAAATATTTATCTATCCAATAAATATATTTCTTGCAGGAATTAATAATATCTCTGACTGTTTTTCTATTTGAAAATGGTTTTCCCGGACACAGTAATTGATTATCTGATGATTTATTGATAACTTCAAATATAGTTCTTATTTTCTTATCATGTAAACTAACTTTATATTCTAGTTGATTAAATTTACTAAGTATACCTTTATTTGTAGAAACTAATTTTCTTATATTAACAAATACTCGCATTATACCTATATTAACTTGTATTGCCCTTTTACTATTAAGGATACTAGAAAGCATAGCAACGCCCTGTTCAGTAAATATGTAAGGTAGGTATCTAACACCACCCCAACTTGAGGTCACAAATTGTGACCTCAAGTTTTTAAATTCTTCTCTTGTTAATTGAAACATAAAATCACTTGGGAATCTGTCTATATTTCTTTTTACCGCTTGGATGAATACTTTGGTTTTAACACCATATAGTATAGCAAGGTCTCTATCTAACATTACATTTAGACCTCTAATCAAAAATATCTTTTTCACAATAATATTTTGTTTAATTATGTCTGTCATTTTTTTCACCCTAAATACTTTTTTGCTAATTCTTTTGCTTTGGAATAATGGGATCAGGTTTTGCATTATGACATTTTAGCATTAGAAATTCCTTGCCAGCCAACGGTTTAGTGTCGGGTTAACTTTTGACTCAGAGTGACTTAGGTAACAAGACAACTAAATCATTATTCAAGTCCATTTGTTACTTTTATCTCCAATATTCTATCTACTCTAAATACTCGGTCTTCTTTACGTTTCATACAATAAGCATTTATACCGAGAAATGTTTTATCATTATATTCCAAGTCACCTACAAAACGAGGTTTTATTATTCTACAAGTTTTTTCATCATTCGTTTTTAAATATAATATTTCCAAAAGCGATTTTTCTTTTATTGCATTTTGAATAATTTGTAATTTTTCTTTTAACGACATATCCCGTTCAGACAAATTATATTGATATTTTGTAATAAATTTAACAATACGCCAGTCCATTAAAATGTCCTTTTTTCTTATTGGTCTTTTGAGAATAATTCCTTCAAAAGTAGTACATCTGCTTAATGCAACATATGTCTGTCCGTGAGCAAACGTACCATTACCAAGGTCGATTATTACTTTATCAAATGTTTTGCCTTGACTCTTATGTATCGTAACCGCCCATGCAAGTTTCATAGGATATTGTGTATAAGTACCAACGGTGTCTGTTTCAATTATATTTGTGTTTGTGTTATAACTGAAATGAAATATTTCCCACGTATGTGGTAATACTTCTTCTTCTTTACCGTTTGCCAATTTTACATAGATATTAGTTATTTTGTTTTTTTTATTATGTTTAATGTCAATAATCTTTCCTATAGAACCATTGACCCATCTTTCTTTAGAGTCGTTATTCAACATCATTACTTGAGCATCGATTCCAAATTGTAATTCGTATTCAGTCGGATACATGTTTTCTTCAAAGTCACCTGATATTTCTGCATTAAAACTATATATTTTAGTTTTTAATGTTTGGAGTTGTAACATATTAGTTTCATTTGCCATTTTATTTGTGGTTGTAAGTTGTATTTCATAGTTTGATTTGATATTTTCGGAAAATGTTGCCCCGAATCTCTTGTTTAATGTTGTTAACTCTTTTTCTGTTATGGAATTATTTCTTATTAAATTTAAAATTTCTATGAATTTTTCATCTTTTTGACGATATATTTTTTCAAGTTCAATAAATTCCATGGAAAGATCGTTGAATACTTTTGCATCAAAAAAATAAGCGCTTTGATATGTATTTTTAAATATCTCTTTTTCTTTGCTGGTTACTACAGGTGGAAGTTGATAAAGGTCACCAAAGAACAGCATTTGTGTTCCGCCAAATGGCAGTTTAGAATGTTTGCCATTTGTTCGCATAAATTTGTCAATACAGTCAAGCAGGTCGGCACGGACCATTGATATTTCATCAATTACCAATATTTCAATTTCTTTGTACATCTTTGAATTTTTATCGTTTAACTTTTTTATTTTATCTAATGTTATGTCTGGTTTGAATCCAAAAAAGGAATGTATAGTTTCGCCGTTGACATTCAGTGCCGCTACACCTGTCGGTGCTAATACCACTATTTTCTTTTTTGTTATTAACCTAAAATAATTTAATAAAGTGGACTTACCGGTTCCTGCTTTCCCGGTTATAAAAATATTTTTATTAGTATTTTCTACTAAGTTAATTGCTTTTTTAAATTGATCGTTTATTTCTATTTGTTCAATTTTCATTAATTTCCACTATTTTCCGCAGAATTTTTTATATTGTTCAAGAAACAATCCCTACAATATCATGAAATCTTTACTTTCTAATATCGTTTACCAATATTATTGCTTCGGCGACTTCTTTCATTGATTTTCTTTTATCCATCGCCTGTCTTTGTATCAACCTGTATGCAGCATCTTCGGCCATACTTCTATTTTTCATTAAAATACCTTTGGCACGTTCAATAAGTTTTCTTGATTCAAGCTCTTCTGCAATAACTTTTGATTTAACAATCAGCTCAGTATTTTCTATTACAACTGCTGACTGATTAGCAACCATCGTAAGTATGTTAATTTCGCTTTTTTTGAATATATGAGGCTTATCGGTGTAAACATCCAGTGCACCTATAACTTTACCCTTAACTGTAAGCGGCACACATAATAGCGATATGAGTCCTTCTTTTTTTGCTATCTCCTTATATTTATAATTTTTATCTTCAGCTATATTTAATATTGTTATAGGTTTCTTGTCTTCCACAACTTTTCCGGCTATCCCTTCGCCAATTTTAAGCGGCGGCTTTTTAAGATACTGTTCGGAAAGTGATTGTGAAGCCTTTATTATAAGCTCTCCCTTTTCATTCAGCAACATAAGTGTGCATATTTTTGAGCCAAGTGCTTCTGCTGTTACCGTAACAATCAGCTTAAGGATATCATCCAAATATAACTCAGAAGTAATTGCTTGCGAAATTTTAGTTAACGCCTGTATCGCATCGTTAGTCTTTTCAGTTTCAGCCATATTATATAGGACCTCCAAGATATAATTTTAATTATATCAGACATCCTTCTTTTTATAGGATGTCTAATAATTCCCTTGCATTATTACAAAATATTTTGTTTTTAAAATCAGCAGTAATATCCAATTCTTTTATACCATTGACTTCACTTTTTTGATTTGCCCAAGGTATATCGGTTCCAAATAATATTCTATCTGCTAAATGTTTTTTTAATATTTCAACAAATTTATTTTTATTATCAATATATTCAACCGTCATCGATGTCTCAATCCATACATTAAGCCCCACAAGTTCACTAATAACCTCATCCCACATTTGCCAACCACCAGTGTGCGCAGCAACTATTTTTAGTTCTGGAAACTTTTTTATAATTTTTATTAGCCGTCTTACTTCTGCTCTTTTATCTTTTCTAAACGCAATATCAAATCCCATATGAAATATAAGTATAAGATTATTTATAGATATTTCTTCATAAATGCAATACATGTTTTCATCATCCAAACAAAAATCCTGATACATTGGATGAAGTTTTATCCCTAAAATATTTTCATTCTTTATCCTTTTAAGCAATTCTTTATAATTTTTGTTTTCGGGATGTATACTTGCAAACGGAATTATTCTGTTATTTTTTATTTTAATACACCATTTTATAATATTTTCGACTTGCTCCGGTTTTGTTGCTATATTCAAAACAACAGATTTGTCTATTCCAGCATCGTCCATGGATTTCAATAGTCCTGAAATTGTACCGTTAGAATACGGTTTTATCTTAGAACTGTACATTAAACCATTAATTGCTCTTTCTGCAATATCATCGGGATAAGCATGGGTATGGAAATCTATAATCATATAAAATTCAGTACACGGGATACAGGATAAAGCTAAAAATGTAATATACAGATTTACTTATTCTACCCCGCTATCGCACTATCGCACAATCTTTAATATATCTATTGGTTTTTTTATGTAAAAATCAGGTTTATATTTTTT
>DMMW01000023.1:0-967 GCA_003452965.1 Elusimicrobiota bacterium
TATTTATTTACTTGATTTTACAGCGAGACGTTGAGCCGGTTCTAAATACGCTTTTAAGTTGGATTCCATAATTATAGGGCTAACACCCGATTGTAATAGTAAAACACCTCTTATGATAATTTCTTTAACCAACAGTTCTTCTTCAGACCGTCTTCTTAACTTTCCTGCCATCGGATAGAATAAAAGATAACCAGATGAAAGACCATAGAAAGCTGCTGCAAGCGCCAATCCCATTCTTTTTGGTACCATTGCAATGTCATCAACACCGCTAAGGAGCAATATCATACCTAATACAGTACCAATGATTCCGAATGCCGGCGCATATGTCCCGAGAGAATTGAATATTTCCTGACCGACTTTATGTCTTTCACGGATAAAACCTATTTCTGTTTCCAACATATTTCTAATAAATTCTGAATCAAAACCGTCGATAACCAACTGCGTTCCACGACGCATAAAATCATTCTTAAGATTCTTCACATCACTTTCAAGAGATAATAATCCCTCGGTTCTTGCTTTTTTTGTAAAATCAACAAAAGAACCGACAATCTCGGTTGTATCTTCGCCGGTAGTTAAAAGAACTTTTTTTAGAACTTTTCTTAATCCCAAAACCTGGCTCAAGGGATAATTTACAAGTAATGCGCAAAAAGTTCCACCAATAACAATTAAAAATGCCTCCATATTAATAAATGTCTTAAATCCACCCATTCCTTCAGACATAAATATTGAAGCAAATACAAATCCTAAAAATACTAGTATACCTGTAATTGTTGCTATATCCATAGCGTATCTCCTAACTAAATTTTTATTGAATAGGGTCTGCTGAAAAACTCAGCATTCCCTGATTTCATTATAATATACTTTATTTGTTAGTGATTCTTCTCTTGAATTCTACGATTTTATTTACAATTTCATCCGGTGTTTCTTTGACAATAATTTTCACACCTGTAGTCAACATAATTGTCGT
>DMMW01000023.1:1165-2537 GCA_003452965.1 Elusimicrobiota bacterium
ATTGGTTTGTCAACCCCGTTAGAAATAGTCAAAAATGATTTTATTTCTTTCAACTAACCTCTTTCCCCTCTCCGCTATACGCTGATTTTATATTCTCTATACTCTATACGCTCTTCCCTATACGCTAATCTCTTACTTAGCGGGGTCAAGCCCTTGCTGACGTATTATTTCATAGAAAATTATTGACGCTGACATCCCTGCATTCAAAGACGATATTTTTGGAGTAATCGGTATTTTTATTAAAAAATCGCATTTTTCCTTGGTGAGTCGCTTTAGACCTTTTCCTTCATTACCAATGACAATTGCAATTTTCCCTTTTATTTTATCTTCAAATATATTTTTCCCAGTCATATCGGCACCATAAATCCAAAATCCGCTTTTCTTGAGAGTTTCTATTGCATAAACTATATTTGCAACACGGACAATCGGAATATGTTCTATTGCACCCGCCGATGCTTTAGATGTTCCTGTTGATATTCCTGCCGACGATCTTTGTAATGTGATAATCGCATCAATTCCGAAACATACGGCGGAACGGATAATAGTTCCCAAATTTTGCGGATCTTCAATTTCATCCAAAATACATACTTTAGCATTTTCTTTTTCTTTCAAAAGATGTAATAGTTGTTCAAACGGTAAGTATTCTTTTGGCGATACAAAAGCGACAGTTCCTTGATTATTAGGAGAATACGAAGTCAATTTATGCCCGTCAACAAATTCTACAGGTACATTTCTTTTTCTTGCAAGAGCAATAATTTTATCAACGATTTCACCTTCATAATGTTTGGCAATAAATAGTTTTTTAAACTTCCTTCTTCCGGCGCTTAACGCCTCAAAGATGGGATGCCTGCCGTAAATAATTTCAATTTTCATAATTTTTTACCTCGTTAAAGATAGGAAGCATTTGAAAAATGCTTCCGTATATTTTAGATAAAATCTTTAGTATTTATAGATCTTTGCTTTATAACAATGTATATTTAGTATGCAAACGTATCTCTAACGGGGTGAACCCCGCAGACTTAGAGATAGGAAGTGTTTGAAAAATGCTTCCGTGAATCCCGTTAAAGAATGTGGTGTTATAAAATATTTATAATTACAATAAGTATTTTTATAGCTTGTATAATTTTGTATAAAAGTTAATCTCTAACTGGATGAACCCTTGGTCCTGATTTCGTATCTTCTACATCAAAACCTTCTTTTTTTATTTTTTGTCTTAGTTCATCTGAAAGTTTCCAGTTCTTATTTTTTCTCGCTTGTTCTCGTTCTTCTACTAATATTGAAATATTTGTAGGAATCACTATTTTATGCTCAACTGATAATCCAAGTATACCGCATAATTTAAGTAATTCTTTTTTATAAAGATAAACAAACT
>DMMW01000023.1:2751-23485 GCA_003452965.1 Elusimicrobiota bacterium
TAATAATGTTGTCTGATTATGCTGAATATTTTCTGTTTTTTCTATAATATTAGTAATTCTTTCAAATGCACTTTTTGCTTGTTCCAGTTTTTCTTCTGTAAAATCAAGAGGTTGGCGATAATGCTGTGATAATAACATATATCTAACAACCATCGGTTCGTATCTATCAAAAATTTCCCGTAATGTGAAGAAATTACCTAATGATTTAGACATTTTTTCTTTATTTATTGTGACAAAACCGTTATGTATCCAATACTTCACAAATTGTTTTCCGGTTGCTGCTTCCGATTGTGCTATTTCATTTTCATGATGAGGAAAAATTAAATCCTGACCGCCTCCGTGAATATCAAGATTAGAAGAACTAAATTCTTTTAAAGACATTGCGGAACATTCAATATGCCAGCCCGGACGACCTTCTCCCCAAGGACTTGACCAAGATGGTTCGTTATCTTTAGCTTTTTTCCAGAGTGCGAAGTCTAAAGGATCGTTTTTTATTTCCCCTGGCAAAATCCTATTGCCGACTTTTAAGTCCTCAATATTTCTTTTTGAGAGCTTACCGTAATCCTTAAATTTTCTTACGGAAAAATATACATCTCCTTCTACGGCATAAGCATAGTCATTAGCAATAATTTTTTTTATAAACTCAATAATCTCAGGAATTTTTTGTGTAACTCTGGGATAAGAATCGGCATTTTCAATATTAAGTTTTTTCATTTGACTGAAATAATCATCAATATATTTTTGTGCCAATTCAGAACTTTTAACTTTCAACTCATTACTTCTGTTGATTATTTTATCATCTATATCGGTAAAATTTTGTACATACTTTACATTGTAGCCCTTATATTTTAAATAACGGCGAATAACATCAAAAACGACATAACACCTCGCGTGTCCAAGATGTACTTCGTCATAGGGTGTTATTCCGCAAACGTAAATATTAACATTACTATCATTAAATGGTATAAACTCTTCTTTTTTACCGGAAAGAGTATTATGAATTATCAGCATGAATTAATTAGTTTCTTCCGAAGATTTAAGAGAATGCAATTCAGATTTAAGCTTAATATACTGTACTGTAAGAATGAATAACAATGTTATTAAGATTATTATTACAGTAATAAGCCAGAAGTTCTGATTTATTCTGCCTAATGCAAAACCAAATACTACGGCGAAAGTAGTAGTTAGCCACTTGGGAGAATTATCCCATAAATTCTTGCCGTGAGTATTCACGAATGTTTTACCTTTGTCTAAAGTAGCTTCCAATCTTTCCTTGTCCATGTTTCTTCTTACATAAAGCGTAGGCATGAAATGCTTGCCTTTACCTATGTCCTCCACCTTTTTGTTTGTTACTGCCGGGATATTGTTTTTTTCCAAATCAATAATTTTAATAATTAATTGCTCAGATATTTTTCCAGTTTTTTTTCTTTTTTATATTTCTCAAAATTTAACTCTTCTGCGATGAAATCCAAAGCTTCTTTAAGATCATATTTCTTGCAATCTTCATTCATTAGCTCTCTGATACTATTTCCAACTTCACAAGAGAAATGTGCTTCATACCCATAGGTTCTGGGATAATATTTCATTTGTTTTGGTTCTTTACAGCATGTGCAATATGGTCTGGTATCAATTGTTTTTTTAGTATAATTTATCAACCATTTTACGCCTAACATAGAAATAAACTCTTTTTTATCCTTTTTTATTATGACTTCTAAACTCTTTTTAGTATGGAAATATAATACTATAAATACTGATAAAGCAAGAATTAAAACTATAATAAGCATAATTGGCAAGAACAGTTGACCTTTTTCAATTTTAAAAAAAGCAGTAGTTAAGATTGCTGTAAGAAGTATGAGGAACCATTTCGGTGAACCGTTCCAAAATTTTTCTATCCAGTTATTCATGTTTATTGCCTTTTACTCCGCCTTCGCATTCCGATTAAATATCGGGATTGTTTCGAAGGATTTTTGCTCGCCTCTGCCTACCGGAAGGTAAGTCGTGAAGTTCTGGCGAAGCGAGTGTAAGCCCGTAGTGCTTCTAATTATTATAAATAATTTTCTTGAAATTCATCATAACTGTCAATTTTTGTAAAATCAATTTTAAAATTATTTTTATCTATTTTTGTTATTCTAACACTATCAATTCCCAATATCTTTAAATTTTCATATGTCAGTAGTTTACCTTCCTTTAATTTTAAAACTTTTCGTAAAAGCCAGTCTGAAAGAGCATTATTCGGATTTGTCATCAATGCTTTTGAATTTTCTTGACAAACTTTTGCACTTAATATTTCACCAGTAGGAATATGAAAATTAAACGATTTATCTCTTGGTGGTAAAAAATTTGGGAAGCTTTTATGAATTTGAATAGGAATAGGAATATATACTTCCCCGATGTCTCTTTTTCTACCACCAGCATTCCATTGATTTAAACCACTTTTTTCTGCGACCACTTTATTACCTTTTTTACTTTCTCTTAACGAATATAAAGGTAAAATTATATAATTCTCTCCTGGAATTTCTGAAATAGGCTGGATTACATCTACTTTTTTAAACAAGGTTAAAATTAACTCGTATGGATCATCTAAAATTTGTATCGGCAGATCAATAGAATTAACTGGAATTTCAAATTTTTTATATAATGTGCTTTTTGAAAAATTGAAGCAATATTCATTTTTAGCATCATTAAATTGAACACCTGCAGTTGAATATTTGATATTTCTTATTGCATTTTTATCAATTAGTTCATAATTAGTTTCAAATATTTTGAGTATATTTTTTCCACGAGCAATGCAATGGTAAATAGAATTTTCAACACCATATGTTCTTTTAGCAAATCTAATTCTTTCATTTCTTAAATCAGATAAACGTAGTACTAATTTTGTATTGTCTAAACTTCTTAATTCTTTACTGAATGCATTAAATTCGGCAATCTTTTCAGTTGTATATTTTCCTTTTTCAGTAAAAGTTTTTAATCCAATCCCGATATTATTTTTTTTGGCATCAAATGCTAAATCATCTCTTGAAAAGTTATCAGCATTGAAAGATTTACAAAAGATGTTCTCCGCTACTCTATAATATAGATAAGGAATTTCGCTATCACTAAACAATTTTGATAAAGAACAAATTGCTTTTAAATAATTAAAATAAAGCTTTTTAGAGTTATCTGGTTGTGACGAAATGAATATCACTTTGATAAATCTCCTTTAGCGGTAATTGATTTTTAATTATTTTTTTTGAATTTAATATTCTTTTTTCTGCTAAATTGCAAAATTTTTCGTTTATTTCAAAACCTATATAATTTCTATTTAACATTATACAGGTGATAGCTGTTGTACCGCTTCCTATAAAAGGGTCTAAAACTATATCGTTTTCTTTTGAAGTTGTTAAAATTAAAGGTTTTATTAATGACTCAGGATAAGACGCTTGATGTTCTCTAAAAGGTTCTATTCCGCATCTTAAAATATCTCTGTGATTATTAAGATGTTTTGCCATATTTAAGTCAAAGTAATATTTTCGTGATTTTACAAAATGAAAAATATGCTCATAAACAGGATATCTTCTATCTGGGGAATAAGAAGGAACGGGATTAGGTTTTTCCCAGATTATTTTATTACGTAAAATCCACCCCTGTTCTTGCATTCCCATTGCAACTCTTTCCGGCAACATTAAGAGTTGTTTATATTGCAGATATTTTCCATTAGGTTTTGTAATTTTATGTTCTTTATAATGTTTATCTGTTTTTCTTGCATATCTCCCTTTATTTCGCCCAAACCCTTTTGTGCCAAAATATACATCTCCAATATTCAAGTAAAAAGAACCTTCTTTATTTAATACTCTTTTTAATTCATTGCTATATTTTAATAAATTTGATACGTATTCTAAAGGATGTTCTTCTCTACCTAATGTTTCATTACCGTAAACCCTGCATCCAAAATATGGCGGACTTGTAATAATTAAACTAACAAAATTATCTGGTAATTCCTTTACTAATCTTAATGAGTCACCACAGATGATTTTATTAATAAAATCAATTCCATTTTGATTAAGATTATTTGTATCATAAACAGCAATATTATTTTTAAATAATAATTTCTTTCTTTTTTTTATTTTATACATTTTTTCTTTGTATCAGGCATACGGTATATGCACAAATTGCTTTACCTTTGCCTATATCACCGACTCCTTCGTTTGTCGTTGCCTTGATGCTTATGTTTTGTGACTTTAATATTTTTGAAATATTGGTTTTCATCTTATCAATATAAGGAGATATTTTGGGTTCTTGTGCTACAATCATAGAATCAATATTTTCTATTTTATAACCTTGTTTTTTCAATAAATTATATGTTTTTTCAAGTAATATTAAGCTTGAAATATTTTTATACTTTCTATCGGAATTTGGAAAATGCATACCTATATCTCCCAAGCCTACAGCACCTAAAAGTGAATCACAAATTGAATGTAATAATACATCACCATCAGAATGAGCAAGCAATCCTTTGTTAGAAGGTATTCTTACACCACCTAAATAAAGTGGTTTACTTTTTACTAATTTATGGATGTCATAACCAAAACCAATTTTCATAATATACAGATTACATCCATCCTTCGTAGCAGTAGTCTGCTACTGCGGAGGACAGGCAGATTTTAAAATACGATTACACAGATAAATCGTCACGGGTTGTTATTTTGATGTTTTTATAGTCCCCTAAGACAACTTTAACTTTTTTGCCTAATTTTTCTACAAGTGCCGAATCATCAGTTGAAAGAAAGTTTTTTTTAAATGCTTTTTTATATGCCTGCATTATTACAGAATATTTAAAAGTTTGTGGTGTTTGTGCCAGAAAAATATTTTTTCTTTCAGGTGTTTTTAAAATGAAACCTTTTCTTTCAATTTTTACGGTATCTTTAACAGGTACCGCAACAACTGCAGCCCCATATTTTTCGGTTTCAGAAATACTTTTTAAAATAATTTCTTTTGATACAAACGGTCTTACGCCGTCGTGAATTATTACGATATCAGTGTTTTCAGCAAGTGACAGAAGTCCGTTATATACCGAATGTTGTCTTGTTTTGCCGCCCGCAATGATTTTAATACAAGAATCAAACTTAATTTTCTTTTGTATTATTTCAATATCATTTTTAGGTAAAACAAGTATTATATTGTTTATATTAGGAACACTTAAAAATTTTGAAAGCGTTATTTCAAATATCTTTTTCTTACCTAAATATTCATATTGTTTCTTGGAACCAAATCTTTTTCCAGAACCAGCAGCAACAATAATTGCGGAAATGTTCATAGTTTTTTAAATCCAGAGATTAGAGATTAGAGGTTAGAATTAGGTTTTACTATTATTTACTTTCTATGAACCATGAACTCTGCCATCCGCCAATCCGTCGGCTGACGGAACGGCGGCGGATTACTATGAACTATTCTCTATTCTCTATTCTCTATTCTCTATTCTCTATCCGCTAACCTCTATACGCTATAAATTTAGCTCTCTTCAGTTTCTTTTGTTATGTTGGCAAAAACCATTCTGCCTGTGGAAGTCTGTAAAATGTTGGATACGGTAATATTAACTTTCTTTCCAATTGCTCCGCGCCCATTTTCAACCACAATCATTGTACCATCGTCAAGATACGCTATTGCCTGATTTTTCTCTTTTCCTTCTTTCATAAGATAGATACTGAGTATTTCACCCGGCAAAAGTGCAGGTTTTACTATACCCGCTAATTCGTTTACATTGAGTACGGAAACACCATGCACAGAAGCAACTTTATTTAAGTTAAAATCAGTGGTAATTATTTTCGCTTTTAAATCTTCAGCAAGTTTTAGTACTTTTGCATCTGTTTGTTTTATATCAAGATAGTCTTTTTCAAAAAACTTAACGGGAACTATTGTATTTTGTTTAATTTTGCTTAATAAATCCAATCCTCTTCTTCCTCGCTGCCGTTTAATAGAATCTGCCGAATCGGCAAGCGTTTGCAATTCCGAAACAATAAACTCGGGAATAACGATTGTCCCTGAGATAAAATTTGTTTCAATAATATCTATTATCCTGCCGTCAATGATAGCTGATGTATCAAGTATTTTAAGGTCAATATGTTTTTTCTGGCTTGATAAGTGGATATCTTTTTCAAGTAAAGACAATTCATCTTTTTTTCGGATTGCAATAATAAATCCTAAATATGCCAAAACCATTTTAATCAGGATTGAATATGTTTTAAAAAAATTATCTAATTTAGGTTCATCTAACAAAAATACGGAATAATCCAAAAGTTTTGCTGTAATTAGTCCGAGAATTGCTCCAAGAGCGCCTGCTACAATAGAATCAAGCGGAATTAGTTCAATTAAAATTTCAACGAGTATCACAAGTAATGCTACACCGACGCCTATTAGTATACCTTTAGCATCTTTTGAAATCTGCAACCAACCGATAACCGGTCCTGCAATTATTATTATTGATCTGATAATCCAGATAAACACGACTCCTCCCTTAAAAATTAGAGGTTAGAGGTTAGGGATTAGAATTAGGTTTTACTATTATTTACTTTCTATGAACCATGAACTCTAAACTATGAACTATTCTCTATCCTCTAAACGCTAATCTCTATACGCTATTCTTAATTTCGTTTATTGCGACAAAAACCGATTCAACGGGAATAATTTTTATTTTTATTTTTTCGTCAATTCCTTTCATATTATTTTTGGGAATTATACATTTTTCAAAACCCAATTTTTCCAGTTCACTAAGTCTTTGCGATATATGTGTTACAGCACGGACTTCACCGGTTAATCCGACTTCTCCAATGATACCTGTATTTGTTGGAATAACAAAATTTGAAACTGCTGAAGTAATAGCACAAGCAATCGCTAAATCACAGGTCGGTTCTTTTGTCTTAATGCCTCCTACCAAGTTCACAAAGATGTCTTGGTTTAAGAGTCTCAGACCTAACCGTTTTTCCAATACGGCTATAATAATTGAAATTCTGTTAAATTCAAAACCGGAGAATTGTCTCCGAGGAACAGGCAACGGGGTTGATGCGACCAATGCCTGAACTTCTAATAAGATTGGCCGATTACCTTCAATAATGCAGGTTATTACGCTTCCTGAAACATTTTTTGGTTTTTCATTTATAAAAATTTCTGAAGGATTTTTTACTTCCATCAAACCATTTTCACGCATTTCAAAAATTCCAACCTCATTAGTTGAACCGAATCTATTTTTAAAGCACCTCAATATGCGGTATGAGTGATGTTGTTCAGCGCTGAAATAAAGAACTGTATCGACAATATGTTCCAAAAGCCGCGGCCCGGCAAGAGCCCCTTCTTTAGTTACATGACCGCATATAAATGTTGCAACCGACAATGATTTGCTGATAGATAATAGTTCTGAAGTTGTTTCTCTAACCTGAGAAACGCTTCCGGGAGCAGATGCGATATCATCCCTATACATTGTCTGTATTGAATCAATAAAAAGAAATTTCGGTTTGACTTTATTGATTTTTGAAGTTATTTCGGAAAGCAATGTTTCCGATGCAAGAAATAGACTGCCCTTATCAATATTGAGACGCTGGGCACGCATCTTTATTTGCTCAAGCGATTCTTCACCTGAAATATATAAACAGGTATGTTTTTTTGAAAGGTTTCCTGCAATCTGCAGCAATAGAGTTGATTTCCCAATACCGGGCTCTCCGCCTATTAATATTAACTGTCCTTCAACAATACCACCGCTTAACAGATTATCAAATTCATTAATAGTTGTTTTATGTCTGTTGTTTGATGTCTGCGTTTCTAAAATTTCATCTATTTTTCTAATTTGTGAAGAAAAATTGGTCATACCTGTTCTTGCTTTAGGTGCTGAGAACTTACGTTCTTCAACAAACGAATTCCACTTTCCGCAATCCGGACACTTTCCCAACCACTTCGTGGATTCATAACCGCATTCCTGACAAATAAATATGTTTTTTTCTGTTATTTTCATTATAATTGAAATTAATTTATTATTTTCGCTCTTTTTCTAAGTTACTTTTAATTTCTTTTGCTTTCTTATCATCAACTATCCATTTTGACGGTGCATCTTCAAGCACTTTTGAGAATACTCGTAAACTCCAGATAGTATCTTTTAAATCATTTTGGATTTTTTTGTTTGTAATGATATCACCCAAAAGTCCTTCCCTATTTTCAATGGATTTTGAAATATTTTCAAGAGATGTAAGGGTATTACTTAATTTTTGAGAAATAATATCAAGTCTTCCCTTGGATGATATTTTCCTCAATTCTCCTGAGATAATGGTTAAATCTTTGGAAAAAGTATTCAAATTACTAATTGTTGACTTTATTCCAGTGTTCTCAGTAATGTCTTTTAAAGAATTCAATATAGAACCGATAGCACTTTGTGCTTTTTCAAACATCATATCTATGCTTACGGGATCTATTCCCATAATGGTATCTTCATCAGACAATAATTCAGCTTTTGTAGTACCTGGGGTCAGCTGAATAAATTTTACCCCGATAATTCCGGATGAAAATATATATGCCTGAGTATTTTTATAAACTTTTACATTTTCGTTTATCCATACTGTTACTTTTGCTTTTTCATTCTCAAGGTCAATATTCTTTACATATCCAACATTTACACCCGCAACCTGAACCTTTGCTTGAGTTAAAAGTCCTTGAATATCATTATAAAGAATATTAACTTTGTAGCCTTTTTCAAAAAATCTGATTCCGGACAAAATCATGATGGATATCGCAATTGCTAACGTTCCAAAAATGATAATAACTCCGACCTTAGTTTCATTTTTCATAATAATCAATCTCCTTACAAATTAAAAGTTATAAGTTAAAGGTTAAAAGGTTTTTATTTTAATTTATACTTTTAATTTTAACTTGTTTCTTTATCATTATCTAACTTTCATTTTAATCGGACCGACAGATGATCCTGTAGTAAATTGCTTAATATACATATTTTCTGTTTTTTTAAATTCAGACGGAGTTCCTTCGCCTATAATTTTTCCGTCATAAAGCATAGCTATATGATTTGAAATCTTATAGGCACTGGTCATATCATGCGTGACAACAATGGATGTAACGGCTAATGTCTTTTGAAGATGAATAATTAAATCATTTATCACGTCAGCCATTATTGGATCTATGCCCGTTGTCGGTTCATCATAAAAAATATATTTTGGACCTGTTGCGATAGCCCTGGCGAGAGCAACCCTTTTTTTCATACCGCCTGAGAGTTCAGAAGGCTTCATATTTTCTATTCCTTCAAGACCGATTCTTGAAAGGCATTCCTTAACTTTTTCGGATATATCGTGTTCCGACATTATTTTAAGATTTCTCAAGCCAAAAGCAACATTTTCCTTTACGTTTAAAGAATCAAAAAGCGCTGCACTCTGAAAAAGAAAGCCAAACTTTTTCTGAACTTCAAACAGTTTATCTTCATCAAGTTTTGTTATTTCTTCATTATCAACATATATTTCGCCTGAATCAGGTTTTAAAAGACCGACAATATGCTTAATTAACACGGATTTACCGCAGCCACTTCCGCCGATAATAGTAATGGTTTCTCCGTCTTTAATTTCTAAATCAACACCTTTAAAAACCACATTCTCACAAAACGATTTATGTATATTAACAATTTTTATCATTTATCCTACTCCAAACATAACCAACAAAGCAGTCAGAAAATAATCGGATACAAGTATCATAACCATGGAAATAACAACCGTTTGCGTAGTAGAGCGACCTACCCCTTCAGCTCCTCCTTCACACGTAAAACCTTTATAACATGCTGTTGTAACTATTATCAAGGCAAAAAATACCGATTTAATTAATCCGTGAAACAAATCCTCGGTACGCATGTAATCAAGTATATCATTCTGATAAACGACTGGAGCAATTCCTAATTTATATACGCTTACGAAAAAACCGCCGATAATTCCGACTATATCTGCAAATATGGTAAGAATGGGAACCATAATAACCATAGATATAAATCTTGGTACAGCAAGATATCTTATAGGATTTGTCCCTAATGTGTATAGAGCATCAATTTGTTCCGTAACCTTCATAGTTCCTAATTCGGATGCAATCGCAGCTCCTACCCTACCTGCTAAAACAACTGCCGTCAAAACAGGTCCTAATTCTTTGACTATTGAAAAGCCGACAACACTGCCAATATAAATAGGTTCATTAAAAATATTTCGGGTGGAATAAGCAGTTTGTAAAGCCAAAACCATTCCGGTAAAAGCGGATGTCAATAGTATGACGGGAATGGATTTTACACCTATTAATACCATTTGATAAGTAGTATTTTCTTTATCGTATTTACCAGTAAGAAATGTATGCAATATTTGCATAAACATTTTATATGCACATCCTAATTCTTCAGACAATTTTAAAAACTTTTCACCAATCAGCCAAAATATCTTCATATGTATAACCTATGTATCCGTTTTGAAATTGAGGTAACAACTTCGTAATTTATTGTTTCGCCTCTTTTTGCTATGTCTTCAGCGGTTATGCTTTCTTTACCCTGAGAACCTATTATTATAACATCATCCCCTACGGAAACATTTTTTATATTTGTAACATCTATCATTGTCATATCCATACAAACTCTTCCGACTACCGGAACTTTTTCACCTTTAATAATAACTTCGGAGTTATTTGAATTATATCTTGAAAAACCGTCAGCATAACCGATAGGTATTGTTGCTATTTTAGACCGTTTTTTAGTAATGAAGGTTCTGCAATAGCTTATTGATGTATTTTTAGGCAAGGTTTTTAAAAAAATAATTTTTGATTTAAGAGCCAATACAGGTTTTGTAGGAAGTATTTTATCTGAATCGCTGAAAGGTAAAAGTCCGTATATTAAAAGACCCGGTCTGATAAGATTGAAATGAGAGTTTTGATATTTAAGTATTGATGCACTGGCTGAAATGTGTGCGTAGTTAACACGGATAGTATTTGAAATATTTTGAAAAACTGATATTTGCTTTTCAGTAAAACTTCTATTTTCATTAGCGCAAGCAATGTGCGAATAGATACCTTCCATGAAAATATTTGTAAAATTGCTACATTTATATAGAGTAGAAATAACAGTATTTGGATTTAGTCCGATTCTTCCCATTCCTGTATCGATTTTTAAGTGAAAAGGAATTATTTTATTGGCTTTTGCTGCATATTTGTTTAATGTTTTAAGTCCTGAGAAGCTTGCTATTGTTGGTATTAAATTATATTTTATTATTTCTTTGAAATTTGTAAACGGAAAAGTGCTGCCCAATATTAAAATATTTTTTTTAATACCTGCTTCACGCAATGCGATTCCTTCCTCAATCGTAGCAACGCCGAATATTTTTACAGGTGTGCTTTCCATGGCTCTCGCAATCATAATGGCGCCATGACCATATGCATCTGCCTTTATTACAGCAAGAATATTTATACCGTTAGAAAAAGACGTTGAATTTGTTGATGGTAAAGATTGAGGAGTAAATATCGGTTTGGTTCGATTGTTATTTAAACTATTTAAATGGTGAAGTTTGTTAACGGGATTTATATTATTACATATAAATTTTTTTAATATATTTATATTGTAAACTAAGTTTTTTAAATTAATCTCCGCATATGTAGGTCGTAGAATTTTCATATAGGAATCAGGGGTTAGAGGTTAAAAATTCAGAGGATAGATATTAGGGATTAGAGGTGAGTAAAAAATAAAACCAAAAACTTATCCCTCTCCCCCATACGCTATTCTCTGCACTTAAATACCCTATCCGCTGCCTTTATTATTTAGATGCGTTTTCAAACCGGGTATATTCTTTGAAAAATCTTAAATTCACTGTTCCTGTTTTCCCGTTTCTATTTTTTGCAACCAGTATTTCCGCATCGCATATGGGGCTGGAAGCTTCTATACCGTCCGGTTTATACATTGCCGGTTGATATATCATTAAAACCAAGTCTGCATCCTGTTCTATAGCACCAGATTCTCTTAAATCAGCGAGACGCGGTCTACCGACTTGATTTCCTGTTCTCTTTTCCGGTTCTCTGGACAACTGCGATAAGGCGATTACCGGTACTTTTAAGTCCTTAGCCATAACTTTTAGCGACCTTGAAATTTCGGCGACTTCCTGCTGTCTATATTCAGAACGCCCGGTTTTTCCAGACATAAGCTGAAGATAATCAATTATTATTAGTCCGATTCCTTTAATTTCAGAATCTAATCGTCTTGCCCGTGATTTCATTTCAAGAACATGCAGGGATGATGAATCATCAAGAAATATTTTTGCTTCCTTCAGTTTACCGGCAGCAGTAGTGATTCTTGGCCAATCATCTTTTGATAGGTAACCATTTCTGACTCTATCACTCGCTACTCTTGCTTGTGAACATAAAAATCTGTTAAAAAGTTCGTCATTAGACATTTCCAAAGAAAAAATAAGAACCGGTTTATTATGGAGTAAAGCTATATTTTCGGCAATATTCAAACAAAAGGATGTTTTCCCTGTTGACGGTCGGCCTGCAATAATAATAAAGTTGGATTTTTTAAATCCTCCGGTTATTTTATCCAAATCGGCAAATCCGCTTGGTATGCCCGGCACCTGTTCTTTGTTCTGATATATTGCTTCAATATTATCAAGTGCAGGATTTATCATATCCGATATACTGACAGGTCCTTTTAACACTCTTTTTTCGGATATATTAAAAATCATCTGTGCTACTTTATCTACTACTTCACTCACATCACTAATACCGATTGTTGTAGCATCACCTATGATTTTTCTGCCTGCATGTTCTAATTCTCTTAAAACAGCCTTATCTTTGACAATTTTAGCATAATATTCAACATTGGATGCTGTAATAACCGTGTCTACAAGAGAAGTAAGATAAACGCTGCCACCCAATCTTGTAATTTCTGCATTTGATTTCAAATGATCATTGATTAAAATTATATCAACATCGCCTTTATTTCTGTCATAGGTATCAATGATTTCACGGAAAATAATTTTATGAGCTGTTAAATAAAAATCGTTTTCGGAAAGAGTATCCATCGCAATTTCTATAGCTTCTTTTTCAATTAGCATGGAGCCGAGTACAGCTCTTTCAGCTTCTATATTATTTGGTGCTATTAAGTCAATCTGGCTATTACTGATTGTTACCATAATAATTTTAAGTGTTAATTCCCTTTCTTAACGATCCACACCTTCACTTTTGCCGAAACATCAGGATGTATCTTTACAGATATATCAAATGCCCCAAGTTCTTTCAACGGATCTTTAATAATAATAGACTTTTTGTCAATATCAAAACCCTCGTTTTTAAGTGCGTCTGAAATATCAGATGCACTGATAGAACCAAAAATTTTATTTTCAGCACCTACTTCAGCAGGAATAGTTATAGAGATACTTGAAAGTTTTTTAGCATATTCTTGGGCTTTTTCAATTTCCGCCTTAAGAATATTAGTTATTTTTATTTTTTCCCTTTCAATGATTTTTAAATTACCTTCATTGGCTACTAGCGCTAAACCCTGAGGTAAAAGAAAATTTCTTGCATATCCGTCCTTCACATTTTTTACATCCCCTGCTTTTCCAAAACCGCTAACTTCCTTTTTTAAGATAATCTTCATTTTTGCTATCTCCTTTTGTTCTAAAATTGAGCCATATATCAACTATTCCTAAGAATATTGATAGTGGAGGATAAAAGACAAATAATATATATATTATAATCAGTAGAAAGCTTTGCTTATTTAAAAAATATTTACTTATAGACAAGCCCTGCATAAAATAAAGAAAGAATATTACATATAAAATATTTTCGAATATTTGAGACGGAATGTTATATTTCATTTTTATACTGATTCCGTAAAAAAGCATTGAAAATATTAAGAAAAAAATAGTTTGTTCCGGTAATTTCCATTTTTCAAAAGGCGGCAGTTTATTTATCGGAATTTCGTATTTCTTTGATATTAAAGACAGGAAAATGTATGAAAGAAATATATTTGTAGTTATAAATATTGTTGATATGGCATAAATATTTTTGGTAAGTATTGTTAGAACGGTATTTGATAAATCTTTCGGTAAACCTGAAATAACAGATTCAAGAGCCCATGTTAACTGGAATCCGCTTAAGTTAATAGCCAATAAACCGATAATTAGAAACAAATTAGTCAATAAACATGATTCAAATATTATTTTCCATGCATTGATTTTTTTTAATATCCCGAAAGATAAAATAATGGAATTCATTGCAACCAATAATAAAAAGAAGGATAATAATATATAGCCGAAAGAAGTCAATTTATATATAACAATGGATGATAAAACTATTCCGGCTAAACCTGCAAATATACCGTATTTGATTAATAAAACAATGATAGATATAGATGAAAAAGGCAGGATTATTATGCCCGCAAAAGGAATTATTAAACTAGAGAAAAAAAATATAAATGATAGAACAATTAAAAATAAAATGTTTCTTATAGATAGCATAAAAAGATATTTAAACTAATTTGTCATATCCATCGGTTTTTACAGTGAAAAATCTCAATGGATATCAGGCGTTTTCCTTGCCGTTATAGACTGGCAAAAGGAATTATTGCAATATTTCTTGCTCGTTTTATGGCTCTGGTTAAAATTCTCTGATGTTTGACACAGACCCCGGTAAATCTGGATGATAACATTTTACCTCTATCTGTTATATAATTTTTAAGAAGCCCGACGTTTTTGTAGTCAATTTCAATATTATCGGCACAAAATCTGCAGAATTTTTTTTTGAATTGTTTATTCTTTGAACCTTTCCATTTTGGTTTAAAACTTTTTTTACCACCGGGCTTTTTTTTGTGTTCTACCATATTCTCCTCCATTGTCTCGCCGTAGTTACTCCGTTACGTAGGCGGGTAATTTAAAGTATACTAGAAAGGCACCTCATCTTCTTTTTTTGACATTGACGGTTTTTCATCATCCTGAGTATCACTTGCAACTTCTTCTGCTGAAGCGGATTCAGATGTTTTATCGCCCCTTTTCGGCATAAGATGCAGTTTTTCTCCTACAACTCCAAGTTTGCTTCTTTTTTGTCCGTCTTTACCCTCCCAAGAGTCTTGTCGCAATCTACCTTCTATAACTATACTGTCTCCTTTATGTACATATTTTTGACATATTTCTGCTTGTTTCCCGAAGAATGTAATATCCACAAAACATGTTTCATCCTTTGTTGAGCCATCAGATATTTTATATTTTCTGTTTATTCCTATTGAGAAAGCTGCAATAGGTGCACCACTGGGACCAAATCTTATTTCAGGATCTCTGGTAACATTCCCCATTAGAATAACCTTGCTGAAACTTGCCATTCAACCTCCCTGATATAACATTTATATCTGTTTGTTATTTAATATCACTAATTAAGTTTGTTTGTTACTTTCTAAACAAGTTATTGAGTAGTTTGTTGTTCAATAGGTGCTTGTTTATCGGTTAAAGCAGGTTTTTCTTCTTTTTTCCTAATTGTCTTTTCCTTTTTTATAGTGATAAATTTTATTATGTCATCCGTTGTTTTGAAAAAGCTTTCAAGTTCTTCAATTACTTTTCCATCACAAGAAAAGCTAAAAAGATAATATATTCCTTCTTTGAATTTTTTTACCGTATAAGCTAGTCGTCTTTTGCCCCAGCTATCAGATAATAGAACTGTACCCTGGTTAGAAGTAATAATTTTTTTGACTTTTCCTAAAACTTCTTCGACTTTATCACTTGATAAGACCGGTTTTAAAATAAAAACCGTTTCATAATTTGGCATGTTGCCTCCTTTCTGGACATTAGACCCTCTTGATTATTCAAGAGAGTAAAGTGTGAGTATAATGAGACCATCAATAACGTAATTATACAATAAAAAGAATAATAATTCAAGTTAAAGGTCAAAAGTTATAATAAAAATAAGACACAAATCAAAACAAAAATATAAAGATTTAATTTTAACTTTTTACTTTATATTTTAACTTAACTACTTATTTTCTTGTTCTACAAATTTATACTTTATTTCACCTGATTGGATAAGTCCAAGATGTTTCCTTGCTTCTCTTTCAAGATATGCAGGATTATTTTCAAAACAATAAAGTCGTTTTCTCAACTCTCTATTTTGTAATTCAAGTTCTGCAAATTTTTTATTTAATTTAATTAATTCTATTTTTCTAGTAACAACGCTGCGCATTCCGCTATTACCGAACAGTATTATAATTAGAAATATTAATATAATCCAAAAAAATATTTTTTTTTTATTTACCGAATTTGGCGTTTTCACCTAATTCTTCCTCAATTCTCAAAAGTTGGTTATATTTACAGATTCTGTCAGTGCGTGATGCAGAACCTGTTTTTATCTGGCCGGCATTCACTGCTACCGATAAATCTGCTATAAAAGTATCTTCTGTTTCACCAGAACGGTGCGATATTACTGTTGTATATTTGGCTTTATGTGCCATGTTAATAGTATCTATTGTTTCAGTTAAAGTTCCGATTTGGTTTAATTTAATCAAGATTGAATTTGCAGTTTTCTTATTAATACCTTCAGAAAGCCGTTCAATATTGGTAACAAATAAATCATCTCCGACAATTTGTATTTTATTGCCAAGTTTATCTGTCATTAACTTCCAGCCATTCCAATCGTCTTCGGCAAGTCCGTCCTCAATTGAAACTATCGGATATTTTTCAACTAAATTGGCATAAAATTCAACCATTATTTCCGATGACTTTATTTTATCAATATTTTCACCTTCTAAAACATAATTTCCATCCTTGAAAAATGAAGAAGCTGCCGGATCTAAAGCTATAGCAATATCTTTACCCGGAGCATATCCCGACTTTATTATTGCTTCGATTATATTTTCAAGGGCAGCTTCATTAGAAGGTAAATTTGGTGCAAAACCGCCTTCATCGCCGACTGAAGTATTAAATCCTTTATCCTTTAGGACCTTTTTTAGGTTATGAAATACTTCTGCACCATATCTCAGTGCTTCTTTAAAATTCTTTGCACCAATCGGAAAGACCATAAACTCCTGCAAATCAACATTATTATCCGCATGTTTGCCACCGTTCAATATATTCATCATAGGGACCGGCAATTTATAAGTTTCAAGTTTAAGATTAAATGTTGAACGTATATATTTATATAACGACACTTTTTTATCAAAAGCTGCTGCACGGCAAACTGCCATAGAAACTCCAAGAATGGCATTCGCACCTAATTTGGCTTTGTTTTTAGTTCCATCAAGCGAAATCATTTTTTTGTCTATTTCAATCTGGTTTTCAGGATTCATGCCACTAATAGCAGGTGCAATAGTTTTATTCACATTATTTACTGCCGTTAATGTACCTTTTCCAAGATATCTCTTTTTATCGCCATCGCGAAGTTCAACCGCTTCGTGTTCTCCGGTAGAAGCGCCCGAAGGTACCGCGGCTCTTCCCAAAACTCCGTTATCCAATATTACATCTACTTCAACAGTAGGGTTTCCCCTTGAATCCAGAATCTCCCGTCCCACAATCTTTTTGATATTAGACATGTGCAACCCCCCTTAAAGTCAGAGATTAGGGATTAGGGGTTAGTAAATTGTAAATTAGTTTCACTTTTTGCTTTCCCTATTCATTATACGCTAATCTCTATTTTTTATAATGTTTATCAATGATACTGTTTAGTAAGTCGCCCGATGCTGATTAGCAAGCTGGTGGAGTAGTGGCTGAAACCTGCTGCCGGGCTAGGACTCGAACCTAGAATGGATGCTCCAGAGGCACCTGTGTTACCATTACACCACCCGGCAAATTTCGCTCGTAATCAATTTTCTCAGACCCACTTGTCCGACTCCGCCAGATGGCGGACATATCGGCATAGCTTTAATCGTCGCTATTCTCTAATACCTTAACCAATACGCTGACTTTAAAAAACTAATTTATTTTTGATGCAGGCGGTGAATGTTTCTCACACTCATCTACATAGTTTAATTGTAAATCAGATATCGTTGAATCCAATAACTTGTTTTCTTCAACGCTTAAATTACCTTTAGTTTTTTCTCTCAGCATAATCAGCATATCAATAGAAATTTTTGCTTGTTCTACGCTTTTTTCTATTTTGTTTGTAACCGGATTTGCAATTTTCCCGAGTTGTTGCATAGCAGCAGCAGACAAAGAAATTATTAAACTAAAAAAATATTCATCAATTTGTTTTTGTTCAGTCATTTTTATTCTCCTATAATTTTATTTAATCTGAATAATACTTTTTCCTTGCCTAATAATTCTAACATATGAAAAAGTGAAGGTCCCTCTGTCCTGCCGGATACCGCAACCCTAACCGGATGAAATATCTGAGATGTTTTTAATGATTTAGATTCGGCATATTTTCGGGTTTCATTTTCAATTTCTTGTGTTGTAAAATTCTGTATTTTAGCATAAATGTCAGTAATATTCTTTAAAATTTCAATTACGCCTTCTTTTTTTATTACTTTTAACATCGCTTTTTCATCATATATAATATCATCTTTTAGAAAAAAAACAATAAGATTCGGGACATCCGATAGAGTTTTTATTTTATCTTGTTCTAATGCAATGCATTTTTTCAAAAATTCAAAATCTGAAACATCAAATCCGGATTTTTGTATAAATGGTATTGCTCTTCTTGTTAATTCTTCAATAGATAATTTTCTTATATATTCGCCGTTCATCCAGATAAGTTTTTGAAGATCGAAAATGGCGCCCGATTTTCCACATCTTTCAAGAGTAAATTTTTCTACAAGTTCTTCTTTACTGAATATTTGCTGGCTGTCTTCTGTAGACCAGCCAAGCAATGAAATATAATTTATTAGAGCTTCCTGCAAAAAACCTTTGTCCCTGTAATCTTCTACGGCTACATCACCTTGTCTTTTGCTCAATTTGGACTTGTCGGGATTCAATAATAATGGTAAGTGTGCAAACGCGGGATGCGTCCAATTAAAATATTTATATAATATTATATGTTTTGGTGTAGAAGAAAGCCATTCTTCGCCCCTGATAACATGCGTTATTCCAGTTAGGTGGTCATCCACAACATTCGCGAGATGGTATGTAGGATAACCGTCAGATTTTAATATTATCTGGTCGTCTATTAATGAACCGTGAAATTTTACTTCACCGCGTATCACATCATTAAACGAAATTTCTTCGGCAAGCATTTTCATTCTAACGGTAAAGGTCTTTTCACTTGCCATTTTGTCGGATTCTTGTTTTGATAATTTTTTACAGGTTCCGTCGTATTTGGACGGTTGTTTTTTTGCAATCTGGATATTTCGCATTTCCTCTAATCGTTCCGGTGTACAGAAACATCTGTATGCAAAATCTTTTTCTAAAAGTTCATTAACATGTTTTTTGTATATATCCAGCCTTTGAGACTGAATAGTGGGAGTATTATCATATTCTAAACCGCACCAGTTTAATATTTTTAGTAATTCTTCAACGGCACCTTCAACATACCTGGTCCGGTCAGTATCTTCAATGCGTAAAAGAAATTTTCCTTTATTATGCCTGGCGAATAAATAATTATAAAGTGCGGTTCTTAATCCGCCTATGTGTAAATAACCTGTAGGAGACGGGGCAAATCTTACTATAACCATAATGTATTTGTTTTAGTACGGCATAAAGGCACGTATTAATATGTAAGAGAAATTACTAATAAATCACTTTATTAAGCGGATATTCTATAATTCCTTCGGCACCCAGACGTTTTAAATTTGGAATTATTTGTTTTACAGTTCTTTCCTGCAGTATCACTTCCAGCGCTACCCAATCAGTAATTGTCAGGCGAGAAATAGTAGGTCTTTTTAAAGAAGGCAGGATTTTCATTACTTTATCTAAATTTTTTTCCCGAATATTCATTTTCAAACCTACCATACCGAATGCTTCAAGTGCACCCTTTAAAAGTATTGATAAATTTTCAATCTTCCTTTTTTTCCAAGGATTTTTAAAAGAATTTTTATTAGCTATAAGTCGGGTGGTTGATACCAATATCTCATCAATTATTTTTAAATTATTTGCTCGCAAAGAAGAACCTGTTTCAGTCAACTCGACAATAGCGTCAACCAATATCGGAGCTTTCGCTTCAGTTGCACCCCATGAAAATTCCACTTTAGCTTTGATTTTGTTTTTATTTAAATATTTTTTCACCACATTTACCAATTCTGTGGCGATTCTTTTTCCGTTTAGATTTTTTACGGATTTGAGTTTGGAATCCTTTGGCACGGCAAGAACCCATCTCACAGGCCTAAATCCGCTTTTTGCGTATAATAGCTCACATATTTCCTTTATATCGGAGCCTGACTCACATATCCAGTCATAACCGGTTATCCCGGCGTCAAAGACACCATCTTCGACATATTTTGCCATCTCCTGAGACCTGACTAACATTATTTCCAATTCATCATCATCGCAAGACGGAAAATATGAACGTTCAGATGCAAATATCTTTATTCCGGCTTTTTTAAATAGCTCAAATGTTGTTTCTTGTAAACTTCCCTTAGGCAAGCCGAGTCGTAGTTTGTTCATTATTATTCTCCTAAAAAATTATTATAGGGTCTACTGAAAAATGTCTTTTGCATGTATCGTCATACCCGCGAAAGCGGGTATCCAGATGGATTTTTATAGATTCCTGAGTTCTCTGAATGTACAGACTGTGTCGCAATTGTCTAAGATTGTATTTCGTTTTCCATTTTGTAGCAGCAAATCGCAAG
>DMMW01000023.1:23547-25198 GCA_003452965.1 Elusimicrobiota bacterium
ATTTCGTTTTCCATTTTGTAGCAGCAAAGCGCAAGTTTTGCCATGTTTTACTCTGCATCTACAATTTCGGAATTATGACACAGTCTTGTAGGTATTGGATTTTCCAACAACATCATTATATCAAAAAAAGTATAAATTACAATAAAAAAAAGATCAAGAGACCTTGACCATTTTTTTATCCTTCACTAAAAAACCGTAACAATTTGCGGAATTTGTAAAGGAAAATCCTTGGGCAACACCAATATTTATGCAGTAGGAGTAAAAGGTAAAACGCTAATTTTTTTCCTTTTTCTTGAAGTCCAATGAAATTTCAATTTTCCCGTAATCTTAGCAAATAATGTATCGTCTTTACCTATACCGACATTTAGTCCAGGATGATATTTTTTTCCGCGTTGTCTTACAATTATGCTACCTGCTGGAATAATTTGTCCCTCAAAACATTTAACTCCTAATCGTTGTCCCGCAGAATCGCGTCCATTACCGGTTGAGCCTTGTGACTTAGTATGTGCCATAAACTCTCCAAACTTTTAGAATTGATTACATATATTTAGAAAAAGTTTTAATCTGTGTAATCTTGTTTATAATCTGTTAATCAGAATTTTATTAACTTTGTATTTCTGTAATTTCAACCTCAGTATAAATCTGTCTGTGTCCTATTGTTTTTTTATAACCTTTCTTAGGTTTTTTTTTAAAAACAATTATTTTCTTTCCTTTTGCTACATCTACAACCTTACCGATAACTTTGATATTTGGCGAAGTTTGAATTTTCTTATCATCATCTGAAACAAAAACTGATTTAAATTCAACGATATCGCCTATATTTTTCTTAGGTAATTCGACTTTAATTATTTTCCCTTTTTCTGCTTTGTACTGCTTACCGCCGATGTCAATTATTAAATACATAAAAATATTCCCTCACATTTATTTGTTTCTCAAAGATTCGTCTAAATCTTTAATCCATTTTGATGCAATGTCTTTGCCCCCTAATCCGATTGCTATTGCAAAGGCAAGCCCGACAGAAGCGATAATTATAGTAATTATTGAATTGATAATTTCAATTTTAAGATTTAACTGCTGTACCGCCAATATTATTGTAAAAATAATAACTATAGTTGAAGTAATTTTACCGAGCAGTTTTGATTGCGAAATACCTGCATTTGTGCAAGCGGTAATCACAATGCTGCTAAGAAAAGTAGAAAAGAATAAACCTAAAATTAAAATGATAATCGCAATAATAACATTTGGAATAAAGATTATTATTTTATCCAAAATATTACTTATATTTGCAAGGCCCAGGGCATTTACGGCTGTTGATAAGGTAATAATAATTATTATCCAATAAACAATAATACCAACAATTTCCGAAAGCGTATTTTTAATGCCTGCATTTTCCAGTAATTTAGAAAAACCGGTTTTTCCTGAAAGTGAGTCAAGTTTAACCAAAACAAGAAATCTTACAAGAATTTTCTTCAACCCAGATGCAATCAGCCATCCAAGCAGAAGTACCAATAGAAAACCAACAAAGACAGGAATAAATTGTGCAAACTTGCTTAACATCATCATAACCGGTTCCCAAAATACAGATTTCCAATCCATAAATCCTCCCGAAGGTTCGCTTAACATTCTGCGAACCGAAGGCCTCGCCAGTGGT
>DMMW01000023.1:25323-30712 GCA_003452965.1 Elusimicrobiota bacterium
AGTGGCGGGCCAAATCTTAGTTCTTTTGTTAAGGTATTCTATATTTTAGTAAAAAATACAATTTTGTCAAGTACTTCCATAAATATTTATAAAATATAATAGATGATATATAACTATCTTTCAAATACTGTTTAACCAATATTTTTTCGGGTGAAATGAATTTAAATAAGATAATGGCAATGAATAAATTTAAAAAGCATATAATAATATAAGAAAATATGCTTCCAGTTTTCTTGACATCCGATTGTCCTATTGTTAAGGATTCGGCAGTCAAGAATATATGAAAAGAATATGTTATACCGACAAATAAAAACAACCATTCGGTATATTTAGATATATTAAAAAATAGTGCTAATATATAAAATAATAAAATTATCAAAAAGGTATATATAGGAAAGAAATAAGGAGCCAGTGAAATAAAGAAATTTGTTTTTGTTATTACTACATTTCCGCTTTTTTCGGATACATTAAACTCTTTTATTTTTCCTTTAAAAAAAATTGCCCATAAAGCATGGGTTAATTCATGCCCAAAAATATATATTTGGCCGGGAAGCGATTTAATCAGGAAAATGAAAAAAAAAATTGCAAAACCCGTAATGAACCAAATTTCCGATGAATCTAACGGTGGAATAGAAACTAAAAGAATAAAAAATGATTTAATTAAACCTAATAAAAAAGGCAATAATAACAATGCTATAACTGATTTTAAGAATATTTGCATAATGGTTTTCATTTACAACATTAGAGATTAACTCATATAAAATAATAATTCTATCTAACGGGATTAACAACAATATTATCTATCAAACGGGTTTTACCTATATAAGCAGCAATAGCAATTACAACTTTTTTATCAATAATATTTTTAATTTCTTCAAGCGTATCAGCATCCCTTATTTCAATATAATCAATTTTATCCATATTTAATTCAATAACTTTTTTTATTTCTAATATAATACTTTTTTTTGAAACTGATTTTTTGTATTCAATAAGTTTTTTGGCTTTATTTAGGGATTGGGATATTGATAATGCTTTCTTTAAATCTTCATTAGATAAATAAGCATTCCTGCTTGAGAGCGCCAATCCGTTTTTTTCGCGGATAGTGGGACAGGTAACAATTTTTATCGGAAAATTTAAATCTGCAGTCATTTTTTTAATAATTACGGATTGTTGATAGTCTTTTAAGCCAAAATATACCTTATCCGGTTGAATTATATTAAAAAGTTTTGTCACAACAGTAGTAACACCTCTAAAATGAGCCAAACGATGTTCTCCGCACATTATATCAGATAGTTTTTCTACATTGATATAAGTTAAATAATTTTTTGGATATATTAAATTTGCTTTCGGAGCAAATATTATATTTACACCTTCTTTGTTGCATAATTTAATATCATTGAAAAAAGGTCTCGGATATTTCTTTAAATCTTCGTTAGGTCCAAATTGAGAAGGATTCACAAAAATACTAACTACAACAATATCGTTTTCCTTTTTGGCTCTTCTAATTAACGATATATGCCCTTGATGTAACGCACCCATAGTAGGTACAAAACCTATGGTTTTTCGTTTTAGTTTAAGATTTCTTATAAATTTCTGGATTTTATGAGGATGAGAGATAATTTTCATAATTTATATTTTACAGATATCTTTTCTTTCAATTCAAGAAATTTTTTCGCGGGAATTTCTTTTACTCTACTTAACAGCTCATCAATATGGTTGAACGGTTTTTTCATTCTTTGCATTATAATTGCATTGGCTTGAGTTTGGGTAAATCCAATACTCATAAGTTCGTGTGTTGACGCGTTATTAATATTGACTTTTTCTTCTTTTTTAAACTTTAACTTAATATTCTCGGGTTGTAACTTTTCTTCTTTCTTGGTTATTATATTAGTATCTTTTTGCTGAGTTTGCTGCAGTTTTTTTATTTCGGACGTTTTTTTTGGTGCAGGAATTGATACGAGTGATATTGAAAGCCGGTGAGTTCCAAAATTATCACCGATAGTCAGAGACCAGACAAAAGCATAATCTAACCTTAACAATAATTTTCCCATTTTTTGATTCAAAGAAGACCCAAAACTTGCATCCTGTTTGTTGGTACCTATCCTTAAAGCAAATTTATTTTTCGAGAACCATCTTTCTCCGCCTATATAAATATTTAATTTTTCTGCTGTTTCGCCCCATTCCTGATTTCTATATGATACATCAAGCCCTGTTATAGTATTATTTTTAAATCTAAAAAGTGAACCTAATCTCAGTTCCACCGGGACTTTATCCTCAATATACAATCCTACATCCGGTTGGTTGATATTTAAGGCGGAAAGCCCGAACGAAACACTATTTATATTGTAAAGGAAACCGATATCGCCTGTGAAAGTTGATTTTGAAGAACCTGCCAATATTACTGGGTCGCCGTATTCTTCTGCCCTTTTGATTGTATCCGCGTCCCATTTGTATTTATGTGACAATTGTTTTAAGTTTAAACCTGCCGAAAGGTTATTAGCTTTAATTTTGTTTTTATCATAGATTTTTCTGGAATATTCTATCATTATCATATTTTCCTTATAGAGATTATTACCATAATCCGTTATACCCAAGCCTAAAGTACCTATATTTTTTAACGGATGTGCATACGAAAGAGACATTAATCCCAAACTAACATTTTCAAGACCTGCATACGGTTTTGCGTACATGATTCCGACATCTGGATTTTCTAATTTAGAAGTTCCAGCAGGATTATAAAATATGGAAGAGGAATCGTCCGATATTGCATTAAAGACACCCCCCATACCGGTTGCCCTGGTTGACCATCCATAATTTTTGAAAGCGGAATAGGCAAAAGTGCATAAATATATCAGGTTTATTAATATTACTAGTATTTGTTTAAATTTTTTCATAATTACTTTGCTAAGACTATAGTACCGTATTTAGTTTTTCCGTCGGTTATTTTTACTTTGAAAATATATATTCCCGATTCAATATAGTTATTATTCCCGTCAGTTCCGTTCCACGTAATAACGCCGCCGTAAAAATCGTCTTTATTAAGCTTTATTATTTCCAATCCAGAAGCGTCGAAAATGCTTACCTCTTCTGCTTTTTCACCGAACGTCGCCGGAGTGTAAGGCGAAACAAATTTTTCATCAGGTATTACTTTATTGGAAGATGTGCCTTTTGCAAATAAAGCATATTTTCCGAATTTATTAGTTTTAACAGTAAAAGTATTTTGTGTATAATCCGGTTTTCCGCCTATGAATTTCCATTTTACGCCATCCCAGAAATACACAGCAAGTTCCGATTCGGTTATATCGGTAATTTGGGCAGATTCTGTTTCAATGATTCCATCGTTGTTTAAGTCAAAATAGAGCAATGTAAGATAAATCGGTTTAGTGATTAGAGTATTTGAAGGTCCGAAAGAATAGGTTGCAACCGGATGATAGCTATTTTTGTTTGAAATTTCTTCAACACTATAAGAATTTTCCAAATATGAATCTTTTTGTTCTATACTTAATATTTTATCTGATATTTCTGAAAGTTGAATTTTAGTGGAGCCGTCATTGGGATTCCCGTCCAGCAACTCAACTATCATATCGGAATTCGCAATTTTTGAACATAATCTGGTTACAGTTACCGAACATAACGATGTAGATGAAATATTTACTCCATCTGCGGTTGCAATATAATATTCAATTCCGGTTGTGGTTATAGACGGTACCGGTATGGTGCCGTAACCGGAGTAAATATTACCGATTATTGCCGGCGTGAAATCCAAGGATGTAAAATTTGTTTCCCCTGTCTTTCTGTAAAAAACCTTTACATAATTTATACTTCTATCATCCGTTACCGTAGCTGATGCTATAATTACATTACCGATAATATTTATCTCAGATATCGGTGTATGGATTATAGCGGGTGAAAGACTATCTGTTAAAGTTGTTGCAATAACATCCGTATATGCTGCGGATGTTGAAGCAATGCTATTATATGCATATAATCTATACCAATAAGTTGTATCGCTTAAAAGGTTCGTATCGGTATAAGAAGTTGAGGTTTGATTATCTGAAAATGTTTTAATATCTTGCAAATTCACAGCCGAAGTAATGCCCGTTGAACGTTGTATTTTGTAACATGATGCCCCACCGGTACCGGCTGACCATGATATTGTAATACTAGAAATACCGATTAGAGATGCAGTTAAACTGATTGGAGAATTAGGCAGAGTATAATATGTTGTTGTTTTAGGTGAAACAGAATCTGCGGTTCCATAAGTATTATATCCCTGAACATACCTTGAATATGCAGTATTGGGAGAAAGATTCGTTTCAATATAAAATGTTGTATTTACCGATAAGTTTCCGGACATACTCTGGTCATTCGCAGAATTCATTACCCTATAACCGTCTTCATTTGTAGATGTTTCATTCCAAACCCATTTAATATCAGCCGTAGAAGTTGCTATTGTATAGTCTGACCATGTTGGGCTGGCATTTACCGAAAGTATCGTAGTTTTTGTAGTTAAAGTAATATATGAGGTTTCTGATCCGTCACCATTATATGCCCATAAATGGAAGTAATATGTGGTATTGGCGGAAAGTGAAAATGCAGTTGTTGTATTATCGGTTAGATTGGATACATAGTTTACAAAAGTAGAAACATTGATATTGAAAGAAGAAGCAGTAGAACAAGATAATCCGTAGCGGGTATCGCTTGAATTATCGTTAACATCCCATGTAAGTGTAACAGAATTTGAATTTGCGCTGGAAGCAGTAAAAGATGCAGGAATATTGCTGAAAGTATAAGTAATAGTTGATAAACTACTTGAAGAACTTTTCCCGAAGGTGTTAACTGATTTGACATTGTATATATATGAAGAAGTATTAGCGGATAACGTTGTCTGTAAATAGTAAGTGGTACCTGCAGGAATAGAGTCGCTACTTACAATAACAGTATTGTTTACATCCTGTAACTCAAAACCATGTTCGTTGGATGAATTATCTAACCATGCAAACATAATGCTAAATGTTGAAATTGCGGTAGCAGTAAAATTGCTTGGCGGTAACGGTGCCGAGCCTGTGTAAGGTGATGTAGAAATAGTAGTTGAAAAACCGCTTTCCTTCGCTTGTGAAACTAACCCGTTGCCTGAATCGCCTTTGTCAATTGCGGTAATCTTGTAGTAATAAGTGTTGCCGTTGGCTAATGAGGTATCAGTAAATATGGTGTAAGCCGTAGGTGTTGAAGAATATAAATCAAGAGTACCACCTGACCATGTGGACCTGTAAATCCTGTAATACTCTAAATCATCAGTACCAGTAACCGTTACCGCAGACCAAGATAATTGTATCTCGGAGTCACGAGCAATACTGGTTAAATTCGTAGGTGCAGACGGCTGATTGTC
>DMMW01000035.1:0-292 GCA_003452965.1 Elusimicrobiota bacterium
AACAAGAACCGAAGTAAGAAGTAGGGAAGCGGATTCACATTTAGGGCATGTATTTGAAGACGGGCCTTCGCCTACCGGTTTGCGTTATTGTATGAATTCTGCATCATTGCGTTTTGTGCCAAAAGAGGATCTAAAAAAAGAAGGGTACGAAAAATATTTAAAGCTTTTTGAAAAAAAATAGAAGGATGGCCCGCCACTTCCGCCACTTCCGCCACTGAACCTTCGGCGGACAGGGAAACTTCGGCGGACAGGGAAACTTTGGCGGACAGGAAGGCTTTGGCGAGGCAAAAAA
>DMMW01000035.1:533-58047 GCA_003452965.1 Elusimicrobiota bacterium
GCGAGGCAAAAAATTAGAGAGACCTAATTTTTTGGAGGTGAAATATGCCGGTTGAAGTGAAAGTTAAAGTCAATGAGAGGTTTGGTAATCTTGCAAGTGATATTATAGTTGAAAAAACGGTATCTGCCTTAAAAAGTAACGGAATAAATGTTTATGTGGTTAATAATGGTGAAGAAGCAAAAAAGAAAGTATTAGAAATTATTCCTAAGGATTCGGAAGTTATGAATATGACATCGACTACCTTGTTAACAATTAATTTGGAACAAGAAATAAACGAATTGGGAAAATTTAATTCAATTCGAAATAAGTTAAATTCAATGAATCAAAAAACCCAAGGACAGGATATGAAACGTTTAGGAGCGGCTCCGGAATGGGTAATAGGAAGCGTTCATGCCGTAACACAAGATGGACATCTTTTTATTGCATCTCAGACAGGAAGTCAATTACCAGCATATGCTTACGGTGCAAAGAATGTTATTTGGGTAATTGGTACTCAGAAAATTGTTGAAAACTTTGATAAAGCGTTTAAACGATTATATGAATATTGTTTTCCGTTGGAGGACCAGCGAGCTCTTAAAGTATATGGCACTCATAGTGGAGTCAATAAAATACTAATAGTAAACAAAGAAGTTGCATCAGAAAGAATTATTGTAATACTTGTTAAAGAAAACATAGGTTTTTGAATAAGGGGACATCTGTCCTCTTTATTTCATACCACATTTCTAAAAAGTCCTTGACCCGCCTTGTGGGAATAGTCGAGGTCATTAAAAAGTCCTTGACAAACCTATAAAAGTTCGTTATAAATATAAGAGCGGTGAAAAAGTATTCACCGCTCTTGATTACACACCCGCCTACGCTTTCAACGAAAGCTTCGGCGAGGCAAAGGATTTTGAAAGACGATTACACAGATACTACCATCGTCTTGCTTTTTTGTTGCTGGAGAAATCTTTAAATATGGTAATTTCAATTAATACAATTTTAAATAAAACCGTTAGAAAAGTTATTTTTTTAACAGTTTTTTTTATTTTATCATTTTTAAAAGCTGGTTTAAATTCACAAATATCGGAACAGAATATAAACTCTGCTGCATTGCTTCAGCAGTTTGTTGGAACCCGCGCTCCTTCTATGGGCGAGGCGTTTACGGCTGTTTCAGACGATATTTATGCATTGCATTACAATCCCGCCGGTTTGGTTAAATTAAATCAGGAACTTGGCGGAATGTATTTTAAGGATGAGGAAAGAAATTGTAAATATCTTCTTGTTGGTTACGGTCAATCTTTTCCGGGGATAGGAACATTGGCAAACAGTTTATATTTTTATGATGCCGGAAAAATCGTCTTTGAAGATGAAGAAGAAAATATTCAAACTTTGGATTTTCAAAAAGATTATCTTTATACATTGGGTTTTGCAAGAAAAGCGGCAAAGGATTTTTCGTTGGGAATAAATCTAAAGTTGTATTCTTCGACAATGAGGGAGTTGTATTTTGCTGAATCATATTGTCTGGATGTTGGTGCGATTTATGATACACCACTAAAAGGTTTATCTGTAGGGGCTGTCTTACAGAACTTGGGTTCGCCGATTCAATATACCGAAGAACAATATCCATTGCCAAATACCGCACGTTTTGGTGCTACGTATAAACTGATGTTAAATACGAAAAGATTGGAAGGCAATGTTTTTACAATTTCAGCTGATGTTGTTAAGTCAAGTGACAGTGTTTTTAGACAAAATTTCGGTGTTGAATGCGGTATTAAGGATATGTTGTTTTTTCGCGCCGGATATAAAATGGGATATGATAATGAAGATTATAGTTTCGGCGTGGGCTTGAGGTGGTATGGATTTCAGGCGGATTACGGAGCTATAATGCGGGATTTATTAGCTATGAATCCTATTTCTTTTAGCTGGAGAAAAACTGAGAAAAAAGAAAAAGAGGAAGAAAAACCGGATGAGGCAAAGAAAGATGATTTAAAATCTGTTATGAATGTGGAAAAACCTGTGGCAAGAAATGAACAATCAATTGTTACAGTTGAGGAACCGCCGACTTTGGAACGGGATCCGCGAATAATTAAAAAGTTAAGCGAGAAATTTATTGAATTATGTGCAAAGGGTAATTATAGCGAAGCGTTAAAAACCGTTATAAAGCAGAAGGAAGTAGATCCTGAAAATATTTCATGGGCTAGGATGGCGGAAAAATTGGATAAAGTTGTTAAGATTATTCCGTCTGCAACTGAAGAAGGCAAAATTCAGGAATTAATCAGAAAAACAGTCAATGGTTATCTTGCTATAAAAGGCAATGAAAGGATTGCAATTATGGCGGCAAAATATGCGTTACAGCTACAACCAAAGAATCAAAATCTGAACAGACTCTGTGATCTGATGTGTTTGGAATATCCGGGTATAGCAGAAGCAGAGGTAACCAAACCTTATGTCACAATTGTCGAACAAAAGGTTGCTGCTGCTTTGGATTATATTTATGAAGGTAAATATGAGCAGGCGATATTTGAATGTGATGATGCATTATCTCTTGAAGAGAATAACGTTACCGCATTAAAAAGAAAAGGTTCAGCATATTATGCGCTCGGTAAAAAGGATTTGGCTATAAGTAATTGGAATAAAGCAGAAAGAATTTCCCCTTATGATCTCGAGATAAGATCTTTTCTTGAAAAAATAAAATAAACTGTAACTATTTCTATCAGTATAACTCTATTGTAATAAAAATATGTCTTTAGAAATTTTATTAATCAGTGTTTCATTGTTACTAATAACCAGCATAATTGCGAGCAAGACATCCAATCGATTTGGTATTCCTTCGCTTCTGATTTTCTTGGTTATCGGTATATTATTGGGTTCGGAAGGTATTGTAGGTATCCAATTTGATAATCCGAAACTTGCCCAATATATAGGGATAATAGCATTGGTGTTTATCTTATTTGCAGGTGGATTGGAAACGGAATGGAGAATTGTTAAATCTGTGATTTATGAAGGTATTGCCTTATCAACAATAGGGGTGCTTATTACTGCATTGATTTTAGCATTATTTGCAGTTTTAGTTCTCAAGTTTTCAATATTGGAAGGTTTGTTACTTGGAGCCATTGTATCTTCAACTGACGCAGCTGCGGTTTTTTCGGTACTTCGGTCAAAAAAAGTGAGTCTTTCAGGTGAATTAACTCCGTTGCTGGAACTGGAATCGGGTAGCAATGATCCTATGGCAGTTTTTCTAACTGTCGGATTTATTAGCTTTATTGTCGGCATTAATAACTCAGTATTTAATATGGTTACTTTATTTATATCGCAGATGGGTGTCGGAGCTCTTTTAGGATTTATTTTAGGTAAGGGTATTGTTTATTTTATTAATAAAATAAAGTTGGAATATGACGGGTTATACCCGGTTTTTACAATGGCATTTATTTTATTAACCTACGCGTTTGTAAGTATTTTAAAAGGGAACGGTTTTCTTGCTATTTATATTGTGGGATTAATAATGGGGAACAGCAATATAGTTCAAAAAAGAAATTTGATTCATTTTCATAGCGGGATTGCATGGTTGATGCAAATTACAATGTTCCTTACTTTAGGGCTTTTGGTATTTCCGAGCAGAATATTGCCGATTGTCGGAATAGGATTATTGACTTCAATATTCTTGATGTTTGTTGCCAGGCCATTGGGTGTGTTTGCTATATTGTCGCCCACAAAGTTTAATTTTAGAGAAAAAACATTAATATCATGGGTGGGTTTAAGAGGGTCAGTTCCGATTATATTAGCGACCTTTTCTCTAATTGCTGGGATAAAAAAAGCGGATATTATTTTTAATATTGTTTTTTTTATTGTGCTAACTTCAGCACTTATTCAGGGGACTACAATTTCTTTTGTTGCAAAATTGCTTAAAGTAAATGTTCCTTTAAGAAATAAGAAACATTATCCGCTGGAATTTGAATATACCGATGATTTAAATACAAGATTGATTGATTTTGTAGTTCCTTATACTTCATGGATGATAGGAAAATCAGTGTCCGAAATAGGTCTGCCTGCGGATAGTCTTATAACCCTCGTTGTTAGAGAAGAAAAATTTATTGTTCCCAGTGGTCAAACGATCGTTGAATCCGGCGATGTATTGCTTATAATAGTAAATAATAATAATCTCCAGGAAATATTAGATTTATTTTCCCACCAAAAGAAAAAAACTAACAGGTAACGAAATGAATAAATTAGTTATAAAAGGACTTACTGAGCAGGAAGCTCAGGAAAGATTAAATTCAGAAGGATATAATGAACTCCCTTCCTCAAAAAAGCGGAGTATTTTTTTTATAGCTTTTGAAGTGGCAAAAGAACCGATGTTTATTCTTCTGGTATCTTGTGGTATTATATATTTAATTTTGGGTGATGTACGTGAGGCGATAATTTTAATGTTTTTTGTTTTTGTAATTATGTGTATTACTTTTATTCAAGAAAGAAAAACAGAAAGGGCATTGGAATCGTTGCGTGATTTGACCAGTCCGCGAGCATCCGTTTTAAGAGATGGGCAGAAGATAAGGATAGCGGGCAGAGAAGTAGTTCGTGGAGATATAATGATTTTGGCAGAAGGAGACAGGATACCAGCCGATGCGATATTATTGGAATCTCAAAATCTTTCTATTGATGAATCTCTTCTTACTGGTGAATCAGTCCCTGTAATGAAATATCCAGATGAATTGGACAATACGGTGATGTCCGGTGGTGAAAATCAATCTTATTTATTTTCAGGAACTATGGTGGTTCAGGGGCAAGGAATTGCCGAAGTAGTATCCGTTGGCACGAATACTAAAATAGGCAAGATTGGGAAATCTCTACAGGTAATAAAAGAAGAGGAAACAATATTAAAGAAAGATATAAGAAAAACGGTAAAAGTAATTGGAATAACCAGTGCGGTTTTATGCGTTGCAGTTATAATTATTTATGGTATTACCAGAAGTAACTGGCTTAACGGTTTTCTTGCAGGCATCACGCTTGCCATGGCGATGATACCGGAAGAATTCCCGGTAGTATTGACTGTTTTTATGTCTTTAGGTGCATGGCGTATTTCTCAAAAACGGGTGCTTACCAGAAGAATTCCAGCTGTTGAAACTTTGGGTTCTGCTACAGTATTATGTGTTGATAAAACAGGAACCCTTACAATGAATATAATGAGGGTTCAACAACTCTGTGTTGATAATGAAGTATTCAATGTGCCGAAATCAAAAAATGCTAATCTTGATGAACGATTTCATGAAATAGTAGAGTATGGGATACTGGCAAGCCAGACAGACCCATTTGATCCGATGGAAAAAGCGATACGGGAACTCGGTGAAATATTTCTTGCGGACACAGAACACATACATAACGACTGGACAATGGTACAGGAATATCCGCTATCAAAATCACTTCTTGCAATGTCCCGCGTATGGAAAAAGCATGGAAGTGGGGATTATACCATATCTGCCAAGGGATCACCTGAAGCGATTATGGATTTATGTCATTTTGATTCAATGCAAACAAAAAATTTAGAAATATTTATTGAACAAATGGCAAAAGACGGGTTAAGGGTTATAGCGGTTGCAAAATCAAGATTCAAGCCTAAAGTATTACCTGAAATTCAACACGATTTTGATTTCAAATTTGAAGGGCTTATAGGTCTTGCAGACCCGGTAAGAGAACAGGTGCCTGCTTCCATAAAAGAATGTTACAATGCGCATATAAGGGTTGTAATGATAACTGGCGACTATCCTGTCACGGCACAGAACATAGCATCACAAATCGGACTTAAGAACAAGGAAAAATTTATTACAGGGCAGGAATTGGATAATTTGGATGATGAAGAACTATGCAGAATAATAAAAGACATAAATATTTTTGCACGGGTAGTTCCCGAACAAAAATATAAAATAGTAAACGGTTTAAAAAAAATAGGTGAAATTGTGGCAATGACTGGCGACGGAGTAAATGATGCCCCTGCCTTAAAAGCCGCCAATATCGGTATCGCTATGGGCGGAAGGGGTACCGATGTAGCAAGGGAGTCAGCATCATTGGTTTTGCTTGATGATGATTTTTCATCAATTGTAACCGCTGTAAAAATGGGCAGGCGAATATTTGATAATCTAAAAAAGGCGATATCTTACATACTTGCAATACATATCCCTATAGTAGGTTTGAGTCTTATAACTGTAATATTAAAGTGGCCGCTCATATTATTTCCGGTACACATAGTATTTCTTGAACTTATAATAGATCCAGCCTGTTCTCTTGTATTTGAAGCTGAAAGCGAGGAAAAAGATATAATGATTCGGCCTCCACGGAATGTAAAGGAATCGCTTTTCTGCAAACATACAGTAGTTTACAGTATTTTACAGGGTTTAATTCTTTTAATTATAGTTACCGCAGTATTTGTTTTAACCCAGCATCTTGGTGAAAATATAGAACAGGCAAGGGCGCTTTCGTTTGTAGTTCTCATAATAGGCAACATAGGGTTAATAATGTCAAACCGTTCATGGACACTAACCATACCTAAACTGATGAAGCAAAAAAACACCGCATTAGTTCTTGTTATATTTGGCGCCATAACATTTTTAATTTTGGTTTTATTTATTCCGATATTAAGGAATATTTTCCGCTTTGGACCTTTACATATCATAGATATAATAATATGCATATCTACGGGAATAATAAGCATAGTCTTATTTGAAGTAATAAAATTTATCCGTATAAAGAATTGAAAATGGGTATGTACAATCTTATCAATTTTTTAGAATTTTAGCCACACTGAGTTCAATCCTACTGCAGGATAAATAGTATAGAGAATAGCGTATAGAGGTAAGCGGATAGTTATAAGTAATATTAAGAGTTAGAAATTTTCAAACATGTAGATTCTTTGTTGGATATATGTAGGATATTAATTGAAAAATAATAAACTAATCTCAATAAGATATACGACAACTCCGTGTTTTCTAATGAAGGGTGCTTGTTATTTTTACAGAGTTGGGTTTTGAGTTTGGCGAGGAAACTGATACTATAATGGTTCCTGGTTTTGTTGTAGAAAACAATGTTGCGTTTGCAACTCCGTTAATTGCAGTAGTGTTGAATATTTGTTCATTGTTTGAAAATATTCCAGGTCCCTTTAATTCAAATGTTACCGGCGCTTTTATAAAAGCATGCAAATCGTATATATCTTTTATTTCCGCCCTGATAATGGTTCCGCTTGTTCCGTCAGAACTAATGTTTTCTGGATTGGCTTCAATCTTTATAGATTTTGGAAATAAGCTATTGATATATTCTTCTATCCATTTATAGTCTCCAGGTGCTGATTCATAAGGATTAAGTCCGATTTTACTTTCGCTATATAATAATTCAAAATAATTCGGGATACCATCATCATCGTCATCTTCAGGATAAATTCCAGCTGAATAAATCGGGTAATCATCATCATCAACGCTATCTATAATTCTGCCGGTGTAATTTATAACATCATCAATAATTCTTTTGTCTACAGGATCCAGAGCCGGGACTCTTGCTCCGACTTTATCCAAGACGATATTATGGACTTCTTCCGCAGGATGTTCTTTTATGCCTGAAAGCTTGGTAACAGGAGTATCCGATTTAAATTTTTCCGTTTCCGAACTTTCTCCGAAAAAATAAACCAAATCCCAATCATCACTGATATCTGGATTATCATGATTAAAATTTCCTTTTATATAAAATTTTGAATCGTCATGAATATAATATTGTCCGTTATTCCACCCCGGATAATTAAAGATTACTATGCAACCGCCATTATGTTTTTCACTGTTCCTTTTGAAATAATTTTTTAATACATTCCAGTACATAGGTCCGAAGTTAGCTCTTGTCGGGCTGGATGTAAAATCTATTGCTTTATCAGAAAAATTATACATAAGGTTGTTTATAATCTCACCGGATGTATTGCTGTTGCATTCAGGTAATCTCATTTTTAGGTGAGCAAAAAGATTATGATGTATAGATATGTTTTTTGAGTCATCCCCGACTAATAGTCCAAAACCGTGTTCTTCGTAAGCCATTAAACCTTCGGATATAATATTCCATTGCCAGGTCACATTATGTGAAGGAAACCATGTTACTGCAATTTCATCTGAACCCCAACTTAATGAACAATGGTCTACAATTATGTTATACGGCGGTGTATCATAATTTTCTATACTAATGCAATCCTGGTTTCGCGTTATATTGCGTTCTTTTCCGTTTCTCCAGCGGAGTCCGCGAACTATAACGTCATGTGTTGAAATTCTAAGCGCTCCGTTACTTATACATATACCTGAACTCGGTGCTGTTTGACCTGCAATTGTAAGATAAGGATTTTTGACATATATATCTTTCTTTAGTTTTATATTTCCGCCTGTTTTAAAAATAACCACTCTTGGTCTATCATCCATCAACGCTTCTCTAAGACTACCTTTTCCTTTGTCTTTAGTATTAGTTACTTTTAAGATAACCGGTGTTGAACTGCCGCCGAAAGCACCGCGAGTTTTAGAACCAAATCCTTCAGCGCCGGGAAACGAAGGAATCGTAATGAGACAATCAGTAAAGAAAGAAATGTACAATAAAAGAAAAAAGAATATTTTTAAAGTAAACTCCCAGCATAACGGTGGTTTTGAAACACCTTTTACTCTATCTACTTTGTCGCTGGCATTTTCTAACAGGACAAACCTCATATTTGACATGGATATTCTCGCATTATATAATCGTTTGTGTTATGATTGTATTAAATTTATCAAAAAAAATCAAATAATTTAAATTGACATTGTTCTATGTTTAAGTAAAATATTATAAAAAGAGTGCTGTGATAAAAAAACATTTATATAGAAGTAAAACATAAATTATGAGAAATATTATTTTAAAGATAATAATAAATATTATCACTTTTGTTTTGGTGGTCTACTTTGTGCCAGGTATATGGGTTGATTCAATGTTAACCGTAATAGTTGCAGTAGTAATTCTTACATTGATAAATGTTTTTTTAAAGCCATTGATTCTTATATTTACATTACCTTTTAATATTGTATCGTTAGGATTATTTACTTTAATAATTAATGGATTTATTTTTTATGTTGTTTCAAAAATAGTGCCAGGTTTTAGTGTTTCAAGTTTTTGGAATGCTGTGTGGTGTGCTTTGATATTTTCAGTCATAAGTTTCTTCTTAAATCTATTTACAGGTTCACGTGACAATGTCAAATTCAAATTTTATGATAGTAATAAATTCCGTGACAATGAAGAATCAACAAAAAGATATAAAGATGTCATTGATGTAGAAGTGAAAGAAAAAAAAGATGAAAATCAGGGAATAGTGTATAGAGGTTAGTGGATATCTTTGGGTTAACTTCAATAATATCACACCTTTATCTATTCCCTTTACGCTATTCACCATCCGCTGAAGTTTTTAGTGTCCACCAGTTATCATTGTTTACAATGATTTTATTTCTCTCCAAAAGCCACATTTCTTTTAAAATAGTTCTCTTGTCTATTCCAATCACATTTTGTACATCCTTTAGTTGCATAGGCCTTCTTTTTAGCACCTCTAAAATATATTTGGATACATTTCTTCCGGTATTTTCAGATTTTTTTTTGTCATTATAAGAAATTATTTTGCATTTATTCCCAAAAAACTTTTTTATTTTAGTAAGTTCTTTCCATCTAAGCGGTTTGGCGGAGATTTTCGTTGGAGGTCTTACTACAGTATTTAAGTGAATCTCATCTGGATTAATTTTTAATATGGCTTTCCTGAGCGACTTTAATTCTGCAGGAGAGTCATTAATATTTTTAACCAATAAGATTTCAAGCCAAATTTTTCCTTTGAATATTTTCCTAAATTCAGATAAACCATTTATAATTTTATTTATTTTAAGTTTTTTATGCGGTCTATTAATTTTATTGAAACTAAATATTGCATCAAGTGAAGGTGCTACGATGTCGGCATGTAATAAATCTTTTCTTAGAGTTTCTCTATAAAAAAGCGTTCCGTTAGTTAATACAACAATGGGGATATTGGTAATTTTTTTTATTTCCGAAATCAATCTACCAATATTTGAATTCAGCGTCGGTTCTCCGCTACCGGAAAATGTTAGATAATCAATTTTTATGTTTGATTTTAATACTTGTATCAATTCATTTAAAATGGGTTTTATCGCTACATAAGGTTTCCTTTGTAATGTAAGTTTTGTTGTATTCCCAATCTGGCAGTAAACGCAGTCAAGCGTACATACTTTTCTGGGAATAATATCAATTCCAAGTGACAAACCAAATCTTCTTGAAGGTACAGGTCCGAATATGTATTTCATGAAAAAATTAAACCATAAATCTTGACAATTGTCAAGAAAATTAGTATATTTTAACTATCGGAAAGTTCCGTGTCTATGCAAAATCTCTTGCCAGATTTGTCAAAAATTCAAAGAGGCGAGCAGGTAGGCACAAACAATTGAAGACCGTTTGTATTTTTTTTAACGGTCTTATATTTAATTATTATGGTAGATTTCTCAGAAAGACGTAAATATAAAAGGTTTTATTTTAAAGAAGAAACAGCGGCTCCTGTGGAAATCTGTTTCCCGCCGCCATTTTATCAAGAACCTATTGAAGGCAAAATTTTAGACGTATCTGCAGGCGGTCTGGGATTGGCTTTATCTGAACCGCTCCCGAAATTTTTTATTCTATCGCTTACCATCAGGTTATCAGGAATAAAACCTTTTGACGTTAAAGGAAAGGTTGTTAGAATTGAAAAAAAAGAGGATTACTATAAAGCGGGTATTTTATTTATCGAAATTAATTCCGAAGCAGTGGAAACGTTAAACCTCATAGCCGAAGATTATGATAAATGCTGTAAGAAACGGCAGGGTGAAGAAAAAAAATATTGTTTTGATGAATGTAAATTTAGTAATTTATGTGATCAAAAAAAGAAGGATGCACATCTGGAATCAAAAAATCAAGATGTATCTATGATAAGTATTAAAGATTTGAAATATGATGCAAATGAAGAAAATAAAAAAGATGCCGATTCCGAAAAAACAGTTATTTTGCAACCTGTTCAAAAAACAGACGAGCCAGTTAAAAAAGATATAGAACAGGAAAAAACCTTAATTTTAGATGCAAGCAAGAAAGAACAGTTGGAAGAAAAGACCGTTATATTAGAACCTGCTCTTTCGTCAGATGGGATTATTAAACAGGAAGACAAATTAAAAGAGTTATTGGAATCGATAGAAAAAACAGTTGTGTCGGAACCGGAAAAAATACAGACTGAACCGGAAGCTATAAAAACTGAATCACTTGAACCGGTCATACGAGACGAAAAGACATTGGATGCCGAAACAATATCTAAAATAGAACCAATAAACAAAGAAGAACCCAAAAAGGAAACAGAATTTGAAAAGACGTTTGTTTTAGAACCTGTTAAGAAAATTATTGAAATTGAAAAAACGGTGGAGTTAATATCTGAAAAGGAAAAAGAAAAAACAATAGAATTAAAAAAAGAGATTCCGGTAGTTACATCAGAAATTGACAAAAAATATTCAGAATATAAAGATGGAAAAGATAAAAAAGCCGATAAAACTAAAATAATTGCACCTAAAACAAAAAAACAAGGGATAAAAAGGATTTATGTAGTTTACTATATTTTCCTATTCTTCATTTTTGTTATTATTTCATTGTTTTTCTCAAAGGATAAAATTACCAGAATAATCTTTGCTAATGCCGAGAAAAAACTTTTAATACCAAAATACGAATCAGCAATAAAGGATTATAAAATTGTTTTAAAATATGATCCCAAAAATTTAGATGCACATTTAAAATTAGCTGAAATATATGCTAGAATGAAAATGTATATTAATGCTGCGGAAGAATATAGTGAAGTTATCAAAATTAAACCTGATATGCTTGTAGCGTTATTAGAAGCGTCAAAATTAAATATAAAACTTAATAAGCATAAGGTCGCTTATAACTATTTAAAAAAAGCAAGAGATATATCGCCGGACAATCTTGATGTAAAAATTTATACAGGTATTTATTACGAGAAAAATAAGGAATACGATAAAGCGATGAGGGAGTTTGTAAGCATATCTTCCGATTCGCAATTGCCTGAGGATGTATATTTTTCTATAGGCAAGGTTTTAAGTATCAAGGGTTTTTTTAAGAAAGGAATGATGTTTTTATCTAATGCGAACTTACCGAAGACTGCTTCTGAATATTTTAACATGGGTGTTATTGCCAATGAAAATAATACGGATGAAGCAATATATGGGTTTGTAAAAGCAGCCGTAAAAAAGAGTGATTATACAGAAGTATATGAATGGCTTGGACATCTATACAGAAGAAAAGGGCTTTACATCGCATCTATAGATGCATATCTTGCTGCATTAAATATAAAACCTGAATCTGCTATAACATTTTTAAACTTGGCAAAACTGTACGCTTTAAAGGATGATGTTGAAAACGCATTAACATCTCTTGAAAAAGCGATTTCATTAGATGCTTCTCTAATTAGCAGTGTAAAGGATTCTTTCGAATTTAATGAGATGAAAAATAATTTAAGATTTAAGAAACTAATGAAGAAAAAAGGTAAGAAGTAATCAATATTATAATCGATTTTTAAGTGCAGCTAATTCATCAAAAATCTCTTTTGGCATTCTATCGCCAAATTGTTCCAAAAAACTCTTTGTATTTTCAGCTTCTTCCTGCCACTTTTGAACATCAATATCAAAAAGCTTTTCAAGATTTTTCTTATCAATATTCAAACCGTTAGTATCCAAGTCATCTAAATTAGGAATTAGTCCGATGGGTGTATTCTTAGCGGAGATATTATTATTGATTCTTCCGATTATCCATTTCAAAACACGAATATTTTCCCCAAAACCCGGCCAGATAAATTTACCGTATTCATCTAGTCGAAACCAATTGACAAAAAATATTTTTGGAGGTTTTTTTAGATTCTTACCTATATTTAACCAATGTTTGAAATAATCAGCCATATTATATCCGCAGAACGGAAGCATTGCCATAGGGTCACGTCTTAATAAACCGACCTGATGTGTAGCGGCAGCAGTTGTTTCGGAACCCATGCTCGCACCTGCAAAAACGCCGTGTTGCCAGTTGAGACTTTCATAAACAAGTGGGACAGTGTTTGAACGCTTACTGCCGAATATAATCGCAGAAATAGGTACTCCTTTGGGATTATTAAATTCTTTTGATATAGTTGGTGATTGCGATATTGATACCGTAAATCTGGAATTCGGATGTGCCGCATTTGTTTTTAAAGATGGGTTCCATTTATTACCTTGCCAATCCATTACATTCTTAGGAGGTTCACTACTTAAACCTTCCCACCAAGGTTCATTTTTATCGGTATCGATTGCCGTATTTGTAAATAATGTAGGGAAAAAAGTTCCTGCTTTTAGAGTTTTTATCATATTTGGATTTGTTTTTATTGATGTACCCGGTGCCACACCGAAAAATCCTGTTTCTGGATTCATAGCCCATAGTCTTCCGTCTTCACCAATATTAAGCCACGCTATATCGTCACCCAAAACCCAAATCTTATAACCCGGCAAAGATGGTTGCATCAACGCAAGATTAGTTTTTCCACAGGCAGAAGGAAGTGCCGCAGCCACGTATGTTATTTCTCCTGTTGGATCTTCAATTCCTATTATAATCATATGTTCTGCTAACCAACCCTCATTTTTACCTTGAAAGGATGCTATTCTAAGTGAAAAACACTTTTTACCTAAAAGGGCGTTTCCACCGTAACCAGAACCGATACTCCAAACGAAATTTTCTTGCGGAAAATGCATAATAAATCTTTTATTAGTATCAAAGTCACCAACCGAATGAAGACCTTTCACAAAGTCATTTGAATCACCTATTTTATTAACAACCGCTTTACTCATTCGCGTCATAATACGCATACTTACTGCGACATACGTAACATCCGTAATCTGGATACATGCTTTTGAATAAGGCGAATCCGGATGCCCCATCATATAAGGAAGGACATACATTGTTTTTCCGCGCATACAGCCATCGGATAATTTTGTAAGTTTTGCTTTAGCTTCATTTGGATCCATCCAATTGTTATTTGGTCCTGCAGTATCTTTATCCGGATAACATACATAAGTTAAATGTTCTGTGCGGGAAACATCGGTTGGATGGCTTCTATGATGATAAGCGTTTGGCCATAATTCTTGATTAAGTTCAGTGAAAATCGGATAATTATTAATTTTCTCTTCACTAATACCAATATTAATTAATTTGCGAGCTTCTTCATCGGAACCGTCGCACCAGTGAATTCTATCCGGTTTTGTTAATTCTGCTTGTTTAATGACCCATTTTTCTAAAGATGTTGACATATTTTTCTCCGTTCAATCAAAATCTACAAAAATTTTTATCTATTTTACATTATTAAATTGTTAAGCATTATACGAAATATTTGTAACTTGTCAAGCAATAAAAATATTTTTGTTCCGCTTATTCTTTTATAAAACGGCATATTATCTATTTTGTATACTTATTTACATATTGTGTATCTATACTTTTTAAAAAAAGGATGAGGATAAACCTATGACTGCTTGATGTGTATGTATCAACAAAAAATTTGACATTGAATATTTTTTCTGTATAATATTATGATGAAATTAGTAGAACTGAGACGGTGGCATAAAATAAAAAAAACAGAAATAGAAAATCGTCTAAAAGAATTTAAAAGCAAGAAAAACAATAAAAAAATATTTGAAGAACTTTGTTTTTGTATATTAACCGCAAACGCTTCGGCAAGGATGGGATTGAAGTCTATAGAAGCGATAAAAAATAAATTGCAGTCCGGCGATATTTCTGATATACAGAAAGGGCTAAAAGGAAGACACAGGTTTTATAACACCCGTGCAAGATACATAACGCAAACAAGGGATTATTTAGAAAAAAAATGCGATTTAAATATAAAAAAACTATTAAATTCTTTTAACACACCTGAAGAACGGCGACATTTTTTCGCTAAAACAAAGGAAATTAAAGGAATTGGTTATAAAGAGGCGAGTCATTTTTTAAGAAATATTGGGTATAGCAATTATGCAATTTTAGATAAGCATATTTTAAGTTGTTTAAAGGACTTGAAAGTAATAACAGATAAAGAAAAAAATTATATTGAAATAGAAAAAAAAATGAGGGAATTTGCAAAAAAAATAAAAATAAACATGGATGATCTTGACCTTGCATTGTGGTCGTATAAGACAGGAGAGATACTCAAATAGACAAGTAACGGGTAACGAGTAATGGGTAAATATATTACAAATTATTATATTTTTTTAATTGTTGTTTGAATCTCCTTATGGCTGTCAATGAGCGAATCCTTCTTAGCAAAAGCTACGAAGGATTTGGGCAAGTGGAATTTATCCGCCGTAGTTTTTAATGTAGGCGGACAGCTGTCGAAAAATTATGAGCGAAATAGCCATCGGGGTGCATTTCTTTTGCTGACTTTTCTTTAGGCAAGTAAAGAAAAGTTAGTGGGGGTGCAGGGGCACGAAAGCCCCGCGACATTAATATTTTAATTGAAATTACTAATTACAAATATCAGGGGGAAAAATGAAAAAAATTTTACAGGTAGCATTGGATTTTGTTGATTTGCAAAGAGCAATAAAACTTGCCGAAGAAGCGGTTGCAGGCGGTTGTGATTGGCTTGAAGCAGGTACTCCCCTAATAAAAAGTGAAGGATTAAATATCATACGTGAATTAAGGAAAAGATTTCCGCGTATTAAAATAGTGGCAGATATGAAAATTGCAGATGTCGGAAGATTGGAAGTTGAAATTGCGGCAAAGTCAGGTGCTAATATTGTTACGGTTTTGGGTTCTTCTGAAGATGGAACAATAAAAGAAGCGATTTCTGCTGGCAAGAATTACGGTGCGGAAATAATGGTTGATTTGCTCGGAGTTTCGGATATAGTTAAAAGAGCAAAAGAAGTTGAAAAATTAGGTGCCAATTATATAGATGTTCATATTCCAATTGATGAACAGATGAAGGGAAAAATATCGTTTGATATTATTAGAAAAATTTCAAAGATTGTAAAAATACCGATTGCAATTGCCGGCGGAATAAATTCTGAAAATGCTGCAGAAGCGGTAAAAACAGGTGCTTCAATAATTATTGTTGGAGGCGCAATTACAAAATCACAAAATGCAAAACTTGAAACACAGAAAATAAAAAAAGCAATATCAAAAAAAATAAAAATCAAATCTGAATATTTTCAAAGAGTTACAGAAACGGATATGCGAAAAATTCTTAAGATTGTTTCCTGTGCCAATATTTCAGATGCACTGCATAGGGGTCTTCCTATGAAAAATGTATTTCCAGTTGTCGCATCGGTTAAAATGGTAGGGCCTGCGGTAACGGTAAAAACTTCACCGGGGGATTGGGCGAAACCGGTTCAAGCAATTGATGCAGCAAATGAAGGTGATGTCATTGTAATTGATGCTTGCGGTGTGCCACCCGCTGTATGGGGAGAGCTTGCAACCAATTCCGCGATAAACAAAAAGATATCAGGTGTTGTTATATTCGGCGGAATTCGCGATACTGAAGATATCAAAAAATTAAAATTTCCGGCTTTTGCTTCATTGATTACCCCGCAAGCAGGTGAGCCGAAAGGTTTTGGTGAAATAAATATTCCTATAAACATTTCCGGGATTAAAATTAATCCTGGCGATTGGATTGTCGGTGATGATGACGGTGTAATGGTGATTCCAAAAGAACATGCGGTTGAATTTACTAACAGGGCTATGGATGTACTTGAAAAAGAAAATAGGTTGCGTAAAGAAATAAAAGACGGTTCAAGCCTGGCAAAAGTCGCTGAACTTCTCAAATGGGAAAAGAAATAATGGGGACGGTTCTAATTATTACCGAGCAGAGTACCCCAGCTCCTGCTGGGGAATGATGCGAAGCGTAACCCCGATGTCGTGTTGATTTTGAGCGAAGCGAAAAATCTATCGGGGCATAAATAGAAGTCACCAGCTCCTGCTGGTGGAGATTCACTAAAAGTTTGCACATTAAAAATTAGTAGTAAGGTGTGGACTGATTCTATAGAATGATATGAAAAGAATATATTATGGTGGTATAACAGGATTTATATTAATATTATTAAATGTTGTCTATGTTTGTGCTTATATGGGTGGTAGATTATCTTCTACTGATATATCCGTTTATGATATGTATAGAAACTCGGATTTTGAGTATGGGTGGAATTTGCTTTATACGAAAAAAAATAAATTAATAGATGATTCATTATTTTTAAAGTATAAATTTGCATATAACAAACATATAAGAAGCAAACTTATATATAACCCTGAATATGTTGCAGGTGTCTTTTATTTTCCGCATATATTTACAATGAAAACGAATTTAGATACCGAATCGGTAATATTATCAGCATTTAGAACAAGACAAAGATTTTTATATAATCGTTTTTTGATAAATGATTTGGTAATTGAAAGCTCAATTGGATTGAATTTCGGAGGTAATCCGAAAAAAGCATTTATCAATGATTATACTTACGGTGCGTTTACTTATTTGCAGCTTGATTATGGTTTGGGATACTTAAAAAGCATATATGCAGATTATAATTTAAAATTAGGATTTTCAGATATATTTAGAAATTCCGCGTATTTACCGGTAGATATATTTAGGAACACAGAATTGGAAACAGGAGTAGTAAGCGATAATATTGATATCATATATGCATATCCTTTGGTATTTGAACTTCAAAAAGATAATTATCCTTACCAGGACAAAAGGTTGGAAATTGGCTTGAAGAAAGATATGAAAAATTACAGAATAAAATTTGAGAACATATACCAGCAAAAGAAAAATTGGCATTCGTTAATGGTCAATAAAAAGGTACAGGCTTATAATCTTGAAGGATATGTATCAAAAGCTCAAAAAGAAATATCAGGAGGCTTGAATATATCGTGGAATTTTGATATTCAGTCGTATAATCCGTACATGACAAGGGATAATGTTAAAAATGAATTACATAATTTTGCATATACATCAGGAAGACATACATTGCCTGCTAACATTGCCGATTATTCTATTGAGCAACTGCAAGGCGCTATAAATACCCCACAGCAGGCGGAAGAATATACATATAACTATTTGAGTTACTCGAACGACCACAATGGTTTCGCCGGATTATCTACAATGTACGACCCGGTTAACGTATTCGGTAATAAAAGGGGAAATTGCACTGAACAGGCGAGATTGCAAGCGTATTTACTTGCAGATAACGGTTATGATTTAAGGATTGTCGGGCATATTGGTTATAGATGGGCGCATGCTGTTTTATTTTACAAGGATTTTATAACCGGGCACTGGAAAGCTTTTGACAATACCGAAGGCAAGGAATATTACAGCGAAGGGGATACGATTAAAGAATTGCAGGATATAGTATATCCTGGTTGGTTCAGTATGGTAGTCAAGGATAAAAACGCGAAGGGATTGTACCAGATTGACAGCGAAACAAGGTGGTACATCCAGGACTGGTTTAACCGGCAATAGAATACGTTGATTGTATTATGGGATGGCGGGATATCGCAGTAGTATGAGGGGGGAATAATAATGGAAGATGATGTAAGGGTTGTTCGTATGTTAAAATTTTGAATAAATTAAAAATGTTAGGTATTCCTCAATCAAAATTCCAGCAAGAAATGACGAATCCTTCTATTAATAACGTTGAATTAAACAAGCTGAAAACAGAGTTATATTCAGCAATGTTCAAATTTCAATTAATGCATGGAAAGTTACATAAAATAACAAAAGAGTGGTCCGAAAATCCAAAATTATATCAGGGGGTGGTGGGATGAACAAAATTAAATTGCTTCACATAGCAAATCCTATTTTGCTTATTTCTTTTCTTATACAAACAATTTCAATATTTAATATGCTTTTCCAAATAGATATTATTGACCAGGAGCTCATATTTAACATTCATAAATACAACGGTTTACTTTTTATTTTGCTGATATTTGTTCACATTATTTTTAATTGGAATTGGATAAAAGTAAACATTCTGAAAAAATAGTCATTTTATCTGTTCTCATGGAATCAAATATGTTGTTCCCTTCATAATCCTCTTAATATTCTTAAACATCCTAACAAAATATGATTAAAATAGGTAAAAAAGAAATTTCATCAAATATAATAATGGCACCGATGTCAGGATGCACAGACCTTGCATTTAGGACAATGGTACGTAAACATGGAGCAAAACTTTGTTTTTTTGAAATGGTAGATGCAGCATCACTAATTATGAAAAATCCTAAAACCTTTCAAATATTAAAAACAAATTTGAAAGACAAGCCAATATCTGCTCAGATAATAGGCAGTGACCCCTTTCAGATATTGGATGCTGCCTATATTCTTATAGATACTGTGCCTGATATTGTTTTTTTAGACATTAACAGTGCATGTCCTGTAAAAAAAATACTGAAAAAGAAATCGGGTGCCTATTTGATGAAATCTTCTAACACATTGATTAAAATAGCAAAAACACTATCTTATTCCTGCAAACTGAAGTTACCCATAACTGTAAAAATTAGAACCGGTTATGATAAAAATGACTTACCGTTCCTTATAGATTTAGTCAAAAGACTTGAAGATAACGGAATAGATGCTATTTTCATACACGGCAGAACCTGCAGGCAGATGTATTCCGGTAAAATAGATTATGCAAGTATACGAAAAGTTAAGGAAACGGTATCAATACCGGTTTTCGGAAGCGGTAATATTTTTAGCCCTGAACTTGCAAGAAAAATGATTATTGAAACCGGTTGTGACGGTATCACGGTAGCAAGGGGCTCATTAGGTATACCTTGGATATTTAAAGACATTGAAAAATATTTGCAAACAGGAGAGTTTGCAACCCCAAAAAATATTACAGAAAAAAAAAGAAACGCAATGAGCGAACATATAAGATATATTGAAAAATACAAGGGGTGTTTACCCGGGGGAAAAGGAAATATAGGTCTTGTTAAAAAAGTTATGATGTGGTATATAAAAGGTTTTCCGGATGCAAGAAGTATACGTAATAAAATTTGTAGAATAGAAAACTATAACGAATTAATTGCTTTAATGGAAAGGGACATTTGCTAAAATATAAAAACCACTTGACAAAAATGCAAATATACTATATAATAATAATATCTTAAAGTATACATATATGTATATATAAGGAAAATATATGAGATTCGAAGAATTTAAAAAGTTGGTAGTAAATTTACCTATAATTAAAGGTAGATATTTAAAGCAAAGTAATTATGTATATCCTTTTCTTAATGTGCAGTTAAAGAGATGGGCGGATAAGGGTTTTATTATTCGGTTAAAAAAGAATTTTTATTTATTGAATAATATAGATAGAAAAATCAATCCATCAAAAATGTTCATTGCAAAGGAAATCTATAGTCCTTCGTATGTTAGTTTGGAATACGTACTTTCTATTTACGATTTAATCCCGGAGAGGACAGTTGATATTACTTCGGTTACTACAAAGAAAAATGCCCAATTTGTAAATAAAATGGGTGTTTTTACGTATCAACATATTAAGGAAAGTTGTTTTACAGGTTTTATTGAAAAGGAAGATGAAAACGGAATGACATGTTTTATTGCTGTTCCGGAAAAAGCTGTTGTGGACTTCTTGTATCTTAATAAGAACAGATTTCAAAAAAACTATGGGGATGTTTTGCGAGAATCGTTTCGTTTTCAGAATACAGGAATATTAAATAAAAAGAAGTTTAAGGATTATATACGGTTATTTTCTAATAAGAAACTGAATGAAATTGCTAAGGAATTCTTAAAGTTAAGCGATTTTTAGGGTGGTTAAAATGTATGAGCTTTTAAAAGAGAAATTCAAGGATGTAATTGATATTGAAGAAAAAGCTAATAAAACGAGGGAATATCTGCAGATTCTTGTATTAAAGATTTTTTTTGACCAACAGGTTTTTGAAAATGTAGCATTTGTCGGTGGAACTGCATTAAGGATTATTTATGATTTGCGAAGATTTAGCGAGGATTTGGATTTCAACTTAATTAGTAAAAAGAATTATTCTTTTAAAAATATTAATAGTGTTTTAGAAAAGGAATTAAACCGGTATGGACTTAAGGTAGAATTGGTGGTAAAAGAAAGTAATGTTGTAAATACCTGCATGTTGAAATTTGTTGATATATTAAATGAACTAAAAATCAGTAATATCAAAGGGCATAAAATTTCAATAAAAATTGAGATTGACACCCACTCACCAAAAGGATTTAAAACATTATTCACTCCGATAAACAAATCATTTATTTTTGCTGTAAGGCAATTTGATTTGCCATCTTTATATGCAACTAAATTACACGCTTGTTTTTATAGGAAATATACAAAGGGTAGAGATTTTTATGACCTTGTTTGGTATCTCGGTAAAAAAATTGAACCGAATTTTATTTTATTGAATAATGCAATAAAGCAAACAGAAGGCAAACATTTAAAGATTGGTTCTGGTAATTTTAAGGAGTTTCTTGGCGAGAGGATTAAAAAAATAGATTTTAACCACGTAAGAAAGGATGTTGAACGATTTCTGGAAGATAAAAGCGAGTTGAGATTATTGGAAAAGAATATTATTTTACAGATGATAAGTAGTTAAAAAGAAAATGTATTGGGCAGATTGTTTTTAGACGATAAAATAATCTCATGTATCCTACCTCAAAATAAAAAAAATATAAAAATAAAAAAAGTACTTGACATTTCTTTTATTTTTCTGTAAAGTATAGTTAGATGATAGACAAAGTAGAATACGCTCGGGAGCTCGTAAACAAAGGAAAAATCGTTTTGAAGTTCTGTTGTTTCCGCCACTGAGCTTTGGCGAGACCTCGCCCGAAGGGCGGGCTGACTACAGAACGTAATGACCATAGAACTATAGAACAGGTTTTTATGAAGATAACGTATAAAGGGGATTATGCATTAAAGATTTTATTGAATTTGTCTTTGAATTATCAGAAAGGGCTTATTCAGATAAAAGATATTTCAAAGAAAGAAGATATTCCGATTAAATATCTTGAGCAGATTGTTCTTATATTAAAAGGAGCAGGTTACATTAGGAGCAGAAGAGGTCCGTATGGTGGGATTCAGTTAGCAAAAGCACCGGAAAAGATAAAATTGGGTGAAATAATTCGCTTAATGGATGGAACCACCGCTCCTATTACTTGCGTAAGCAAAACAGAAACATCAAACTGTAATGATATTCAGCGATGTCCATTCAGAAATATATTTGTTGATATAAGAGAGTATATAAATAATGTGGTGGATAATACGAATTTTGCGGATATGGTAGATAGGGTAAGAAAAATGTCTATGAAATCACCGGATTATACAATATAGGGGATAGGGATTAGGGGTTAGAGGTTAGGGATTAGTAAAAGATTTTAATAATACTAAATACTATACCCTATACGCTATACACTAATCTCTGCAGTTATCGGGGGTAAACATGGCTAAAAATGAAACAAATTTAAAAGTAGAGACGTTAGCGTTGCACGGAGGGCAGGAACCGGACAAAACAACAGGGGCAAGAGCGGTACCTATTTATCAGACTACTTCATATCAGTTTAAGGATACCGAACATGCTGCAAACCTCTTTGCATTGAAAGAGTTTGGAAACATATATACAAGATTGATGAATCCTACTACTGATGTTTTTGAAAAAAGGATGGCGTTGCTTGACGGCGGGGTTGGTGCATTAGCTGTTGCAAGCGGACAGTCGGCAATTACACTTTCAATACTTAATATTGCAAAAGCAGGCGACGAGATCGTTTCGGCAGATAATCTTTATGGTGGAACGTATAATCTTTTCCATTATACATTTCCTAAATTAGGGATTAATGTAAAATTTGTTAAATCAAGTGACTTGTCGGCATTTGAAAAAGCAATTACTTCTAAGACAAAAGCGCTGTATGCGGAATCAATAGGCAATCCTAAATTAGATGTAGCAGATTTGGAGGGTATTTCAAAAATCGCTCATAAAAATGGAATACCATTAATATTGGATAACACTGTCTCCCCTTATTTATTAAGGCCTATAGATTTTGGAGTTGATGTAGTTGTCTATTCTGCAACAAAGTTTATCGGAGGACACGGAACTTCTCTCGGTGGTGTAATTGTTGATTCCGGAAAATTTGACTGGACTAATGGCAAATTCCCATTAATTGCCGAGCCGGATCCAAGTTATCACGGAATTAATTTTGTTGAGGCGCTAAAACCGCTTGGTAATATTGCATACATTATTAAAGCAAGGGTAGTTCTTTTGCGAGATATGGGTCCTGCATTATCACCGTTCAATTCGTTTTTGTTTTTACAGGGGTTAGAAACTCTTCATCTTAGAATGGATAGACATTCATCAAATGCATTAACCGTTGCAAAATATTTAGAGAGCCATCCAAAAGTTTCATGGGTTAATTATCCCGGATTGGATTCTAGCCCTGAAAAAGAGAGAGTCAAAAAGTATCTGCCGAACGGTTCCGGTTCTATTATAGGATTTGGAATTAAGGGCGGGTTAGAAGCGGGAAAAAAATTTATTAACTCTCTTGAGCTGATTTCACATCTGGCAAATATCGGGGATGCAAAATCACTTGCTATTCATCCTGCGACCACGACACATCAACAGTTATCGGAAAAAGAGCAGCTTGCTACCGGTGTGACGGCTGATTTTATACGACTTTCAATAGGAATAGAACATGTAGACGATATAATTGCTGATATAGACCGAGCACTTAAAAAGGCAAGTTAAAATAGAAATATAAATTAAAATAAAGGTGTAATGACTTAATTTTAATTTAAACTTTTAACTTTTTATTTAATTTAACGGGGGAATTATGGCAAAGATTTATGATGATATTACTAAAACAATTGGGAGAACGCCGTTAGTTAGAATCAATAAAATCACTAAGAATATTGATGCAACGATTTTAGCAAAATTAGAATCATTTAATCCGCTTTCAAGCGTAAAAGACAGAATCGGTGTTTCAATGATAGAGGATGCCGAAAAAAAAGGTGTATTGAAAAAAAACTCTGTTATAATTGAACCGACAAGCGGGAATACTGGGGTAGCACTTGCATTCGTATGTGCTGCTAAGGGATATAAACTTATCCTTACTATGCCTGATACTATGAGTGTAGAACGCAGACAACTACTTAAGATATTTGGTGCAGATATTGTTCTTACCGACGGGACCAAGGGTATGAAAGGTGCAGTAGAAAAAGCGGAAGAATTGGCAAAAATTACGTCTAACAGCTTTATTCCTCAGCAGTTTGAAAATTCCGCAAATACTGAAATTCATAGAAAGACAACTGCTGAAGAGATATGGCAAGATACTGATGGCAAAGTGGATTTTTTTGTTGCAGGCATAGGAACGGGTGGAACAGTAACTGGTGTAGGCGAAACATTAAAGAAAAAAAAACCATCAGTTCAAATTATCGGAGTTGAACCAAAGGATTCACCTGTTATTTCTGGTGGAAAGCCAGGTTCACATAAGATTCAGGGTATAGGTGCTGGTTTTGTACCAAAGATTTTGGATAAAAAAGTTTTGGATGAAATTATAACTGTTTCAAATGAAGATGCTGGTATAATGGCTCGTAGAATAGCAAGAGAAGAGGGTATTTTGGTAGGGATATCAAGCGGTGCTGCATTATGGGCAGGTTTAGAGGTTGCAAGAAGAAAGGAGAACGAAGGAAAAACTATAGTTGTTATTCTTCCTGATACCGGTGAAAGATATCTTTCTACATGGCTTTTTCAGGAAGAAAAATGAAGCTTCACCTATTAAATTATTGAATAATAAAGCGAAATTCTCCGAAGCATCACATAAATTTAGTATAGATGAAATATAATAAGAAAGTATATTTTATATTACAATTTATGTTTTGTCAGGCGAAGGAGAATGATAATTATGGATAAAAAACAGAGTGATAATCTAATCCCAAAAAATAATGTCGGTATTACAGAGACAAAATATTTTACTTTTGCTGAACCACCTAATGAATTGGTATTGGATTCTGGTGAGAAGTTGGGTCCGATAACACTTGCGTATGAAACTTATGGTAAACTTAATGAAGATAAAAGTAATGCAATACTATGTGAACACGCGTTAAGCGGTGATGCTCATGCAGCCGGTTATCATAAAGGTGATAAAAATCCTGGTTGGTGGGATACTATGATTGGTCCGGGAAAGGCATTTGATACTGATAAAAATTATATAATTTGTTCTAATGTAATAGGTGGATGCAGGGGTTCAACCGGACCGTCTTCAATAAACCCGAAGACTAATAAACCATACGGCATGGAATTTCCGATTATTACAATCAAAGATATGGTCAATGCTCAAAGATATTTAATAGATCATTTAGGGATAAAAAAACTTTTAACCGTTGTTGGTGGTTCAATGGGTGGAATGCAAACCTTACAATGGATTGTTTCTTATCCGGACAGAGTGTGTTCAGGTATTCCTATTGCCACAACCGCAAAACACTCATCACAACAAATTGCATTCAATGAAGTAGAAAGACAAGCTGTTATGTCGGACCCTAACTGGCAGGATGGTAATTACTATGGAGAATCTGCTCCAATCCGCGGTCTTGCGGTTGCAAGAATGATAGGTCATATTACTTATATGAGTGATAAATCAATGGCTGAAAAATTTGGTAGACGCTCAAAAGAAAATAAAACTATTTTTAAGTTTGACCCTGATTTTGAAGTTGAAGGTTATCTTCACTATAGGGGGGATAGTTTTGTCAAGCGATTTGATGCCAATACATATCTTTATATAACTAAAGCATTGGACTATTTTGATATTGCAGGTGATAAACAATTATACGAAGTATTTAAAAATGTAAAAGCAGAACTGCTTATAATTGCATTTAAATCTGACTGGCTCTATCCTGCTTATCAGTCACGGGAGATAGTCAAGGCATGTAAATTGGCAGGTGTAGACGCTACATATTGCGAAATAGATTCTACATACGGGCATGATGCTTTTCTATTAGAAATAGAGCAGGAGACAAATCTTATAAAACACTTTTTAGAACATGTATATTCGGGAAGAAAAAAATGAGCGATAAAATAAAAATTGAATATAGCATAGTGATGAATTGGATAAAAGATGAATCATCCATTTTGGATCTTGGGTGTGGGGATGGTGAACTATTATCATTACTTGTTCAACAGAAAAAAGTAAGGGCACAGGGAATAGAATTAGATGAACAAGCGATTTATAAATGTGTTGAACGTGGAATAAGTGTTTTCCATGAGGACTTGGATAATGGACTTAAGGGGTATGCAGATAAATCATTTGATTATGTGGTTTTGTATCAGAGTTTGCAGCAAATAAAAAAACCGGATATAATATTACGAGATGCTATAAATGTCGGTAGAAAAGTAATAGTAGGTATACCGAATTTTGCATATTATAAAGCACGGGCACAAATATTCTTTAAAGGGATAGTTCCGGTTACAACTTCATTGCCCTATGAATGGTATAATACTCCAAATCTCCATTTTTTGAGCATCTCTGATTTTATTAATTACTGCAAAAACAAAGGTTTTAAAATAGAGAAGTCTATTTTTATAGGAGAAAAAAGCATAATAAAAATATTTCCAAATTTATTTGCACTAACAGGTATATTTTTAATTTCCAAGTAAATAAAAGTTAATCAAATAATTAAACATTATAAGATTAACAAATTTTTTTAACATATAAAGTCTACAAAGTTGATAGACAATATGTATAATAAGGAGAAAAAATGGGTATTTTAGAAGAAGTAAAAGGTGCGGATTTGAAAGCGTTGGTAGATGGTTTGAATTTTAAAGAGAAGATGGATAGGTCATTATCTTTAATTTCTGAAGCTTATAAGATATATGGTGATGGACTTATTGTTGCTAATAGTTTAGGAAAGGATTCAGTTGCTGTATGGGATTTAGTAAAAAGAGTCAGTCCTAAAATACAAGGGTTTATTGTAACTACAAGGTTTAAGCCAAAAGAAACCGTTGAATTTATGAATGAAACGGTTAAGAGATATCCAGAATTAAAGATTTATAAAAATGATGAAATTATTTCGGATAATCTTTATGAAACAGATCCTCATAAATGCTGTGATATTTTAAAAGTTTTACCTACGAGAAAGGCGCTGCTTGAAATGGATGCTACGTGTTGGGTTACTGGATTAAGATGCACAGAAGGAAAAACTCGTACCGATTTCAAAGAAGTGGAAGAAAGGGATAAAGGGCTAATAAAATTAAATCCTATATTACTTTGGAAAGAAAGGGAAATATGGCAGTATCTTGCTTTATATGAGGTAAAGGTGAATCCATTATATAAATTGGGTTACCGTTCACTCGGTTGTCTCCCATGCACAAAAATAACAAATGAAGAGGATGAAAGAGCGGGCAGATGGGTAGGAACAAGCAAAATGGGTGGGGAATGCGGTATTCATACACGACCGTTAAAATGAAACTCAATGATTATTTTATTTTTAATTGTGATATTTTTTGCAATAAATATGGGTGCGAGTGGTGTGGCGCCGGCATTTGCAGTATCTTATTGTTCCAAAATAATAAAAACAAAATCAGTTATTTTGTTGTTTGGATTATTTGTTATTATTGGTGCAATATTATTGGGAAATAATGTCACCATGACACTTAAGGGTAGAATACTACCAGAACAATTTGTTAATTTTAAGACAGCAATAATAATACTTTTTTCTGCCTCTTTTGGGTTATTTATTGCTAATATCTTTAAAGTGCCCCAGTCCACTTCATGGGCTACCGTCTTTTCAATAGTGGGAAGCGGTATTGCGATTGGGCATGTTAATTGGAGTAAATTCTTATTAATAATACCTTTTTGGATATTATTACCGCTTGTTTCTTATTTCCTAACGTTATTTTTTTATAAAAAAATTTATCCTCCAAAATTTAAAAATCTTTGGATCTATGAAAAAATATTTATTAATGAAAGAATATTAAAAAAACTATCCGTATTAGCAGGTTGCTATGTTGCATTTGCAATAGGTAGTAATAACGTTGCAAATGCAGTAGGTCCTTTAGTCGCAGGTGGTATTATTAAAAATATTTTTTCTGGATTATTTTTTATAGGATTGTTGTTTATGTTTGGAGCGATGTTTTGGGGTAAAAAAACTATGTGTACAATTGGCGAAGAAATAGTTCCTTTTGGATTGGTTACAGTTATTGTAGTCAATTTTATAACAGCAACACTTTTAATCTTTGCATCGGCTTTAGGTATCCCTCAGTCACTTGTTCAACTTAATTCCGCTTCAATCTTTGCTATTTCACATACTAAGAATGGTTTCTATCAAACCGTTTCGCACAAAGTAACCAAAAAGACATTTTTAGTATGGATTATTTCACCACTAATAGCATTTATTAGTTCATTTTTGCTTACAGGAGTAATAAGATGATTTTGAGTAAAAAACAAATAAATTATATCATTGAACATGTAAAAAGAGAATATCCAAAGGAAGCATGTGGTATAATCGTAGGGACAAACTGCAAAATTAAAAAAATATATAGAATGAAAAACATATCTGAAAAGCCGGAAATTTGCTATTTTATGGATATTAAAGAACAATTCAAAATATTTAAAAGAATAAGGAATCAAAGCTTAGAACTTTTAGGCATTTACCATTCGCATACTCACAGTGAAGCGTATCCATCTTCACGTGATGTTGAAATGGCGTATTATGATAATGTAATTTATCTAATAGTATCTCTATCTAATTATGCAAAACCAAACATTAATGCTTATAAAATACGTTATGGTAAAATTAAAAAAGAACAAATAGAAGTCAGGGAGGTTTTATGAAAAAAGTGTTTTTAATGATGTTTATCATCATTGGTACGGCAAAATTCAGTTATTGTGATTTTCGTTATTATGCATGGACATATCAATTTATGACTATGTTACCGGGAAAGACAGAGTTAGAGTTATATCACCGAATAGACCAAAATGATTTATCAGTGTCTGAAACAGCAAAATGGAAAAGACAAATCGAAATTGAAACAGGATTAACTTCCCGTTGGGATTTTTCTTTTTATATGGTTGATAGTTTTTCAGCAGGAGCTGATGGAAAGGGAAGAATCAAATTTGAAGAGGTAAAACTTCGGACGAGGTATAAGCTTGCTAATAAAGGAGAGTTTTTTGTTGATCCTATTCTATATCTTGAGTATAAAATCCAAACAGATAGGAGTTATCCTGATAAATGGGAAACAAAACTAATATTGGCTAAAGACATCAACGATTTGAATATAGCCATGAATGTTATTCCGGAAGAATATTATAAAACAGCGACAAAAGAAAAGGACTGGAAAGTAGAATATAGTGCTGGAATAAGTTATCCTATATTAAGTGATATTTTCCGAGCAGGGATAGAAGTTAAGGGTGATTTGAAAGATGATAAGCATTTACTTGGTCCTACAGTTTCTTTCAAAGGAAAAAGTATTTGGTCTGCTATTGGTTTTGTTTTTGGAGTTAACAAAGAATCTGATGACTTACAAGTACAATCAATAATCGGTATAGTTTTTTAAAAATTTAAAAAGTATAATAAATGAAATTCTACCCGATATCTTTAAACTTAAAAGATAAAAAAGTTGTAATTATTGGTGGTGGTAAAATCGCCGAAAGAAAAATAAAAGGATTGGTTAAGTGCGATGCTAAAATTACTTTGGTTAGTCCGAATTTATCAAGAAACTTAGAAACAATAATTAGAAAATATAAGATAAAATATTTCAAGAAAAAATATACATCATTTATTATAAAAAATCAGTTTTTGATTTTTGCATGTACATCAGATAATGATGTAAACGAAAAAATTTTTAACGATGCTGAAAGGTTAGGAGTGCTGGTCAATGTATGCGATGATACGAAAAAATGCAGATTTATTGTTCCTGCGGTTATTAGAAAAAAGGGAATTGTTATTTCTATATCTACGGATGGAAAGCGACCTGCACTTTCAAAAAAATTTAAAGAGGTTTTAAAAAATGAATTTGGAAATTTATGGGATAAATTATAAATTTTGTGATATAAAAGTAAGAGAAAAACACTATATTGATGCGAGAGAACGATATTTGTTGCTTGATAAATATAAATATAGTGGTTTCATACCTTCTGTAATAGTTTCAACATGCAATAGGACAGAATATTATTTTGATAAAAGGAATAATATTTATGAAAATATCGGCTTTGAAAATTTGAGTGGTATAGATGCGATAAGACATCTTTTTCGACTTACAAGCGGGATAGAATCACAAATTATAGGTGAGCCGGAAATATTATCACAGGTTAAACAAGCATATTATAATTCAGCCGAACTTGGTATGACAAATGGTTTTTTTAATAAAATTTTTCTAAACGCAATAAAATTAGGTAAATATGTTCGTTCTCAAACAGGAATATCGGAGGGGAATATTTCTTTTGCAAGTATTATATTTAATAAATCAAGAGAGTTTTTTAAGGATATTTCCAATAAAAATATTTTTATTCTTGGTACCGGGGAAATGACAAAAAAAATTCTTAAGTATTTTTCTTCTGTAAGAACAAATATGCAAATTGTAAGTGGTAAAAATTATGATAAAGCCATTTTATTAGCAAGTGAGTGCAAAGTATTAATAAATAAATTTAGCGAATTTAAAAATATAATAAATACCGCAGATATTATTATAACAGCAACTTCGTCACCACATATTTTGATAAGTGAAATAGATTTAATATATGTAAAAAGACCATTATTGATTTTTGATTTATCAGTTCCAAGAAATGTGGATGAAGGAATAAAAAATGGATATGTATATCTCTATAATATTGACGATTTAAAAAAAATAAGCGAAAATAATCTTAATGAAAGAATTAAATATATTCCAGTTATTAAAGAGATTATTGAAAATGAAATCAATAAATTATTATAAAGAAATAAAAATTGGTGTCAGACCCTCTAATTTAGCAGTAAGACAAGCAGAAGAAATAATTGCTAAGTTAGAATTATTAGGTTTTGAGCGAGCAAGGTTTACAATAAAAAAATATCACACCGATGGCGATTTAGATAAAGAAACATCTATTTCAAAAATTGAAAGAAGTAATTTCTTTACCAATACGGTTGATAAAGCGGTTTTATCAGGAGATGTTGATTTTGGGGTTCATAGTGCTAAGGACTTACCGGATATTATTCCGAATGGTCTAAGGATTGCTTGTATAACAAAATCAATAAATAGACATGATGCCCTTGTTTCAAGAGATAACTTAAAACTTGCAGAGTTACCGCTATATTCAAAAATAGGGGCAAGTAGCACACGTAGAAAAGAACAATTAAAAAAATTCAGAAGTGATTTTGAAATAGTTGATATTCGTGGTAACATTGAAGAACGATTGGAGAAATTTGAAAAAAATAAATTAGATGGATTAATTGTTGCGACTTGTGCACTTGTAAGATTAGGACTTGTGGATAGAATAACTGCAGAAATTCCGTTTAATATTTTAGAACCGCATCCGTTGCAAGGTTCATTGGCTATTATTGTTAGAGAGGATAATTATGAATTTGCTGAAAAATTCAAAAAAATCAATTAAACATAAAGTTTATATTATTGGTGCAGGGCCCGGAGATACGGAACTTATTACATTAAAGGGTATAAATGTCTTAAAAAAGGCCGAATGTGTAATTTACGATTACCTGGTTAATAAAGATATTTTGGAATATGTTCCAATAACTACAGAATTGATAAATGCTGATAAAGCAAGAAACAGATATTTAGATAATTTTACGAAAGAACAGGATAAATTGAATGATTTAATTGTTCAAAAGGCAAAGGAATACAGAACAGTTGTACGTCTTAAAAATGGCGATCCGACAATCTTTGGACGATTGAACGAAGAAATACAGTCACTTATTAAAAATAAAATTGATTTTGAAATTATTCCTGGTGTGACAACTGCTTCATCTGCTGCATCATTTTTAAAAATAGGACTGACTAAAACAAAAGTAGCGCCGATTGTTTCATTTATTGCTGGGCATGAAAATCCACTATCTAAAAATTCTATAATTGATTTTAGTAAATTATCTCAAAAATCAACACTTGTATTTTATATGGCTGTAGAAAATCTTAATAACATAGCAGAAAAGTTAATTGGAGAAGGATGGGAAAAAGATACTCCTTTTGCAATTGTAGAAAGTGTAGGATTCAATTACGAAAAGAAACATATAGGTAAATTAAAAAATATTAAAAAAATATCTAATGGTATTAAACCGCCTGCGGTATTATTGATAGGGGATGTGATAAATTATGCTATTAAGAAAAAATGAAACTATAAGAAAGATGATTAGTGAAACACAACTTAAAGTTGAAAATCTAATTATGCCATTTTTTGTAACAGAGGGTATAAATATAAAAAAACCAATAAAATGTTTTCCGAAAATTTTTCACTTGTCAATTGATAATCTGTTAAAAGAAATTGAAGAAATCGATAAACTTAATATTCCTGCGATTTTGATTTTTGGTGTTTCGGGTAAAAAGGATAAAATAGGTTCTTATTCATGGAGTAAAAGTGGAATAGTTCAAAAAGCAGTAAAAGAAATAAAACTAAGATTTCCAGAAATTATATTAATCACAGATGTTTGTTTGTGTGGTTATAAATCTGATGGTCACTGTGGAATATTTAATGGAAGTGAGATTGATATAAATCTGACATTAAAATATTTATCAAAAATTGCTCTGTCACATTCTGATTATGGTGCTGACTTTGTGGCACCTTCTGCTATGATGGCAGGACAGGTAAAAGCAATAAGAAACGTTCTAAATAAAAATGGTTTTAATAACGTTGGAATATTGGATTATTCTGCGAAATTTGCCTCAAATTTTTATGGACCATTCAGAGAATCACTTAATAGTAATCCAAAATTCGGTGACAGGAAGATGTATCAATTGGATTATAGCAATACAAATGCAGCGTTAAAAAGAATGGAAGAAAGTATTAAAGAAGGGGCTGATATTATAATGATAAAACCGGCTCTTGCATATCTAGACATTATTAAAATTGCTAAACAAAAATTTAATGTTCCTATAGCTGCTTACAATGTTAGTGGTGAATATTCTATGGTTAAATTCGGTTCAGAAAAACATATTTTCAATGAAAAAAATATAATTCTTGAAATTCTTACGGCGATAAAAAGGGCTGGTGCTGATTTAATAATAACTTATCATGCTAAGGATGTAGCAAGATGGTTAAAAAAATAAAATTGTTAAAAGAAATAAAAAAATATTTCTCAGGTGATGTAAATTCACCGGTAAGAAGTTTTAAATCGGTGGGTATGACCCCTATTATTATAAAATCTGGAAGTGGTTCAAAAATTAAGACATATAATAGTAAAACATATATTGATTATTGCATGTCTTGGGGTGCCCTTATATTTGGACATTCAAATACTGACATAATCAGAGCTGTTAGAAATCAGTTAAGTTATGGGACAAGTTATGGTTTTACGAATAATTATGAAGTAGAACTTGCAAAAGAAATAAGCAAAGCATTACCTTCTGTAGAGAAAATTAGATTTGTAAATTCAGGGACTGAGGCAACAATGGGGGCAGTAAGAGTTGCCAGAAAGTTTACAAGCAGAAATAAAATTTTGAAATTTGAAGGTTGTTATCATGGTAGTTCGGACTTATTATTAAGAACTGATAATAGTTTTATAGTTTCTTACAATGATTTAGAATCTGTTGAAAAAACCGTTAAAAAACATTATAGAAGTATTGCTGCTGTTATTGTGGAACCGATTGCTGGTAATATGGGGGTTATATTACCAGATAAGAATTTTTTAATGGGTCTTAGAAATATATGTAACAGATACGAAATAATTTTGATATTTGATGAGGTGATAACTGGTTTTCGTATTCAATACGGTGGTGCACAGATAAAATATAATATAAAACCCGATTTGACATGCTTGGGAAAGATTATAGGTGGTGGCTTTCCAGTCGGTGCTTTTGGTGGGAAAAAAGAAATTATGGAACTATTGGCACCATCAGGAGATTTGTATCAGGCAGGTACTTTTTCCGGAAATCCGATTTCTATGATAGCGGGCTTAAAGACATTACAGAAATTAGAATATGCAGATTACGGACTTATAGAAGGTAGAACAGAATATTTATGCGATTTTATAGAAAATGAAGCGAAAAAAAATAGCGTTGATATTCAAATTAATAGAATTGGTTCTATGTTTTCTCTATTTTTTATAAATAAAAAAGTTTATGATTATGTATCAGTAAAAAAACAAAATGTTAAAAAATTTAAAAAATTCTATAAATTACTTTTTAATAAAAGCGTACTTTTTTCTCCATCACCATTTGAATCAAATTTTATTTCTTTCGCACACACACAAGAAGATATAGAAAAAACTATAAAAATATTTTCTTCTGTTTTGAGGAGGATTAGATGAGTAGTTTCGACAAGTTAGATATAAAAAATAAAAAAGAACAGAAAAAATTAAATGTTGATTTTGCAGAACTTAAATCAGGTGGATTTATTAAACAAAATAAAAAGGACTTATTTACGGTTCGTTTGCGTGTACCAGGTGGGCGGATGCCTATAGAACGGTTAAACAAAATAATAAAAATCGCCCAAAAATATGGTAAAGCAAATTTCGTTCATTTTACCACCCGCCAATCGCTTGAAATTATTTCTATAAATATAAACGATTTTAATAAATTAAAAAGTGAATTAAAAAAAATAGGGCAACAAACTGCATCTTGTGGACCAAGAGTACGGGTTGCTACGGGTTGTGGGGGATGCGAATATAATGCAAGGGGTATTATTGATGCACAAAAACTTGCATTACAGTCGGATAGGAAGTTTTTTGGAATTCCAACCATTCATGGGAAGTTTAAAATCTCATTTGCCGGCTGTCATTCGGATTGTACCAGGGCAAAAGGCGCAGATATCGGATTTATTGGCGAAATTGAACCGGGATGGAGTGAAAGAAAATGTATAGGTTGTGGATTATGTGCCAAAGCATGTTTGGAAGGTGCTATTATATCTGATAAAAAAACGGGAAAACCTGTCTATGATGCTTCAAAATGTATTTTTTGTGGCGATTGTATAAAAATATGTCCGACATCTGCTATGCACGAAAAAAAAGTAGGTTGCGGATTATATGTCGGGGGAAAATGGGGGCGTCATCCAAGAATAGCAGATTTGATAACTCATCTTTTTCCTGCAAAAGATATAATACCTGTTATCAAGAAAACGATAGATTGGTATATAAAAAATGGTAAAAAAAGAGAACGAATAGGAAATACAATTGATAGATTGGGTATTAAAAAATATAAAAACGAAATAAATTATAAAAGGAGTTACTAAAATATAAATTTCCATTAACGGAAAGAATGAGAAGATTGCTTATAGTTTAGAATTGGTAATGTCAAAAATATGCCAATTTTTGACAGAACGAGTATTTTAAGGGAAAAGAAAGGTATGATTGAAAATTCGTCACCGATAATTAAGATACTACTAAAAATAGTTGGAACTATATTTGTGGGACTTGCGATTCTTGGCATATTTCTGCCTCTTTTACCAACAACTCCTTTTCTAATACTTGCTGCTATTTGTTATGCAAAAAGTTCCTCAAAACTTTATAACTGGCTCTTGAATAATAAGTATTTAGGAGCTTATATCAGAAATTATTATGAAGGTAAAGGTATACCGCTTGCTACAAAAATCTTAACGATTATATTTTTAATATTAACAATAGGTTATACATCAATATTTACAATTTCCGTATGGTGGGCTAGGATATGTTTGTGGCTTATAGCTGTTGGGGTTAGTATCCATATTCTCTCTTTCCCAACATTGAAAAATAAAAAATAGGAGGCATTTCATGGCAATAAAAATATCTATTAATGGTAAGAGTGAAAAGTTCAAAAATAGATTAACAGTTGAAAATTTACTCAAAATTAAAAAGATTAGAAAAGAAGTTGTGACTGTAGAATTAAACAATAAAATAATTTCAAGAGAAAAATATTCTATCGCAGTTTTAAAAGACGGTGATTTGCTTGAATTTATTTATTATATGGGTGGTGGTGCTTGCAAGAGTATACTTAGTTTAATAGGGAACACGCCTCTCGTAAAGTTGAATAATATTGTTTCGGAAGATTCTGCCGAGATATTTGCAAAAGTAGAATATTTCAATCCCGGCGGTTCCATAAAAGATAGAATATGTTTGGCTATCATTGAAGATGCTGAGAAAAAAGGTAATTTAAAGATAGGCGGAACAATAATTGAGCCAACCAGTGGGAATACCGGAATTGGTTTAGCGATGATTGCTGCTATTAAAAAATATAGATGTATTCTTGTAATGCCTGAATCAATGTCATTGGAAAGAATATATATACTGAAATCTTTTGGTGCTGAAGTAATTTTAACATCAGCTAACAAAGGGATGACAGGTGCAATTAAAAAAGCTGAGGAACTTAATAAAAAAATACCGAATAGTTTTATTCCGCAACAGTTTGATAATCCCGCGAATCCGGAGATACATAGAAAAACAACCGCAGTAGAGATTTTGTCTCAAACCGAAGGAAAAATAGATGCGTTTGTTGCCGGGGTTGGAACTGGAGGAACGATAACGGGTGTAGGTGAGGTTTTAAAAGGAAAAAATCCAAATATAAAAATTATTGCAGTTGAGCCTGAAACATCTGCGGTATTATCAGGTCAAAAACCCGGTCCTCATAAAATTCAGGGTATAGGTGCCGGATTTATCCCTAAAATACTAAATAGAAAAATATTAGATGAAATAATAACGGTGAGTGACGATAATGCATTCAATACTGCAAAACTCATGGCAACAAAGGAAGGGCTTTTTGTAGGAATTTCTTCTGGGGCTGCTGTACATGCATCATTATTAGTTGCCAAGAATTTAGGAAAGGGCAAAAGAGTAGTTACAATACTACCGGATACCGGTGAAAGATATTTCAGTGTTGAACAATATTTTAAAGGATAATGTATGGAAAAACAAATTAAAATAGCAAAAAAATTGGATTTAACAGGTGTTATATGTCCCACTAATTTTGTAAAAACAAAACTTGCTCTGGAAGATTTGAAAAAGGGGCAGATATTGGAGATAATACTTGATGATGGTGAACCAATAAGGAATGTGCCGAGAAGTATTAAAGAAGATGGACATAAAATAATAAAAGTTGAAAATATCAAAAACAAATTTAAAATTTTAATTAAAAAATGAGGTGAATAATATGTCATTTGCAAAATCATTAAAATGTCGCGAATGCGGTAGGATTTACGAAAAAAAACCTATATATGTTTGTGAATATTGTTTCGGCCCTTTAGAAGTTGTATATGATTATAAAAAGATTAAGAAAGTGTTAACAAAAGAAAGGATTATAGCCCGTAAAGAAAATCTTTGGAGATACAAAGAACTTTTACCTGTTGACCATGAACCAACAGTTGGTCTGAACAGTGGTTTTACACCGTTATTTGAGGCAAAAAATTTATCAAAAAAACTTAATTGTAAAAAAATATTTATTAAAGATGATTCAGTGAATCATCCTACACTTTCATTTAAAGACAGAGTAGTTGCTGTTGCACTCTCAAAAGCCAAAGAATTTGGTTTTAAAACCGTTGCTTGTGCTTCAACCGGAAACCTTGCCAATTCAGTGAGTAGTCATTCTAAAAGTGCAGGATTCAATTGTTATGTTTTTATTCCTGCAGATCTTGAAAAAAGCAAGATAATATCTTCTTTAATTTATGGAGTTAATCTTGTGGCAATAGAAGGTAATTACGATGATGTTAATAGATTATGCGGTGAAATTGCGTCAAAATATAAGTGGGCGTTTGTAAATATAAATTTAAGGCCATATTATGCTGAAGGTTCAAAAACATATGGATTTGAAATTATAGAACAACTTGGCTGGAGAGCGCCTCAAAATATAATAATACCCGCTGCATCCGGTTCACTTCTTACAAAAGTTTATAAAGGAATAAAAGAATTTGAGCAAATTGGGTTAATAAAAAAATCTAACACAAAATTTCATATTGCACAAGCGAGTGGTTGTTCACCAATTGTCACTGCATTTAAAAAGAAATCTGAAATTATAAAACCTATTAAACCAAATACAATTGCAAAATCATTAGCGATAGGTAATCCGGCAGATGGTTTCTATGCGATTGATATAATCAGAAAAACTAACGGTTATGGAGAGGTTGCTACAAATGATGAAATCGTTGAAGGAATAAAGTTATTAGCCGAGACCGAAGGTATTTTTACAGAAACAGCCGGTGGTGTTGTGGTGGCAGTTTGTAAAAAACTTGTTGAACAGAGAAAAATAAAAAGGAACGAAGAAATCGTTATCTCCATAACAGGTAATGGTCTAAAAACGCAAGAAGCTGTTGAAGGTAAAACAAGTAAATTAATAAAAATAAAGCCCAATATTCAATCATTTGAAAAAATTTTATAGGAGGAAAAATCAAATGGCTATAAAAGTGAGAATACCAACTCCATTGCAAAAATTGACGGATAAAAAAGCAGAAGTAAAATGTTCGGGAAAAACGGTTATTGAATTGATTGCTATTCTGGACAAAAAATATCCCGGTATCAAAGAACGGCTTTGTGATGAAAAAGGAAATATAAGACGGTTTATCAATATTTTTGTAAATGAACAAGATATAAGATTTTTGAAGGGTAAGAATTCTAAACTCAAAGATGGAGATGATGTATCAATAATTCCCGCAATAGCAGGAGGGTAAAGGGCTATGTTTAAATTAACTGATGAACAAATTGAAAGATATTCAAGGCAGATAATCCTTCCCGAAATTGGTGGTAAAGGGCAAGAAAAACTGCTTAAAGCAAAAGTACTTATAATCGGATGTGGTGGACTCGGTTCGCCGTGTGCTTTTTATCTTGTTGCAGCCGGTATTGGTAAAATTGGGCTTATAGATAGTGATAATGTTGAATTAAATAATCTACAGAGACAAATATTGCATTCTACAAGGACCGTTGGTATTCCAAAAGTTGAATCAGCAAAAGACATACTTTCAAACATTAATCCTAATATTGATATAGTTGTTCATAAATTACGGCTTACTTCAGAAAACATTTTAAGTATTATTAGAAACTATGATGTGATAATAGATGGAAGTGATAATTTCCCTACACGGTATCTTGTAAATGATGCTTGTGTTTTGTTAAAAAAACCACTAATTCACGCAGGTATTTTAAGATTTGACGGTCAGGCGACAACGATTATTCCATATAAAAGTCCTTGTTATAGATGTTTATTTCCAGCACCACCGCCACCGGGGACGGTACCTTCATGTCAGGAGGCAGGTATATTAGGTGTCGTTGCAGGAACTCTCGGACTTATTCAAGCAACTGAAGCATTGAAATATATTTTATCAGTAGGTGAATTACTAATAGGAAAATTGCTTATTTTCAATGCTTTGGAAATGAGTTTTAGAACATTAAAAATACAAAGAGATAAAAAATGTCCGATTTGTGGAAACAAACCTACAATAAAAAAACTTATTGACTATGAAGAATTTTGCCAACTAAGAAAGAATAAAACATAAATCGTCTGATAAAATTTGTTGACAATATAATATTTATTTATTAGTATTAAAAAACCAATAATATTTCTTAAAAACAAGGGAGGTTGTATTCGGTCTGAGAGTTCCGTAAAGTAATCGGAAGACCTTGCTCTACCTTGAAGTAACGGTGGACGTAACCTGATATGGATAATGCCAGCGGAGGGATGTGATAACTTGTTTGATGTATGATTCATCTTACAATTTTCTGTAGTTGCTCAGCTTGCTGATCGCTGTTTCTGTTCTACTTAACATTAGGAGGATATAAAATGATTATTCTATTAATAATATTACTTTTTGTGCCGGTCTCTTTTGCTGAGGAAATACCAACCATATCAATTTCAATAGAAAAAGAAATGATTTCTAATAATAATGTAGTTATTAAACCTGATAAAGTTTCCAATTCATTAAATCAATCACTATTAAACAACAATATTGATATACAAAGAAATACGGTGCATCCGAATATTTCTCTGAAAGGCTCCACTTTTCAACAATCATCTATCTATATAGATGGTGTTAAAATAGATGATCCGCAGACAGCACACCACAATATGAATATACCGGTAACAATTAATGATATAGAAAGAATAGAAATTTTAAATAACAAGGGCTTATCAGGTGCATTGAATATTATTACAAAAAAACCTGATGATGCAATAATTGCAGAAATTTCAGTAGGTGATTATGCTAATAAAAACGGAAAGGTCACAGCATCACGCAAATGGAAAAATATAGCTAATAGGCTATCGATAGAAAAAAATATTTCAGAAGGTTACTCATTCGATACTGATTTTGATATAACAAATATTTTTAATCAATTTGAATGGTCTTTAAATAATTTGGCAACAGGTCTTTCTTTCGGTTATTTAAAAAAGGACTTTGGAGCAAAAGGTTTTTATGCTAATTTCCCTTCCTATGAATGGACTGAAACATATTTTTCAAAAGTTTATTTAAATTATATGTATCACAGTTTTAATATTAAACCGGAATTTCAATGGAGAGGAAATAAGGATGAATTCGAATTGGATATAACAAAACCGGGTTGGTCTTTCAACGAACATAGAACAGATGTTTATACTTCCCAATTAGAAATTTCTAAGAATAATTATACAGGTGGTACAAGTATTTCTAAAGAAAAAATAGATAGTTCAAACCTCGGTAATCATTCAAGAGATATTTATGGGTTATGGAGTAATTATAAACATATATTCTCAGGGAAAATTAATACAACTGCAGGATTACAACTTGATAAATATTCTAATTATTCAGTTCTATCACCCTCAATATATGCCGAATATTACCAATTAGAAAAAATAAAAATTCATTCTATTTACAGAAAATCTGTGAGGCAACCATCATTTACTGAGCTTTATTATAACGACAAAGCGAATGTTGGGAATCCTAATTTGGATTTTGAAAAAGCAACTTTGTATGAAATGGGTATTAATTATAATTATTTTATATTAAATCTTTTTGTGCGTGATGAAAAAGATATTATTGATTGGATAAAACAAAATCAAGCAGATGCGCAATGGTTAGCAACAAATATCGGTAAGGCAAAATTTTATGGATATGAAATAGGCTCTACAAAGGATTTTAATAAGATATCAATATCTTTAAAATATCAATTTACTAATTCCTCAAAGGATGCAGATTTTATATCAAAGTATGCTTTGCGTTATACAAATCACATATTAACTTCAGCGGTTTCATATTCATTGCCTTTAAATATTAAACATCAGGTATCCGGGCTTTATAAGAAGAGAATATCCGGCGAAGAATATTTTGTATTAGACACTAAATTTACTAAAGATTTTTCAATAGGTGAGTATTTTGTAAAAATAGATAATATACTGAATAGAGAATACTTTGAAATACCATTTGTTGAAATGCCTCCAAGAATCATTTATGCAGGTCTGAATTTTCACATATAAACAATTAAGAAAATTTAAAAAGTTTGAAAACATGAAGATTATAAATATTTTTGTAGTTGCTCATCTTGCTTGCCCGCCAGTGTCACAATGGAGGAATGAGCGTCTTTGACATTGCCGAGTAAACTCGGCAACTACAAAAAATCAATATTTTTTATTGTTGTTGTAGTTGCTCAACTTGTTGAGCGACTCTTTTGTCATATTTATATTGCTAAACGCCCTTCATCCTGCATCCAGTCCCACAAAAAGTCGGGACGGGCAGGATTTGCTCATAGAATCTTATGGTAAACGTTATAATCCCGATTGTTATCGGGATGGAGATTCATTAACACCGCCGAACTTGCTCGGTTATTTTAAGCATATTGTTAATTTATTTCAATGGAAGACAAAGACATTATATTAAAAATAAAATCCGGTGATAAATCTGCTTTTAATGAGATATTAGATAAATATGAAAAACCGCTTATAAATTACTTGTATAAATTCTTAAATTCACAACAAGATGCCGAAGATATTGCACAATTAACATTTATAAAGATATATAATTTAATAGAAAAATTTAAGCCAACCGATAATTTTTCTTCGTATTTATACAAAGTAGCAACAAATTTGGCATTAAATTTACAAAGAAGAAAAAAAATAATAAAAATATTTTCATTGGACTGGACACAGCATACCGAAAAAGATGATATTCCAAATCAACATCCTGACTTAAAACAAAAGGATTCACAACAGATACTTGAAGAAAAAGAAACCGTAAAAAAAGTAAAAAAAGCAATTTCCGAATTACCACCTTTACAAAAATCAGCATTAATTTTATCATTTTATGAGAACAAGTCGTATCAAGAAATTTCAAAAATTCTAAAAAAAAGTATTTCTTCCATAGAATCACTCATATTCCGAGCAAAATCAAACCTTTCAAAGAAATTAAGATAAAAGGGGTCACACCTATTTTTTTTCTTTCAAGTCGTGTCAAGCACGGGATGACGGAATACAATACTTAATTCAGTAAAAATCCTGAGTAATTTCCAATGTTCGCCTATGTTCCAAGAATTTTTGCAATAATTAAATAGGTGTGACCCTATTTATTTAATTTTTTACCGCAAGTTTTTTTGATTTCAAGTGTTTATAATAGTAGAAGTATGGAGTAAAATAAATATGACCGCTTACGCGTTGATTCGCCATTCGCCAACTGGTGAAGGCGGACAAGAAATCGTTGGTGGGGAAGGAGGATATGAAATGAGATTATTTTTAGTTTTTGTTTTTACGTTGATTTTAGGACTTAATATGGTTTATGGCGGTGGCAAAGGGGGACATGAACATCACACAATGAAAGAGGAAAAACAGACAGATACAAAAGTTGGTATTTGTCCGGTTATGGGTGGTGCAGCATCTACAGAATATTCTTATAATTATAAAGATAAAACATATTATTTTTGTTGTCCTGATTGCATAGAGAAATTTAGTAGTGAGCCTGAGAAATATATATCCAAAATTAAAGAAATTAAGTTAATGGCATATAAATATGGATTTAAACCCGACCCCATAGTTGTTAAAAAAGATGATATAGTAAGATTCACAATTACTTCAAAGGATGTTACCCATGGTGTTTATATAAAGGAATATGGAATTAAAATACGGATTAAAAAGAGTGAGACCAAAAAAGTAGAGTTTATTGCAGATAAAGTTGGAAAATTTGATATATCGTGTTCTGTATACTGCGGTTCAGGGCATTCCAAAATGAAAGGAAAATTTATTGTAGAAGAAATAAAAGAAAAAGAAGAAATGGAAGAACACGAAGAACATGAAAATGAATAATATAAATAAATTGCTTGAATCTATCAAGGATATGGAGACATCTAATAACTTTAGAAGTAATTTTTGGCATAAAATTACAATATACGAACAAAATGATATTTTTAATAGAATGCCGATTGTAAGATTTGCAAATGTTTCTTTGGTTGGTTCTTTTGTTGTATTAATTTTTTTAGTATTTTCTGTTATCTCGCCGATTTTATATAGTCAGGATAATAAAATTAATAAAGAAATTTCACAATTTGTCTTAAAAGCATTTAATCCGTTGAATAATAAGAAAATTTTTTCATTTTCAAATTTTATAAACTATTGTGATGAATATTGCAAAGTAATGTGTGGCTATTGTGAAGGTGATGATATGGAATGTGAAATGAGCGGGGTTAATGGAGAAAAACAATGAAGTCAAAATTAGCTATTATGAGCTTTGTTTTGGGGTTGATTTCTTTTGTGCAATTATTTGGAATTGAAAAAGCTGTATTAGCAATTATTTTTGGAACTATTGCTTTAAAAGAAATTGTGTCAGATCAAAAATTGGCAGGAAAGAATTATGCGTATTCTGCTATAATAATAAGTTCATTGTATATTTTGATTGTCATAGTTTTGTTAATAATTAAAGGTCCTGATATGTTAAAGTATATAGGTATGATGAGGTGATAAAATGAAAAAGATTGTTGTTTTTTTTAGTGTGTTTTTGATGATTTGTTTGTTGATTAATCGTGTGGCAGCTATGTCATGTCACGCGGGTAACGGCGGTCATCAACATGAAGAGAAGTCGATAGAAAAATCGGAAAAGAAAAAGGTCAAAGTTAAAGGATCTTTTTATTCTAAAATTTATGTCTGCCCGATGCATCCAGAAATAAAAAGCGACAAACCTGGGAAATGCTCTGAATGTGGGATGAAACTTAAAAAGAAACAAGTTTTAATGACATATACCTGCACAGAAAAGGATTGCGATTATAAACAAGTAAAACCGGGGATTTGCCCCGAGCATAAAAAGGAATTAGTTAAGAAAATAATTGATTAGATGTAAGAAATTATTTTTTTAGCGAGTATTTTAGTATATAATTAAAATATGAATATTATAATTAAAGTATTTGTTGTTTTTGCAATTAGTAATTTATTCACAAACGTTATTTTTGGTGAAAGTGCTTCTTTGCAAATTCTTATTACTAAAGCGAAACAGAATAATCCCGAAATTATTGCGGCAAGAGAAAAGTGGAATGCAACAAAGTCAAAGATATTGCAGGAAAGAACATTTGAAAATCCACAATTTTTTATTGATTATCAAAGAATGCCGAGAGATAATTTTGATTTAAACGATGCGGAAGAAAAGATGTTTGGAATAACTCAAATGGTCCCTTTTCCAGGTAAACTCTCACTTAAAGGAAAAATTGCAAAATCAGAAGCAAAAATGGCTGAATCGGAATATATAACAATAGAACGGAAAATATTATCAGATTTGAAAATAGTATATTCAATGTATTTTTATGCAAATAAATCTATTGAAACTTACAAGCAAAGTTCAAATATTATGAGAAATTTTTCGAAAGTTGCAGAATCAAAATATGTGGTTGGTAAAGTGAGCCAGGGTGATGTTTTGCGCGCTCAAGTTGAAACATCTAAGATGTTGAATATGGTTATGATTATGGAGCAGGAAAAAGAAACTATAAAAGCAGAATTGAATTCTTTAATAGGGAAGAATATAGATGAAGATTTGGGTGAATCAGAAGATTTATTACCTGTGATAATTGATAAGAATTGGGAAGAGATTGGAAAAATGGTAATTGAAAACAACTCGGAAATACAAAAAAGTTATGATGCTCTATATAGAAGTAAATTATCAAAAAAATATGCTGTATCTGAATTTTTACCGGATTTTGATTTGACCTATCGTAAAAGAAGAATGAAAGATGTACAAGATACACAGGATTTTATGTTTGGGTTTACTATTCCGTTATGGTTCTGGAGACCGTTATATGGAATAAAAGAGATGTCAGCAGATTTAAAGATGGCTGAATCGGATAAAAAAAATACGGAACTTATGATTATTTCTAAAGCAAAACAAATTTATTTAAAATTAAAAACTACAGAAAAACTAATAGATTCATATAAATCAAGTATATTACCACAAGCAGAACAATCTTTAAAAGTTACCGAGTCGTTATACCGAGGTGATAAAGAAGATTTTTTACAATTATTAGATAGCGTTAGGTCATTGTTGGAATTTCAAATAGAGTATTATAAATATATTGCTGAATATCATCAAAATCTGGCTCAACTTGAGAATATAACAGGTACGAATTTGTATAGTGGAGGATTAAAATGAAAATAACTGGAAAGATGGGAATATGTAGTGGAAAGTGGTTTTTACTACTTACTACTTTCTGCTTACTACTTTCTGTCTTTTTTATTGCATGTTCAAAAAATAAAGAACACGAGCATCATAATGCGGAGCAAACATCGGAAAAATACTATTGTCCGATGCATCCGAATTATATTTCTGATAAACCCGGCGATTGTCCTATTTGCGGGATGAAATTGGTTAAAGATGAAAAAAAGTCTGTTTCACCGGAATCTTCAACTAAGCAGAAAGAGAAAAAAATTATGTATAAATCAACAATGCATCCCAATGAGGTTTCCGATAGACCCGGCAAAGATTCTATGGGTATGGAAATGGTGCCGTTTGAAGTTGAAGAAAAACCAACCACTGCTGTAAAGGGTCTTTCAACTATAACTATTCCTTTAGAAAAACAGCAATTAATAGGAGTTAAAACCGCTATTGTAAAAAAAAGAGATGTCTTTAAAACAATCAAAACAGTGGGAAATACTGCTCATGATCCTGAATTATATTTTGCAGAACAGGAATATATAACTTCATTTAAAACATACCAAAAGATAAAGGATTCTTCGCAGGCTGAAGCGATAAAAAACGCTAAGGATCTTATGGAATCTGCAAAATTTAAGTTAAAGCTTTTAGGCTTCAATAACGAACAAATAGAAGAGCTTGAAAAAAGAGGGGTTCCTGATGAAGGACTTCTCATAACCGAAGAAAGTGAAAATCTATGGGTTTATGCAACTATTTATGAATATGATTTAAAATATGTTAAAATTAATCAGGAAGCAAAGATAACATCTTCTTCTGTTTTAAATGAAAGTATATCCGGGAAAGTTATTACAATTGACCCGGTATTAAATCCGGAAACAAGAAGTGCAAAAGTGAGAATTCTTGTAAATGATAAATCCTTGTCATTAAAACACGAGACTTTTGTTAATGTTGAAATAAAAATTCCTCTTGGTATGGTATTAACTTTACCTGATACTGCGGTAATGGATACAGGAATTAGACAGATTATTTTTATTGATAAAGGTAATGGAATATTTGAACCGCGAGAAATTAAAGTAAGTGAAAAAATAAACGATTATTATATTATTAAATCCGGTGTTTCGGAAGGAGAAAGAGTCGTTAGTAGTGCAAATTTTCTGATAGATTCGGAAAGTCAATTAAAATCCATATTGCAGGACATGAGCGGTGAACAAAAGCATTCGCATTAACAACAAATTTACTTTTAGGAATTCAGAAAAATATGTCATTTCCACATGGGCAATAAGGTTGTCATACCTGTAGGATGTAAACAGGTATCCAGTAAATGGCCGTGGATTCCCGATAGAATCGTTCAGGAATGACAAAAGTAAAAAAATGCGTAAAGCGTAGAAGGAATTTTATGATAGAAAGAATAATAGAATGGTGTGCTAAAAATAGATTTTTTGTTTTTCTCGGAACCGCATTGGCTATTGTCTGGTCAATATGGGCGATAAATAACATACCCCTGGATGCTATACCTGATTTGACGGACACTCAGGTAATTATTTATTCCAAATGGGACAGACCACCTCAAATTATAGAAGACCAGATAACATATCCTATCGTTTCTGCGTTATTAGGTGCTCCAAAAGTAAAAGATATCCGTGGTTTTTCTGATTATGGTTTTTCTTATGTATATGTTGTTTTTGAAGATGGAACCGATGTATACTGGGCTCGTTCGCGGGTCTTAGAGTATCTTTCAAAGATAACAGCCCAACTTCCCCAGGATGCAGCTGTTGAACTTGGTCCTGATGCTACCGGTGTTGGTTGGGTCTATGAATATGCACTTATCGATGAAACAGGAAAACATTCATTAGATGAACTAAGAACATTTCAGGATTGGCACTTAAAATATGCTTTGCAATCGGTAAAAGGGGTTGCTGAAGTCGCGTCTGTAGGTGGATTTTCAAAACAGTATCAGATTGTTGTAAATCCCAATGCGTTACTTGCCTATAACATTTCAATTTCAGATATCATAATGGCTGTTAAAAAATCCAATCAGGAAATCGGAGCACGACTATTGGAACTCTCCGGAACCGAGTATATGGTTACCGTTAAGGGCTATATAAAATCAAAAAAAGATATAGAAGAAGCGGTAATAAAAGTTACTAAAAATGGTGTACCTATAAGAATTAAAGAATTAGCTAACGTGCAGATTGGTCCGGATATAAGAAGAGGCGTAGCAGAATTAAATGGTGAAGGCGAGGTTGTCGGTGGAATAGTTGTAATGCGGTATAAAGAGAATGCATTGGATGTTATAAAAAATGTAAAGAAAAAATTCTCAGAAATACAATTGCCAGAAGGAGTAAAAGTTGTAGTAACATATGACCGTTCCGATTTGATAATAAAATCAATTGATACAATGAAGAAAAAATTATTAGAAGAAATGATAGTAGTTGCTATTATCATTTTAATTTTTCTATTACATATACCTTCTGCAATAATTCCGATAATCACGCTTCCAATTGCTGCTTTAATATCTTTTATTCCGATGTATTACATGAATTTAACTTCAAATGTGATGTCTTTAGGTGGTATAGCCATTGCAATAGGTGCAATGGTTGATGCTTCAATAGTTGTAGTTGAAAATTCCCATAAAAAACTCTCACATTGGGAAGAAAGTGGGCGTAAAGGTGATTATCATTTAATCTTAATAAATGCTATAAAAGAAGTCGGTAGACCTTCGTTTTTTTCGCTTTTAGTGATATCGGTTGCTTTTATTCCGATATTTACATTGGAAGGCATAGAAGGACGGCTCTTTAAACCGCTTGCATATACCAAAAATTTTGCAATGCTTTTTGCGGCTGTTTTAGCGATAACTCTTGATCCTGCGATCAGAATGCTATTTACAAAAATAGATGATTATGTATTTAAGCCAAAGTGGCTTTGTAAGATTACGAATTTTATTTTTGTGGGTAAGATTCGCTCTGAAGAAAAACACGCTGTATCAAAATTTTTATTTAAAATCTACGGTCCCGTAGTTGATTTCGTATTAAAAAAACCATATCTAATAATATCATCTGCATTAATATTGTTTATCATCACTATTCCAATATACTTTAAAATTGGCAGTGAATTTATGCCACCGCTGGACGAGGGTTCTATATTATACATGCCTACCACGTTACCCGGTATATCGGTAACAGAGGCAACTAAATTATTGCAAGTTCAGGATAAAATATTAAAGAGTTTTCCGGAAGTCGTTAGTGTCTTTGGTAAAGCAGGCAGAGCAAATACATCAACAGATCCTGCACCGTTTTCAATGATGGAAACAACGGTAATATTAAAATCCGAAAAAGAATGGCGCAGTAAAAAAAGATGGTATTCCAAAATTGCTCCCGAATTCATCAAAAGACAACTTCGTCTTATATGGTCGGACAGAATTTCCAGAGAAGAACTAATCACCGAAATGGATGAAAAATTGAAACTTCCAGGTCAGGTAAATGCATGGACGCTTCCAATAAAAGGAAGAATTGATATGTTAACAACAGGTATAAGGACACCAGTTGGAATAAAAATATACGGTGATGATTTGGAAAAAATTCAAGAAATCGGAACAGAAATTGAAACCCACATAAAAAGTATTAAAGGGACAAGAAGTGTTTATGCTGAAAGAACAGCTGCGGGCTATTTTGTAAATATAAATATTAAACGAGATGAAATAGCGAGATATGGTTTAACCATTGAAGATGTTCAGATGGTTTTGATGTCTGCGGTAGGTGGCGAAAATATATCACAAACGATTGAGGGTAGAGAAAGATTTGGCATAAATGTCAGATATCCCCGTGAATTAAGAGATGATGTAGAAAAATTAAAAAGGATATATATCGCAACACCGACAGGTGCCCAAATACCGGTAATTCAAATTGCAGATATAAAAATAGAAAAAGGTCCGGGAATGATAAGAGATGAAAACGGACGTCTCTCCGGTTATGTTTATGTAGATGTAGCGAATAGGGATATAGGCGGTTATGTTACTGAAGTAAAGAAAATGATGAAGGAGATGGTAGAATTACCTGCGGGTTATTCACTCATATTTAGCGGTCAGTACGAATTTATGGAAAGAGTTAAAAAAAGAATGTTCTTGGTGGTACCGCTAACTCTTTTCATAATATTTGTATTATTGTATATAAATACTAAATCATATACAAAGACATTTATTGTTTTACTTGCAGTACCGTTTTCACTCATTGGAGTTGTCTGGATTTTATATCTGCTAAACTATAACCTTTCAATAGGTGTTTGGGCAGGAATAATTGCCTTACTTGGTATTGATGCAGAAACCGGTGTATTTATGCTGTTATATCTTGATTTATCGTATAATGAAATGAAAGAAAAAGGACAGATGAGGACATTGAATGATTTAAAACAAGCGATACACTATGGTGCAGTAAAAAGAATAAGGCCGAAAATGATGACTGTATTAACAACTTTTATCGGACTGCTTCCTATAATGTGGGCACAGACATTTGAATTGGGTGCCGATGTAATGAAAAGAATCGCTGCACCGATGGTCGGCGGAATCTTTACTTCCTTCTTGATGGAACTACTTGTATATCCCGCCATATATTTAATCTGGCGTCACCACACCGAAATAAAGAAGCAACAGATAACTGATAATTACTAAAAATTTATAATTTATAGTAGTAGTTGCCAACCTTGGTTGGCGTCTTTTCCATTTTGCTCTGCGTCTTTTCCATTATTGTAGTTGCCAAGTTTATTTGAAAATTGTCAACAGCTGAAAGCGTTGAAAAAGCACTCACCGTCCTTGATTACACAGATATTGAAAGATGATTACAGAGATTGTTACCTGCCTGCCGAATCTTTAGTGTGGGCATGGGGTTTTTAAACAATATCATATTAAGGTAAACTTTTTTATCTAATAAATGTCTAAAGTAAGGGGATTTTAAAAATGAAAAGGAAATCTGTAATTATGGAAAATATTTCGGTTATATTTATTATTGCTATTATTGGTTTGTTGAGTTGTGCTAATCCTTATCATAGGAATTATAAAAGCATGCTGGACAGGTGGCCTCACGTAAAAATGCAGTTATCGGACATATCCGAAGCACCCGTGCCAAGGCTTTTTACATCTAAAGATTTGAAAATAGATTCTATGAATTTATTGGAAGATGGTTATATCCTAATTGGTAAATCTGCTTTTAAAAGCCCTCCGATAAATGAAGAGCAGGCGATTAAACAGGCAAAGGAAGTTGGAGCAGATATAGTTCTGACTAAAAAAGAGTATGTCGGTACAAAAACTGAAAGTATTCCTATAACCGAATATTTGCCAGATAAACGTTCTACAACCCGAGCACATTCAACATTCCAAACAAGTCCAACTGCGCAACCCAGTATAGCAATAACGGAAGTAACACAAACAGTATCAGGTGAATCATATATTCAGTATGTTCCCAAAGATACGGATTATTTTAATTATTCCGCTACATTCTGGAAAAAATCAAAACCTCAAATATTCGGCGTTCTGGCTCGCAATCTTGACGATGAAACTAAAAAACATCTTCAAACAAATAGAGGTGTAATTGTAAAAGTAGTGGTCAGAAAAACACCTGCATATAATGCAGATATTCTTAAGAATGATATTATTACTATGTTTGAAGGTGAACCTGTTTCTGATACCGAAGATTTTTTTGAAAAAATCAATAAACATGCCGGAAAGCAGGTAAAAATTAAAATTATCAGAGATAATAAACCCCGAGATATCACCGTTACATTACGTGCAAATTTACCGTAATGAGTGATAGTAGTATAAAAATGAGGAAAAAATATGAAAAAAATACTTTTATTAATGTTGCTTATAGTACAGTTTGTTTATGTTCAATCTGAAGAAGTTAAGATATTACGTATGGATAAGATTGGTTTGCTTGACAAATCAATTGTTATCGGAACAGGAATGCAGGGGGTTAAGTTAAGCACAGACAATTTGCATATAGCGTACATTGTCAATTCCCAAGTAAATATGTATGTTATTCGTGATAACAAAAATGATTTTCCATATGAAAATATCAGGATGGACTCGCTTATTTTTAGCCCGGATGGAAATCATCTTGCTTATATTGCTTCTCAGTTTGGTAAATGGATGGTTGTGCTGGATGGTAATCCACAGGAGCAGTATGATGATATAAATAGCGATTCTTTGACTTTCAGTCCGGATAGCAAGCGTTTAGCGTATGTTGCAAAAAGATTTAACGCATGGTGTGTTGTAGTTGACAAAAAACCCGGGAAAACATATGAATACATAAAAGAAAAAGCGATATCGTTTAGCCCGGATAGCGTCCACATTGCTTATCCTGCGGGTTTGTATAATAGATATTTTGTTGTATTGGATAATAAGGAAGGCAATACATATAATATGTTTGCAGAAAATGCCGGGATAGTATGGGATAATCCTACTACATATCATTATATGGTAATAAATAATAGCCGCGATATTTATGTTATAACTGAGCACTTGGTAAAAAAATAAAGGGGTCACACCTAATTAGAGATAGGGGACGGCGTTAGATAATTAGATATTGCTAATAGAATTTTGTGATAAAAAGGGCAGTTCAATTAAATAATTTCAGATTAAAGGCGCTCAACAAGTTGAGCAACTACAATAGAAAGAGCAACTACAACAGAATTTCAGATGAAATATATTTTAGCGATTGATCAGGGTACAACAGGCACCCGTGCCATAGTTTACAATAATAAGGGTTCTGTTGTTGTTTCCAGTTATGAAGAGTTTCCTCAATATTTTCCGAATCCTGGGTGGGTGGAGCATGACCCTGAAGAGATTTGGAATAGTGTAAATAATTCCATCCAGAAAGTCCTATCCAAAGTTCCTAAAAATTCAATTGAAGCAATAGGAATTACCAATCAGCGTGAGACAACCGTTATCTGGGACAGAATTACCGGTAAACCTGTTTATAACGCGATTGTCTGGCAGTGCAGGCGAACATCTTTACGATGTGAATCTTTGTCTATGGAAAAAGGGTTGGTGGAGATGATACGCAAAAAGACAGGGCTTCCCATTGATGCATATTTTTCTGCAACAAAAATAGAATGGATTTTAAACCATGTTCCCGGTGCGATGGAAAAAGCAAGAAAAGGCCGACTCTGTTTCGGGACAACTGATACGTGGTTACTTTGGAAACTCACACATGGGCAAGCACATGCTACTGATTATACCAATGCATCGCGTACAATGTTGTTTAATATAGATAGAAAAGTATGGGACGATGATATTCTTAAAATCTTTAAAATTCCTAAAGCAATGTTACCTGAAGTAAGAAAATCTTCGGGTTTTTTTGGAAAAACAGTCGGGATTAGCATGCTTCCTGAAGCGGTACCGATAAGCGGTATTGCAGGTGACCAGCAGGCTGCTCTTTTTGGGCAGGCGTGTTTTAAACCGGGTACGATGAAAAACACCTACGGTACTGGAAGTTTTATGCTGCTTAATACTGGCAGAAAACCAATTAGGTCAAAGTACGGATTGATAACAACTATTGGGTGCGATGAGAAAGGTGAACCGATTTATGTCCTTGAAGGCGCTATTTTTATTGCTGGTGCCGTTATTCAATGGTTAAGAGACGGATTAAAGTTGATAAAATCCGCCAAGGATACCGAAAATATATCTTTGTCTATAAAAAATAATGCTGGAGTATATTTCGTACCTGCCTTTGTTGGACTTGGTGCGCCGTATTGGGACCAGAATGCAAGGGGATGCATATCAGGTTTAACAAGAGGGGTAACGTCTGCGCATTTAGTCCGAGCAGCACTTGAATCTATAGCATATCAGACAAAAGATGTATTTCTTGCAATGGCAAAGGAGTCGAAACTTAAAGTAAAAAGCCTTAAAGTGGATGGTGGTGCGGTTGTAAACAATTTTTTATGCCAGTTTCAGTCAGATATACTCGGTATTCCTGTGATTCGCCCGCAAGTAATAGAAAGCACGTCGTTGGGTGCGGCATATCTTGCAGGTCTTGCGACAGGATACTGGAAATCAGGCAAAGATTTATCAAGACATTGGCAAAAGGATAAAGTGTTTTTACCAAAAATGAGCAAAACAGAATCTGACGCATTATATAAATCCTGGAAAATTGCAGTACAAAGAACAAGAATCCAGAAATAAAAGAATCATACCTAATTATTTTCGTGTATTCCGTGTCAAGCCCTACAATCTGAACATTCGGGCAAGCCCGCCTGAATGACGGGGATGCAATAATACAATCGCACTATTGAACTATCACATACCGATTGGCGAGTTCGGCATTACAAATTCAATAAATTTTATAAACATACCGTGTAGTTGTGATTGATTTTCACCATTCAGCCCATTTTTCTATTGAAATATCTGGGGTAATAAGATATAATTATCATCAATGAAGATTCTTATAATACGGCTTAGTTCTATCGGAGATATCGTTTCTGCTTCACCTCTAATAAGATGTTTAAGAAAAAAATATCCTTTAGCACAGATAGATTTTATTATTAAAAAGCAATATTCGGATATTCTTTTAAAAAATCCATACATTTCTAATCTTATTTTATTTGACGGTAATGTTTCAAAATTTAATAGAATAATCAGAACTCAAAAATATGATGTCATCATAGATATTCATAGAAATTTTAAAAGTTTTTTGCTTGCGTTATTTTCTGGCGCCAAAATATTGAAATATAAAAATTCCTCAATTAAAAGATTTCTGCTTGTAGAGTGGGGAATTAATTTATATACCAAGAAAGAAAAGGAAGTTTCAGTTTCCAGAAGATATCTTAATACTTTGAAATCCCTTGGTATCTCGGATGACGGTGAAGGTTTAGATTTTTTTGTGAAAGAGGATTTAAGAAAAGGTTTTGAAGAATTGTTGAAAGGCGATTATGTCGGCATTTGTCCCGTTTCTGCATGGAAAACAAAAAGGTGGTTGTCGGATAACTATGTGGATCTTTCAAAAAGAATTATAAAAGAATACGGGTATAGTATTTTGGTTTTTGGCGGTAAAGAAGACCATAATTATTGTGAAAATATCAAAAGGCAAATAGGCAATAAAGCGATAAATTATTCGGGATTTCCTTTGCAAGAAACGGCATCGGCAATAAGGAGATGTAAATTTTTAGTTTCAAATGATACCGGAATTATGCATATAGCGGAAGCATTGAGAATTCCTGTTGTTGCGATATTTGGTCCAACTGTAAAAGAGTTTGGCTTTTACCCGCAGTTAAAAAGTTCAAAAGTAATTTCAAGAGAATATGTGTGTAAACCATGCTCTACAAAGGGTTCTGAAAGATGTCCTACAGGTTCTTTTTTTTGTATGAAGGCAATTTCAATAGAGGAGGTTTTTTCTAACTGTGCTTCTTGTTTATAATATACTTGCAGGTTTTAGTTTAGTCTTTATATTGCCGTATTTTTTCTTACGATACAAGCTTGGTTTGTTTAGGAAAGCAGCAGTAGGAATTAAACAACGGTTTGGTTTTTATAATATAGAGAAAGGCAATTATATTGTTTTGTTAGCATCTTCGGTAGGTGAATTAAAAACCGTAACAAAATTTATTGTTAAGTTAAAAAGGGAATTTCCTCAAAAAAAGATTCTTATTCTTACAATGACACCATACGGGTATCATTATGTTCGTGATAAGAATATTGTTGATAATGTTTTGTTTGCACCTATAGATATTCCTTTTTGCGTAGAAAAATTGTTTTTAAAAGCCACACCTGAGATGCTTATTCTTGTTGAAAGCGAATTTTGGCCAAATTTAATATTTTCGGCGAAAAGAAAAGGTGCAAAAATTATTTTAATAAATGGCAGAATGTCCGATAAAAGTTTTAAGCGGTATCTTTTTGTTAAGGAATTTATGGCTGAGATATTGAAAAAGATTGATTTTATCTGTGCAAGAGAGGAGTCCGATAAAAAGAAGTTTATTGCTCTTGGATTTAATGAACAGAAAATAATAAAAACAGGAAATATGAAATACGATAAAATGGAAGATAAAGAGCAAAAAATAATAAAAACCAAAATTGATTATGGATTTTCAAAAGATGATTTAATATTTGTAGCTGGGAGTACAAGAGAAAAAGAAGAAGAGATAATAATTAAAGTGTATAAAAAACTTATTGCGGAATTTAATAATCTAAAATTGGTTATTGCGCCAAGATATCCTGATAGATGCGGTGTAATTGAAAAATTGTTTCAAAGAGAAGATATTGTTTTTATAAGAAAATCTCAGATGGAAGATAAAGGTGGACAAAATACAAATTATCAATGCCTTTTGTTGGATACTATAGGGGATTTAACAAATATCTATTCTTTTGGTACAGTTATTTTTGTAGGAGGCAGCTTATTTGAAGGTGCCGGCGGGCATAATATGCTTGAGCCCGCAGAACTCGGCAAAACAGTTATATTCGGAAAATATGTTAAAAATTTTCAAGAGTCTGCAGAAGGCTTAATAATAAATAAAGCTGCTTTTCAAATAAAAGATGAATACGAATTATATGATGTTGCATCAAAATTATTAGGCAACCAAGTTCTGAGTGATGAAATGGGGAAAAAAGCAAGAGAGGTTGTAATTAGTCAGCGGGGAGCAACTGATAAAAACCTAAAAATAATATCGGAGATGATAATAAATGCTTAAACAATCAACAGCCATTGGAAGTTTGCCGCATACTAATCCTGAAATTGCTACAGAGTTTATATTCGAAAATCTCGGGATAGCGATTTGGCCTCAATTACCAAAAAGGAGTTTCAAGGAGAATATGTATGTTCAGTATTCTGAAGGAATTCCGTTTTTAACAACTGACGAAGAAAATCAAAAGATATTTTTTAACTTTGATACTGAGGAAGATGTAACTTCTGCTGTGGAAAGTTTTTATTTGCGAATAATCGCTGATGATTTGGAATATTTTAAGATTTCCAGAGAATATGCCGAAGGATTTTATGAATTTTTAAAACAATTGGAAATTCATAAAGATAAAAAGACTATTCCCGCTGTAAAGGGACATATTGTAGGTCCGATAACATTCGGATTAAAAACTACAGACCAGAATAACCGTTCCATATTTTATGATGATTTGTTTGTTGATGTAGTAGTTAAAGCGTTAACAATGAAAGCAAGATGGCAAATAAGGGAATTATCAAGGTTTATAGATAAAGATAAAATTATTATTTTTATAGATGAACCTTATCTTTCAGCTTTCGGTAGTGCTTTTACACAGGTATCAAGCGAGCAGGTAATAAAATACATCAGTGAAACAAGCGACGGTATACATAAAGAAAATGCATTAAGCGGGGTTCATTGTTGCGGAAATACCGATTGGTCTATTCTAATGGATAGCGGTGTAGATATAATTTCTTTTGATGCATATAATTTTTTTGACGGTATGGCACTGTACCCTGAAAAATTAAATATGTTTCTACAGAAAGGCGGTATTTTGTCTTGGGGAATAGTCCCCAGTTCTGATGCTATAAATTCTGAAACGGCGGATTCGCTGGTTTTAAAATTTAAACAAGATATGGAATATCTAATTAAGAAAGGCATCAATGAAGAAAAATTGAAGAATCAGTATCTGATAACACCTTCTTGCGGGGTCGGTTCACTTGACGAAAAATTGGCAGAAAAAATAATAATTACAACAAAAGAAGTCGCAGATAAATTAAGGTAATGTGCGATAGTGCGATAGTGCGATAGAATATGTTGTATATATAAAATAAGAATCCTATACAATCCCACAATCCCACAATC
>DMMW01000035.1:58143-64333 GCA_003452965.1 Elusimicrobiota bacterium
CACAATCCCACAATCCCACAATCTCGCAATGTTGGGATTGTTAATTGTATTTGAAGGAATATTATGATTATTGCGGTGGCGGGAAAAGGCGGAGTAGGAAAATCCACAATTACTGCCTTAATTATCAAGCATCTGATAAAAAGGGGACAGACACCTGTTTTAGCTGTTGATGCAGATCCGAATGCAAATCTTGGTTATTACTTGGGTGTTGAATGTGATGTATCAATATCCGATTTAAGAGAAGATGAATTTAAAAATAATCCTACGGGTATTTCAAAAGTAGATTGGCTTGATTTAAAGACGCAGGAATGTATTATAGAAACAAATAGTGGTTTTGATATACTGGTTATGGGAAAACCAGAAGGTCCCGGCTGTTATTGTGCAGTTAACAATCTTTTAAGAACTTTTATTAAAAAAATAGGTCAACAATACAAATTTGTTGTGATAGATAATGAAGCCGGTTTGGAACATATTTCAAGAAGGACGAATGAAGAGGTGGATGTGCTCTTTATAGTTGCCGAACCGACTAAGATAAGCTTGATTGCAGCCGAAAATGTCAAGAAAACCGCAGAAGCGCTTGGCTCAAAAATAAAAAATAAATATTTATTAATAAACAAAAAGGGAATTGACAAAGAAAAAGAACCGTCTAATAATATGAATATTAGCGGTTTGGAAACAATAGGTTATGTAAGATATAATAATTTTTCGAGCAATTTTGATAATAATATTTTGAATAATAAGTATATGGAGATAGAGAAGGACATTGAAGGTATATTAAATAAAGCAGAGGTATTATGAAAAGAAGCATTATTATACTATTACTCTTATCCGTTTTATTTTGTTCAGGTTGGTGGGCTAATAAAAACTTTACTTATCCTTATCCGCCGCTTAAAGATATTGCCACTGAAAAAACAATGTCCACTGATTTTATCGGATTTTTATTCGGGATGAGAAGGATATTTGCTGATGTATGCTGGATTCAAACCTTACAATATTACGGAGGGGGCGGTTGGGAGGATTTTATTTCAGAAGAAGAATACGCCAAGTACGCTGATGATCCGAAAAGAAAAGGAGAGTATGGCAGATACAGATATCTTTTGGATATGTGCCGTAGAACTGTTAATATTGATCCTTATTTCAAGTATGTATATTCATTCGGTGGTGCATCGCTTGCATGGAATTTGACCCGTTATGACGAGGGATTGGAACTGTTGAACGAAGGTATTAAGCATAATCCTAACTTTTATCTTTTTCATTTATTTGCCGCAGCAATTATATATTGGAAACAGGGTGAATTTGAGAATGTAATGGAAAATCTTGAAAAGGCGCTTAAATATCCCGACTGTCCATTTGAGGTGAAGTTAATATTAGGTAATATTTATGACCAGCAAGGAAAATACGAAAAAGCGGCCAATATATGGGTGGACATATATTTGACCGAAAGAATTGAAAGTCGAAAAGAAAAAGCAAAAAGTAATTTATTGAAATATTTTGCTCTGAAGAAAATCCCTCCTGAATACTTGGATAAAATACAGGGAAATCAATAAAATCAATTAGAAAATGTTGCTTAAAATCAGAGTTTTTTGAAATCCTGTAGGTTGCATCTTCTAACGAGGGAACATGTTTTTACCTACCACTAAAGAAGAAATTAAAAAAATCGGCTGGAATAAGTTGGATATAATTCTTATAACTGGGGATGCTTATATAGATAGTCCTTATTTTGGAATTTCTGTTATAGGGAAGATACTGTTAAAAGCCGGTTATAAGGTGGGAATTATTGCCCAGCCGAGTGTTAATAATGAAGAGGATATAAAGAGATTGGGGGAACCGGAATTGTTTTGGGGAGTTAGTTCGGGCTGTTTGGATTCAATGATTTCAAATTATACCGCAACAAAAAAACGGAGACAAAAAGACGATTTGACGGCAGGTGGTGAAAACAATAAAAGACCCGATAGGGCTGTAATTGCTTACTCTAATTTGATTAGAAGATATTATAAAAATACTAAACCGATAGTTCTTGGTGGAATAGAAGCAAGTTTAAGGAGAATCCCTCATTATGATTATTGGGATAATCAAATAAGACGTTCCATATTATTTGATTCAAAAGCAGATTTATTGGTTTATGGAATGGGCGAGAGAACCGTCTTGGAATTAGCGGATAAACTGAAAAAAAATGAACCGATAGAAAATATACGCGGATTATGTTATATTTCAAAAACCATAAAGGAAGGATACATAGATTTGCCGTCATACGCAGATGTTAAAGAAGATAAAATTAAATTCATAAATATGTTCAATATATTTTATGAAAATAATGATCCTATAACTGCAAACGGATTATACCAACAAACCGACACAAGATATTTAATTCAGAATCCACCGCAATATAACTTAACTTCCGAAGAATTATCGGACATATATAACCTGAAATATGAAAGAGATGTTCACCCATATTATAAAAAGGACGGTGTTGTAAGAGCTCTTGAAACGATTAGATTTTCCGTTAATACTCACAGGGGTTGTTACGGTCAATGTAATTTTTGTTCAATAACTGTTCATCAAGGAACAAAGGTAGTATCAAGAACAGAAGAATCAATATTAAATGAAATCATGGAAATAGTTAAACTTCCGGATTTTAAGGGATATATTTCTGATTTAGGCGGTCCTACCGCAAACATGTATCAAATTGAGTGCGAGAAAAAATCAAAACAAGGTCAATGCAAAAATAAGAGATGTTTATATCCAAAGATATGTGAAAATCTAAGAATTAGTCATAGAAAGCAGATTGAACTTTTAGAAAAGATAAGAAATATCCCTAAAATAAAAAAAGTCTTTATAGCGTCGGGAATCAGGTATGATATATTGTTGAATGACAAAGAATATGGAAACCAATATATGAAAGAACTTGTTTTGCACCATATTTCAGGTCAGTTAAAAATAGCCCCGGAACATACAGAAGAAAAAGTCTTAAAAAGCATGGGAAAATGCGACCAATCCTACTTATGCAATTTTAAAAATATATTTGATAAGACGAACAAGCAATACGGCAAGGAACAATTTTTAACCTACTATTTAATTGCGGCTCATCCAGATTGTGATATAAATGATATGAAAAAAATGAAAAATTTCATAATACAAAAATTGAAATTAATACCGGAACAGATACAAATATTTATGCCGTCCCCGTCTACTTATTCCACTTTGATGTATTATACAGAGACAAATCCATTCACTAAGGAAGCAATGTTTGTTGAAAAGGATATGGGCAAGAAAGAACTGCAAAAAAGAGTAATAAGAAGGGCAAGTTAAAATTAAAAATTAAAAGTTAAAAATTGCAAGGAAAGGTTTTATGTGGCCAAAAATCAAGTTAAAGGTAAGAAGTGGAAAGTTTTCGTCACTGATTTGCTTCGCCAGTTAGCAGATAGTAGATAGCAGATACATTGTATGTAGGATTACCCTCGAAGAATTCATTTAAAAATTAAAGTTTAAGAGACATTCCCTACCTCGGGCAAAAAAAAAATTAAAAATAAAAAAAGACCTTGACTTTTTTATAAACTAACACTATAATAGTAGTAGATAGCAAAAGGAGCATTAAGGATGAAATTTTTCAAGAAAAACACTGATTATGCAGTTAGGGCGATAATGTATCTCGCAAAAAACAGAGGTAAATATATTTCTTCAACCGAAATATCTGAGAAGGAAGATATTTCGCTTTATTTTATAAGAAGAATTTTACAGGTACTGACAAATAAAGGTATTATTTCATCAAGAGAAGGTGTCAGCGGGGGTGTAAAATTATCAATAGATGCAAAAAATATCAATGTAACTAAACTTATGAAAATCTTTCAGGGGAAGATTGAACTCTCAGATTGTAAACTTAAACAGGATCCATGTCCTAAACGTTCGCAATGTGTGATTAGAAAAAGAATTAAAAACATTGAAGACAAGGTCATAACTGAATTTAATAATATAACGGTCGAAAGGTTGCTTAAAGATTTGGAGGTGGCAAGATGGAGATAGCTAAGTTTGTTGGTATTTGTGATGAGCGTGGGTATGACTGGTGTGAAGGTGAATATATCGGCAAGTCAGGATACTTTGTGGGTTGTGAATGGCTTGATACCGTTGCCCATTTTACGGCTGAAGCAATTGAAAAAAATGCATGGCCTATCCTGGAAAAAGAGATTACTCAGGGTAAAAATGTAAGACATATTACAAGGGTAGTCGGATATTATTCCAGAGTAGAAAACTGGAACAAAAGCAAAAAGGGCGAATTGGATGACAGGCATTTGGGAGAATATAAAATAGAAAAAGCAATGGTGAAGTAGAAAACAAAAGCAAAATTTTAATTAGGTATAAATATGGCAAAAAGAAAAATCATAAAAATTAATGAAGAGAAGTGCAACGGATGCGGTCAATGCGCTAATAGTTGCCCTGAAGGTGCAATTAAAATAGTAGACGGTAAGGCTAAATTAGTCGGAGAATTGCTGTGTGATGGTTTAGGTGCGTGTATCGGTCAATGCCCGGAAAATGCTATTATTATAGAAGAAAGAGAAGCAGAGAATTATGATGAAAAAAAAGTTATGGAAAACATTATAAAAGGAGGTGAAAATTTAATAAAGGCGCATCTCAAACATTTAAAAGAACATTCGCAGCATGAGTATTTGAAACAAGCAACGGATATATTAATAAAGGAAAATATTAAGATACCGGATTTGGAAGAAAAACAAGCAACTGAAAAATGCGGTTGTCCCGGTTCTATGGTGATGGATTTAAAGGAAGAAAAGAAAAGCAAATCTAAAAACAAAGAAATCGGTATGGAATCAGAACTTTCCAATTGGCCGATTCAACTAAAACTAATAAATCCGTCGGCACCGTATTTCAAAAATGCGGACATTGTAATAGCAGCAGATTGTGTACCGTTTTCTTTTCCGGGGTTTCATAATAAATTCCTTAAAAATAAAATATTGATTATATTTTGCCCCAAATTAGACAATGAATATGAGTTATATGTTGATAGACTTTCTGAGATTTTCAAAAATAATAATATAAAGTCGGTTTCTATTGTGCACATGGAAGTACCGTGTTGTTTCGGCATCGTTAAAATTACAGAAGATGCTCTAAATAAATCAGGTATAAATATTATTATTAAAGAGTATACCGTATCAATCAAAGGCAAGTTAGTTTAGAATTTCAGGAGGTAATCATGAAGTTAGGAATCGTGGTTTATTCAGGGGATTCGGATGCAGTATGGAACGCGTTTAGACTTGCATATTTTGCCGTTAAAAGCGGTGATTCGGTAAAAATGTGTTTACTGGGGAAGGGTCTTGACCCCGAGATTATTAATTCTAAAAAATTTAATAATTTTGAAAAAATGCACATGTTTACTGAGAATTATGACAAAAATATCGATTACAATACATATCTTGATGAACCCGAATCTATAGAACCTGAGTTAAATCAGGCGACAAATATGAATGAATTGAATGAAATAATGGAGGAAAGCGATAAGGTAGTCACCTTTTAAAATCAAATTCTTGTATTTTTTACTCATAATATGTATAATTACTTTAATTATGACTAAATATAAATTTAAAGTAATTATCTTCGATTTAGATGGAACACTTGTAGATACTTTAGATGATATAGCAGATTCCGCAAATAAAGTTTTAAAGGAATTTAATATATCAAAAAAATCCAAAGAAAAAGTAAAATATGCTGTTGGTAGCGGCGTAGATAATTTTTTCAAAAACCTCACCACAGAAAACATACCTATAGAAAAAGCAAAATCATTATTCAAAAAATACTATATAAAAAATTTAGTAAAAAAATCAAAATTATATCCCGGAGTATTGAAGGTATTGGATGAATTGGAAAAGACAAAAATATCTATATACCTTATTTCAAATAAACCGCATATTTATACCGTTAAATTAATGAAATTGTTAAAAGTGGAAAAATATTTCAAAAAAATAATAGGTATAAACAGCGAGGATAAGGAAAAATTGAAACCATCGCCATATCATATAAACGAAATAATTAAGAAAGAAAAAGTGAGACCAAAAGACATCTTAATAGTCGGAGATAGCAATACGGATATTTTAGTTGCAAAAAGATGTAAAACTGTTTCCTGTGCTGTTCTTTATGGGTTCAGGACATATAATGATTTAAAAAAATATAAACCTGATTTTTA
>DMMW01000043.1:0-15108 GCA_003452965.1 Elusimicrobiota bacterium
ATGAAAATAATATGTAGTTGCCAACCTTGCTTGCCCGCCAATGCCACAGTGGAGGGGTTGGCGGTGTTAGAGAAACGCCGAGTAAACTCGGCAACTACAGAAGAAAAAGGAGAATAAAATAAGCAGCCGTTTTTTTATAGAAAATATTATAGGCAATATTGCTGAAATTGAAGGTAGCGAAACACATCATCTAAAAAATGTTTTAAGAAAAAAAATAGGTGATGTTGTTTTTCTATTTGACGGAAAAGGAAACCAGTATAAAGCAGAGATTGAAAAAATTGAAGAGTCACGTATAATATTCAGAATAATATCAAAAACCCAAATAGATATCGAATCTAAAATTCGGATTAACCTATATCAATCACTTCCAAAATTTAAGAAGCTTGATTTTATAATTGAAAAAACAACTGAATTGGGTGTCGCTAAAGTTATTCCAATGATTTCTGAAAGGACTCAATACAGTATTCAAGATGAAACAAAAAATTCACATAAACTATCACGTTGGCAAAAAATTGCGATTTCAGCATCAAAACAATCCGGCAGAACAGCTGTCCCTGAAATATTTCCGATAAAAAGTTTTAAAAATGCGATAGAATCACTTGATAAAGATTTAAAAACATCTATATCTTTGATAGCCTGGGAATGTGAAGAAAAAAATAAATTAAAGGATATTTTCTTGCCAATGACTCAGCATCGGGAACTATCAGATATTAACTTATTTATCGGTCCTGAGGGCGGTTTTTCAGATACTGAAATAGAATTTGCAAAAAAAAACAGTTTAATTCCTATTTCTTTGGGCAAAAGGATTCTTCGCACCGAAACTGCCCCGATAGTTATGATATCCAATATTATTTATGAGCTGGATTTATGAAAATACATTTTAAAACATTTGGGTGTAAGATAAATCAATGTGAGACATCTTATATGCAAAACAAAGTTCTTGATTCAGGGAATTTAACATCTAATTTCATAGGTTCGGATGCCATTGTAATAAATTCTTGTACGGTTACTTCTAAAGCTGATAATAAAACGAAACAATATCTAAGGAAATGCATCCGTTTAAATTCAAAAGCAAAGATATATATGACTGGTTGTTATGTAGAAAGAGCAAAGAAATCGCTGGAATATGAATTTCCCGGTGTTAAATGCTTTAAAAATTCAGATAAAAAAAATATTTTAAATATTTTAGGTTTAAATAAAGTAAAAAAGAAATTTAATTCAGTATCAAATTTAAATAACAGAACACGGGTATTTGTTAAAATTCAGGACGGTTGCGACGGGAAATGTTCATACTGTATAGTACCAAAAGTAAGGACTGTAATGTTTTCAAGAGATATTGCGGATATTACTAAAGAAATTAAATACTATTTATCATTAGATTATAAAGAAATTGTTTTATGCGGGATTAGATTGGGAAAATATGGAATAGGAAATAAAGAAAGCAAAAAAATAAAAGGATTAACAAATCTAATAAAAGAGTTGGAAACATTGAAAGGGTATTTTAGAATAAGATTATCTTCAATAGAGATTTTAGATATTTCAGATGAGATTATCGGTTTAATAAAAAAGTCAAATAAACTTTGTCATCATTTACATATTCCGTTGCAATCGGGTGATAATGAAATACTAAAAAGCATGAGGCGTCCTTACACAAAAGAAATTTTTTTGGATAAAATTCAAAAAATACGGAAAGAAATTCCGGACATCGGTATAACCACTGATGTGATAATTGGTTATCCTTTTGATAATGGAGATACTTTGAGAAATACTTATAATTTTATAAATAAATGCCAGTTTTCCCGCATTCATATATTTAGATATTCAAAAAGACCTGGCACGGAATCGGCATTGTTGGATAAGGTATGCGATAATAGTCTAATTGACAAATGGATTAAGAAATGTAGTAAATTAGATATGCATCTTCGACGGGCATTCGCATTAAAATTTTCTGGTAAAAAATTGGATGTATTAAAGGAATCAAACGGATACGGTTATACCTCAAACTATATTTATTTAAAATTACCTGACGCTGTATTACCCAATGAAATTACATATTTAACTATGAATAAGGCAGATTTGGCTGCTGTCTGTTGAATTTATGAAAAACAAAAGTTTTTTAATAATCTTATATTTTATATCATTTAACATACTTTTAACTTTACTGATAGGTATCCCATATTTTACATTTGTAGGCAAATATCCTCTTGAGGTATCCCATACAATAATCGCCTATCTTTCTAATACTTTTTCAATATATATACTACTAACGACTATTTTCATATTTATCTATTACTTAAAGTTTCCCAAAATCATTTATATTACAATGTTTTCTATCATAAATATATTGTTTATTGCAGATGTCGGTATTTATAAAATATTCAGATTTCATATAAACGGATTTACATTAAACACTATTCTCACTAAAGGCGGGTGGGAATCGCTTGAATTTAACATTACAACAAAGATATTTATAATACTTACTATAATCTTAGTGTTTATATTAGAATATCTTGTTTATAATCGGATATTAAAAATTATTGAAAAAAAAGAAATATTATTAAATCAAAAAAAAGTTTTTTTATCATTTCTTTTTATATTATTTATTATATTACTTGATAAAGGAATATATGCATACGCGGATTTGCGTAATATTTCATACATAACAAGACATTCAAAATTATTCCCGTTATACCAGCCATTAACAATAAATAAGTTTGCGCATAAGTATTTAAATATTAGAAAACAAAATACCGTTCGTATTAAATTGGATAAAAGATATTCTGGGCTCAATTATCCTAAAAATAAATTACTAAATGACAATAAAAAAGGAAAAGGTTTACCTAACATCATATGGATATTTTCCGACTCATTCAGATATGATATGTTTAATAAAGAGGTAACACCTAATATATATAATTTTAGTAAAAAGGCTTTAGTTTTCAAAAATCATTATAGTGGCGGTAACTGTACAAGATTCGGCGTATTTTCAATATTTTACGGACTACACGGATATTATTGGAATTCAATTCTGGGTGAAAGGCAAGCACCTGTTTTTATAACATCATTGATGCAGTTGGGCTATGAATTTAGAATACTTGCCTCAGCGGAGCTGACATTTCCCGAATTTGACAAGACATGTTTTATAGACATCCCTTTGGATAGCATATATGACAAACCGCCGGGAGAAACAAAAAGTGATAAAGACAAGGCAATTTCAGATAAATTTATACAATACATAGCACAGAAAGAAGATAAAAAACCATTTTTTTCATTTATATTTTTAGATTGTCCGCATGGTAGTTATGATTTTCCTGAAAAATTTGAAAAGTTTAAACCTACCGTAGCAACCTTCAATTATCTTTTATTAAATAAAAGAAACATATATCCCGTATTCAATAGATATAGAAATGCAATCTATTATAACGATTATTTGATTGGAAACATTATTAAAGCTATTGAAAAAAAAGGCATCCTTGAAAACACCATTTTGTTAATTTCCGCAGATCACGGAGAAGCATTTTTTGAAAAAGGTTTCTATGGACATAATCATGGTTTTTGCGAAGAACAAATAAAAGTTCCGTTAATAATGCATATTCCAGGTTACAAACATAAAGAATATTCAAAATTAACAAGTCATAATGATATAATACCCACTATATTTCCGTTTTTAGGTTATAATAATGAAGCCGGGGATTATTCTCAAGGACAATCATTATTAAAAAATGATAGACGGGATTTCATCTTATGTTCTTCGTGGGATGAAATGGCTCTTGTAAATGCTGAATATACCGCTATTATACCGTTTGAAACATATAATATGAGGAGGGTAAAAGTATATGATTTGAACTACCGCGAAATTAACAATAAAGATATAGAAGAAAATTTGTCGGTAAGCTTTATAAAAAACCAGAAGGAGATAATGAGTTTCTTTAAATAATCAAGACCACCGATGATTTTCTTAATAGTCTTGATTATTTACCCGCCATAGCATCAGTGGCGGGTACTGGTTATGAGGAATAGTTAGAAAGATAAAATCTGATTATTTACCCGCCATTTCGCCAGCTGGCGAATCAGTGGCGGGTACTGGTTATGAGGAATAGTTAAAAAGATAAAATCTGTGTAATCAAAGATTGTTATCCGCCACTAAGTCATTGGCGGATTGCTTCGCAAAAAAAGTACTTGACAAAATGGTGAAAATTCATTATAAATATTAAGATGTCTGATTGTTTATTTTGCGGTATTATTAGCAAAAAAATTACTACTAAATATGTCGGGGAAACCTCGGAACTAATAGCCATTCGGGATGTAAATCCTCAGGCACCTGTTCATATTTTAATAATCCCTAAAAAGCATATATCTACCCTAAATGACATTACAAAAGAGGATTGCAATATTATAGGTGAAGTCCATATGTTTGTTAAAGAAATTGCCAAAAAGGAAGGTATAGCAGAAGATGGTTACAGGTTAGTATTAAATACTAATCGCGGTGCAGGACAATCCGTTTTTCATATACACTGGCATTTATTAGGAGGAAGAGTTTTTAATTGGCCTCCGGGATAGCATAGAGGCAGTAGAGAGGTAAAATGTAGAAAGTTAATCTGCTACGCTTTCTGGTGAAAGCTTCGGCGTGGTAATAAAGAAAGGTGGTGTTTTTAAATTGGCAAATGTTAAACTAAGAGAAGGAGAATCTATCGATGAAGCGTTAAGAAGATTCAAGAGAGAATGTGAAAAAGATGGAATTCTTGCGGAAATTAAGAAACGTGAATTCTATGAAACTCCTTCAATAAAAAGGAAACGTAAATCGGAAGAAGCAAGAAGAAAATTGAGAAAAAGAATTTTCTTCAGATAGTGAAAAAGTTAATTCAATTTAGAAAATCAGTCCCAAATAAAGTCGGGACAGGTTGTTCCTGAGACAGAATATACTGCGTCCATTCTCGTAGTCCGATACTTCCGCCAGATGGCGGATCAAAGGCGGACGAAGGATGAAGGTCTAATCTTTTTATAAATTGCGACAAAGCAACAAAAATTTATTTGTTGGCGTGATATTAAATTTATAGGATTAGAAATCTTTTATTGGTATTTATTGGAGGTTAATATTGAAACTGAAAGATTTTTTTAATAGTCTTGTGGAATTTGGTATTTCGTCTGATCCAAGGGGTTTGGATGTTGTAAATAAGCAGATTGAGATTGCAAAACGGAAATATGATGGGCTTAGCAATGAAAAAAAATCAGATTTTGATTTGGAATCCCTTAGAAACCCCTATAAGGATACGAGGTTATTAAACGGTTCAGGCGAAGAAGAAATTAAATCTGTACTTGTTGGAATAGACATTGATGTTTCAGAAGTATTACTTTCCGAATACCTAAGAAAATCCGGTAAACAAGTTGATTTAATAATGTCTCATCATCCTTGCGGTTATGCATATGCAAATCTTTATGAAGTTATGGGGATGCAGAAAGACATTCTTGAACAATTCGGTGTGCCTATAAATGTGGCTGAAGGATTATTATCAAAAAGAATGAAAGAAGTATCACGAAAGTTAATGCCAGCGAACCATACAAGAGTGGTTGATGCGGCTAAAATACTTAATATTCCTTTTGTATGTGCCCATACTGTAGCTGATAATCATGTAAGTAAATATCTTCAGGAAAAATTTGAAAATGCAAAGCCTTATATTATTTCGGATGTAATTAAAATATTGGAATCCATTCCGGAATATAAGAATTCAATAAAAGAATCTATCGGTCCTAAAATTATTGTTGGTTCAGAAGATAATCGTGCCGGAAAAGTATTTGTTGATATGACCGGCGGAACCGAAGGTGCGGTAGAGTTTCTTGAAAAGCTTTCTATCGCAGGGGTTGGAACGATTGTTGCAATGCATATGTCCGATGAGCATATTAAAAATGCTGAAAAATCCAATATTAATGTTGTTGTTGCGGGACATATATCAAGCGATACGCTCGGGATTAATTTGCTTCTGGATAAAGTAGAAGGCAAATTTGGTTCTATTGATATAATTCCCTGTTCAGGTTATCGTCGAATAAGTCATAAAGGATGAACCTTTGTTATAATGCTATTCTATAGAAGATAGCGAAGTGATTGATACAGGGACTGGGATTTTAATGTCTATTCCGGAAGCAACGATTCAGAATATTTTAAACTCCGCAAATATTGTAGAAGTTATTGAAGAATCAGTCCGTCTTGTCAAATCCGGCAGAAATTATAAAGCCTGTTGTCCATTTCACAAAGAAAAAACAGCATCCTTTTTTGTAAATTCTGAAAAGCAGATTTTTCATTGTTTTGGCTGCAACGTAGGTGGGAATGCCATTTCTTTTCTTATGAAGATGGAAGGGCTTACCTACCCGGATGCTATAAGAAAACTGGCAAAAAAGTATTCTATAGAAATAAAAGAAACAGGTTATTCTGATGATGATAAAACCTACAAAGAACGGGAAACGATATATAAAATATTAGAAGAGGCTGGTATCTTTTACCAAAAGCTTCTAAATGAAAATACTATTGCAAAAAATTGGTTAAAGAAGAGAGGTATTAACAGCGAAACAATTGAAAAATTTTGTATCGGGTATGCTCCTGCATCATCAAAAACGTTATATAACGCTGCAGTGAAAAAGGGTTATTCAAAAGATATATTGTACAAATCAGGGGTAATATCTACAGATAAGGATTTTTTTTATAACAGAATAATATTCCCTATATTTGATGTAACAGGTAGAATAATCGCTTTTGGGGGACGGGTTTTGGATGATAAAACAATGCCAAAATATCTCAATTCACCTGAAACGGTGGTATATTCAAAGAGTAAAACGTTATATGCTTTAAATTTTGCAGGCAAGTCTATAAGAGAAACAAATTCAGCTGTAATATTAGAAGGATACATAGATGTAATTATGTGCCATCAATACGGAATAAACAATACAATTGCAACATTAGGGACGGCATTAACATCTCAACATTCATCAATTTTGAAACGATATACGGACAATATTACTGTTGCATATGATCCTGATGCTGCCGGTCGTTCATCATCTATAAGATCATCGGAAATACTACTGGCTAATGATTTGCAAGTTAAAATTTCACAGCTTCCTAATGGAAAAGACAGCGATGAAATACTTATAAGTGATGGAGCCGATAAGTTAAAAAGCATTTTTAGCGATTCAATTTCGTATATTGATTTTCTAATCAGTGAAAAATCTAAGATATATGATTATAAATCCATTGAAGGTAAAGTAGATATTGTTAAATCTGTATTGCCGGTAATATCTAAAATACCCAATATAATAGTTAAATCAGAATATATAAAATTACTCTCAGAAAAACTTGAGATTAAAGAAGAACTTCTTAATCAGGAATTACATAAAATTGATAATTTAAATAGCAATAAAAATATACAAACAGAAAATATAAATATCAAAAGGAACATCAGTTTAACAGAATACAATTTAATTTCAGTACTGATTAGGGATTTAGAATTAACTGACAAAATATCCGATATAACTGAAGAGGATTTGAATAATGTGGAAATACGGAATATTTTTAATATTTTGGTTGGACTAAGGAAAGAAGGCAGAACATCCATATCACCGGCTGAACTGGTTCAAATTATAAATTCTGATATAATATCTCAAATGTTAATATCCGATTGTAATATTGCAGATCCGGAAAAGTTTATTGAATCCTTTAATAAAGCAATAAATCTAAAAAGAGGAAGAATAAAAATGGAGCAATTAAAAAAAGAGGATATAGGTGAATTTTTAAGAATTTCAAAAATGATTAAAGGAACAAAAAAATGATTGACGAAAGAGAAATAAGAAATTTAATACAACAGGGTAGACAAGCAGGATTTCTTACATATGACGAAATCTTTGAACATCTACCGCTGACAAATATGAGCATTGACGAAATGGACAACTTCTTTATCACTTTAAGTGATATGGGAATCAGCATAATAGAAAAGCATCCCGAACAGATTCCCGTTTTAGAAAAACAGCCGGTTATATTAGAAGATGAAGAAGCGATACGGCTTAAAATGGATGATCCTGTCAGAATGTATCTTAGCGAAATGGGGAAATCATCCTTGCTTCAAAGAAAAGAGGAACTTGAACTAACAAAAAGTATATGGGAAAAGAAAAAAGAATTGAAAATGATAGTCCTTGATTCGCCAATTTCGTTAAAAGAGATAAAAAATTGGGAAGTATTAATCTCAACGAGCGTTGCATCTCCTCGGGAATTTATGCCGCGTGGTAAAAAGACGGATACAACTCTTAGAAACATGCAAAGGCGAATGATAGAAGCATCAAAGTATATTGATAGAATTCAAACAAAAATAAACGACTTTAAACAAAAAATAAGAAGCATCAAAAAGAATCCAGTTAAAAAGGCAAAATTACATAATAAGGTAATTGAACTTAAAAAAGAAATTATTAAAAAGATAATTGGCTTGAACTTAAATGAAGAAAAATTTAATAAGCTTAAGTTGAAGATATTAAACTACGCTGATAGGATTGTATTTAATAAAAATATCATTGAGCAGGTTTATAAAAGAAGCAAAATGTCTATATATGATATAAAATGTATATATCGTCAGGTTAAAAAGAAAAAAATAAATAAGGACAAATTTAATAGGTTAACAAAATATGAATATTCAAAATTCAACAAAGTATTAATTGACATTAATAATGCTTCACAACGATTAAATAAAATGTCAAAAAGTTTAAATGTATCGCTTGATGACATAGAAGCATCTGCAAATAAAATTAAGCAATTAGAGATTCAATTATTATCGGAAAAATCAAAACTAATAAAAGCCAACCTTAGGCTGGTAGTTTCTATTGCAAAAAAACACATGTATTCGCCATCTTTATCATTATTGGATTTAATTCAAGAAGGTAATTTAGGATTAATAAAGGCTGTTGAAAAATTTGAATACAAGAAGGGATTTAAATTTTCCACATATGCGACATGGTGGATTAGGCAATCAATAAACAGGGCATTAGCTGACCAATCGCGAACGATAAGAATACCGGTTCATATGAAAGAAATGGTATCCAAACTTCACAGATACTCAAGAAAACACCAGCAGGATTATGGTAGCGATCCGACAATAGAAGAATATTCCAAATATTTAAAGATGTCCGGTGACAAAGTTAGAATGCTCTTAAGAATAGTGCAGGAACCTGTTTCGTTAGCCATGCCAATCGGCGATGATGAGGATTCCCGTCTTGAGGATTTTATTGAAGATAAAAAACACAAAACACCGGAGAGCCATATCTATCTGAACTTAAAATATGATGAAATAGAGAAGGTATTAGCAACATTAACAGAACGTGAAGCTGAAATAATACGTTTAAGGTTTGGTATCGGCTATGGGTATCCTTTAACGTTGGAGGATGTAGGAAAGATATTTAAAATCACTCGCGAGCGAGTTCGTCAAATAGAAGCAAAAGCTATAAGGAAAATGAGGCATCCGTCTCGTTCCAAATCATTATTAGACTATATGGAATAAAGGGGTCACACCTATTTAATTATTCAATACAATAATAGAATGGCTAAAAAACTAATAATGAATAATTTATCCTGCATCCAGAAGACCACGCCTGTAAGGGCGCACCTAAAGGTGCGGATGAATGGTCTTCGGGCAGGATTCCGCTCCGTGGAATCCTGAAACAAAAGATACCACGGGTTTTCAACCCGTGGAGCTTCATTAAATCTTTTAAAATTACAGCATAACAAACATTGACAAAAGAAAAATAATTTAGTAAAATCAACAGAAAATTAACAGTTTTCGTTTCAAACGGGACATTCGGCAGGGAACAATTAGGTGGCTATTTTACAGGTTAAAGGCTTTTACTTATTTTTTACTTACAAACTGACAAAATGATGCTTTTAGACATTATTAAATACTACTAAAATACGAGATGATGAAGACTTGGATTTGTTGATGGAAAAGTGGTTGAAGAAAAGTAGTTAGACGGTATTCGGGCCCTTAGCTCAGTTGGTTAGAGCAGCTGACTCATAATCAGCGGGTCGGGGGTTCAAGTCCCTCAGGGCCCAAATTAACCGATAACTGATAATTTAAGAATAAATAAAAGCAATAGAGTTTAGTCGGGGGTTCCCGCCTACGATAAGCGTGTCATCAATAATCGTGGCTATTCGCCACATTGTTGACACATCTACGGCGGGCAGGCAAGTCCCTCAGGGCCCAAATTAACCGATAACCGATAATTTAGGAATAAATAAAAGCAACAAAGTTTAGTCGGGGGTTCCCGCCTACGATAAGCGTGTCATCAATAATCGTGGCTATTCGCCACATTGTTGACACATCTACGGCGGGCAGGCAAGTCCCTCAGGGCCCAAATTAACCGATAACTGATAATTTAAAATAAAAAAGTGAAAAATGTTAAAGACAAAATAAAAGAAATAATATATCGTTTGAAAAAGCATTATCCCGAAGTAAAGAAAACGGCGTTAAACTTCTCAAATCCGCATGAAATTCTTGTAGCAACAATACTCTCTGCACAGTGTACAGATAAAAGGGTAAATATAGTAACCCAAAAGCTTTTTAGAAAATACAAGTCGGTATCTGACTACGCGAATGCTGATATTAAAGTATTTGAGCAAGAAATTAAATCAACAGGTTTTTATCATAATAAAGCGAAAAATATAATAGAATCAAGTAAAATAATAGAAAATAAATATAACGGAATCGTGCCCTGTGAAATGGATGAATTATTAACGCTTCCGGGTGTTGCAAGGAAAACAGCTAATATAGTCTTAGGGAACGGATACGGAAAAGTGGTTGGAATAGCTGTAGATACTCATGTAAAAAGATTATCTTATAGGTTATCTCTCACAGAACATATTGATCCTGTAAAAATTGAAAAAAACTTAATGGGAATTGTACCTAAAAAAGACTGGTTTGCTATATCAAATCTTTTAATTGAACACGGCAGAAAAATATGTTCTGCTAAGAGACCTGATTGTGTAAATTGCTTTTTATCGGATATATGCCCTAAAAAAGGTATTTTGGGCAATTAGCTCAGCGGGAGAGCACTCCCCTCACACAGTGACCAAGCCACATCAGAATCACCGACGGAAAATGAAATCACCAACGACAAACGGTGATTTTTTTATTTGTATGACTTTATGCCAAGTGCAGAATTGAGCAAAAAGATTACACAGATTTTTGAAAGATTACACTGATATTACCGTCGGGACTTAATCTGTGTAATCTACTTTTCAATCTGTGAAATCAGGGGATGCTGCCTGCCTGCCAAAGTTCCTTGGGAACGTAGGCATGGAGTTTTTCAGCAGACCCTAATTAGCATAGAGTTGCTTACAACAAATGACCATAAAGTAACAAAACTCTTGACAAAATATATACTTTTTAGTATTATACTTATGAGTATACAGTTGTTTGGGGGTGGTAAAATGGAATTCATAAACAGGGAAACGGAACTGAAATATCTTAACTATCTATGGGCAGAAAACAAAGCGCACCTTGTTATCGTTTACGGGAAAAGGCGGGTGGGAAAAACCTCGATTATTAAAGAATTTTTGAAAAACAAGGAATCAATATATTTTCTTGCCGATAAGATAACCGAACAGGAAAACATCAAGTTGCTTTCACAAAAAATAGGCGATTATTTTAATGACAGTTTTATTAAAGGGCGAGGTTTCAGCGATTGGTATCAGATATTTGAGTATCTTAAAAAGAAGAATGAGCATATAGTATTTGCTATTGATGAGTTTCCGTACCTTGTAGAAGCCAACAAAGGCATTTCCAGTATTTTCCAGCACGGCTGGGATGAGGAATTAAAGAACTCCAAAATCCTTGTAATTTTATCCGGTTCAAGCATCGGTATGATGGAAACGGAAACCCTGGATTACAAAGCGCCTCTTTACGGAAGACGAAGTGGACAGATTCTAGTGAAGCCGCTTACATTTAACCAATCGTGGAAATTTTTTCCATCCCTGAAATTTGATGATTTTATCAATGTTCATACTATTGTCGGCGGGACACCTGCCTACCTCTTGCAATTTGACAAGCATTTATCCGTCAATGAAAACTTAAGGAAACACATATTTTCACCTACCGACTATCTGTATAATGAAATTGAGTTTATATTAAGGGAGGAGTTAAGGGAACCTAGAACATATGTTTCAATTTTAAGAGCCGTTGCATACGGCAAACGTAAATTTGGCGAAATAGTCAATGATACCGGTCTGCAAAAAAATATAATAATGAAATATCTGCACATATTGGAGGATTTGCACCTGATAGTCAAGGAAGTGCCCGTTACCGAAAAGAACCCGCAACTTTCCAAAAGAGGATTATACAGGTTAAGCGACCAGTATTTTATTTTCTGGTTCAATTATGTATTTCCGTATAAAAGTGAATTAGAAATGGGTAAGACAGAACTTGTTTTCCGAAAACTGAAACAGACATTTAATACTCTTGTTGCCGATAATTATGAGCGGATAGCAATTGAAATTTTAAGAGAGCAACCTGATCGGGTTTTCCCATTTTTAAAAATAGGAAGATGGTGGGAAAAGAATGAGGAGATAGATATCGTTGCGACAAACGACGAGGAGAATAAAATTCTTTTCTGTGAAGTTAAATGGTCAAACAAACAGGTAGGGACGAATATTTTTGATGACTTAAAAAGGAAAGCAAAAAATGTTAAGTGGGGGAAGGAAGGCAGGAAAGAATATTATATTTTATTCAGTAAAAGCGGATTTACCGATGCTATGATGAAACTTGCAAAACAGGAACGGGTTCACTTAGTAAACAAAAATGAGTTGATTGATATGCATGAATAAGAGGGACAGTATAGTATATTTATCCTAAACTGAGATAAGAAGGCTATTTAAAATTTTAAAGAAAATGAAACAGGATTTTATCAAGGTATATCAGTTTAAAATAACGCTGGACGATATAAAGCCGTCAATCTGGCGAAGGATAAAGCAAGATACACATATGATTTTGGTGACAACTGGGAGCATACAATTGAATTAGAAAAAATCCTAATTCGCGAAAAAAATAAAATATATCCGATATGTACAGACGGCAAAAGAGCATGCCCGACTGAAGATGTCGGAAGTATTCCCGGTTATGAAGATTTTTTGGAAATAATAAAGAATCCAAAACACGAAGAATATTAGGAGCGGAATTGTTTTTTTTGGCATCCAGTTGGTGCTAAAAAAAACAACTTGATTTTACTGGGAAATTTTAGTAAAATCAAAAAGGAGAAAGAAAATAAGGCTTTACAGAAAAAATGAAAGTTGGTTTATTGATTGCTATGTTCATAGTCGTAGGACGTGGGAAAAAATAGGTCCGAGTAAAGAATTGGTATAGGTATTGCTTAAAAAAGGAAAGGTTGAAATTGCCGAAAATAAGTTTTTAGACATCAGGAAGGAAAAGAAAGTTAAATTTAGGTACTGATATTTATACGGTTATGGAATTAGCAGGACACAAATCTATTCAAATGACGATGCGGTATGCTCGTCTTTCGCCTAATCAGAAAAAGGTTGCGGTTGAGATTCTAAGCATCAAGATAGACACTATTTGGACACCAAGCCACCATGGAGACAATTTAACTGTTGACAGTTCGATAAATTTACCGTATGAGAATTTGAATTTTTGGGCAATTAGCTCAGCGGGAGAGCACTCCCCTCACACGGGAGGGGCCGCAGGTTCAATCCCTGCATTGCCCAATATGAGGATAAACATTAAGAGGGTTTTAAAGTATAGTTCTCAAAAAAGTGGGGACAGGTTTCCGCCACTGAACCGTTGGCGGACAAGCAATCCCTGCATTGCCCAATATGAGGACAAACATTAAGAGGGTTTTAAAGTATAGTTCTCAAAAAAGTGGGGACAGGTTTCCGCCACTGAACCGTTGGCGGACAAGCAATCCCTGCATTGCCAATAAATTTTAATATGAACGAAAAACTTGCAACATTAATAGAATTACAGAATATTGATATTAAAAAAGATGAAATTATTAATAAAATTTCAAATATACATAATGAAACAAAATTATTTGAAGAAAGCATGAAAAAGAAACAGGAAGAAATAGAAAATGCAAAAAGCGAAATTTCCAAGGATTCTGTATTTAAGAAGGATAAAGATTTTGAAATAGCGTCTGTTGAAGAAAAAATTAGAAAACACAATATGGAATTAAACGGGGTAAAAACTAACGATGCATATAGAGCTTTGTTGAATGAGATTGAAAACGGAAAACAGATAAAGTTAAGAATTGAAGACGAATTGCTTATAGTTATGGAGAAAGACGAAAAATTATTAAAGAGCATTAAAGATTTGCAAAACCAATATATTGAGATAGAAAAAGAGTTTGCCAATAAAAAAAATGTTTTTGAAATTGAATTAAAAAAACACGAAGAAGATATTGCTAAATTGGAAGAAGAGAGAAAATTAAAAATAGATGTATTGCCTAAAAATATATCTGAAAAATATGAAAATGTTAGAAATAATAAACATGGCATAGCAGTTGTTCCGATAGATAACAATACCTGTGGCGGATGTCATAGGAATTTGCCGATTCATGTTATAGACGAAGTTCAAAAAGGGAAGGAATTGGTTATTTGTAATAATTGTCTGCGGATATTGTATAAGAAATTATGAAAGATTTGATTTTATATGCGGATGGTGCTTCAAGAGGTAATCCGGGAAACGCAGGTATTGGCATAATAATATATGATAATTCTGAGAAAGTTGTAAAAACTGTAAACAAATATATCGGTAAAGCAACAAACAATGTTGCGGAATATAATGCTTTTCTAACCGCATTGGAAGAAGCAGAAAAATTGGGTGCAAAGAATATAAAAATATTTATTGATTCCGAGTTGGTATTTAAACAATATTTAGGTGAATATAAAATCAATAATGAGTCGTTAAAACAAATTTTGATAAGAATTAGAGAAAAGGTAAAGAGTTTTTTAAGCGTAGATGTACAGCACATATTACGTGAAAAAAATAAGGAAGCAGATAAACTCGCTAATATAGCGATAAATACTTTTGAATCCAGCTTACGTTGAATCTACGGCGAGACCTTCGGTCCGCCACT
>DMMW01000043.1:15229-18954 GCA_003452965.1 Elusimicrobiota bacterium
CTTCGGTCCGCCACTGAACCATTGGCGAGACCTTCGGTCCGCCACTGAACCATTAGCGAGACCTTCGGGAGGGAGCTGAAGAATCGCTCCAGTCTTAATCGGAGAGGAAAGTCCGGACTCCATAGAACAGGGTGATGGTTAACGACCACCGTTCCGATATTGTCGGAATAGGGAAAGTACCACAGAAAATAAACGGCCAAATTAACCCTAAAGGTTAAATGGCAAAGGTGAAAAGGTGTGGTAAGAGCACACCGCTTTAATGGTGACATTAAAGGCATGGTAAACCCCACTTGGAGCAAGGTCCAAACTGAAAAAAGGAGTTGTTCGCTCCGTCAGATTTTCTATGTTGACCGCATGACCCCGATAGTAATATCGGGGCTAGAAAAATGATTCTTAACCCCGCCCCAAAATGTTGTAAGATAATGCAGTAAAACTAAAAAAATATTTTGGCATTATAATCTACATTTTGGAGCTGGGTGAACAGAATCCGGCTTACACGCTTCCTCCTGATATAGTTCATAGTTAATGGTTCATAGTTAGTAGTATTTAGAGGTTAGAGTTGAAGTCATTCCGATTCCGATCCGCCAATCCGTCGGCTGACGGAGCGGAGGCGGAATCGAGAGAACCCGCCTGACCAGCATAGATTTTTTGATAGGCGGGCAGGGAATCTCGTAGTAAGATGTTCTAAATTAAGATTCCCTACCGGTAGGCAGGTTCACCGCACTTTGCGGGTTCAGAATGACATCAGCAGATAGTAGATAGTTTATAGTACCTATAGTTGACAAGATTGCTTATCTATGTTTAAATATACACCATCAGTAAAAAAATAAAAAAATACTAAAAAAGCCTTGACAAAATTCTCAAAATGCTATATACTTATTTCTATTGGTGGTTAATAGTGGTTGATAATCCCTGGAAGTGTTGGAACTCCCCATATTTGAACATTAGAAAACACTTTGATGTACTTGGGAGCGGAAGGGAAAGCGTATGCTAATAGGATTATACGAATATTCCATAGATGTAAAAGGGCGTCTTTTTATTCCTGCAAAATTCAGGGAAGGAAAGAATAGAACTTTTATTGTAACTATAGGGATTGACAGGTGCTTGTACGTTTATCCAAATGAAAAATGGTCAAAATTAGAAGATAAGTTGGAAAATTTGCCATTTAAAGACAAATCGGAAGAAAGAGCTTTTAAAAGAATATTATTATCAGGAGCAACAGAGGTAGTGGCAGATTTTCAGGGAAGGATTTTATTGCCTTACAATTTAAGGCAATATGCATTTTTGAAAAACAATGTAGTAATTATCGGTGTATCCAATAGAATTGAAATATGGGCAAAAGATTTATGGAATAAATACAGCAAAACAACAAAGGCTTTATTCAGTAAACACGCAAATTCATTAGAAATTTAAAATGAAAAATCATATTCCTGTGATGTTAGAAGAGGTAATTAATTATTTAAATATTAAAAATACAGGAACCTATATTGACTGTACTTTAGGTGGTGGAGGACACTCCCAAAAAATTATTGAAAATTTATCTGATAAGGGTAAATTATTTTGTTTAGATTGGGATATCAGTGCAATAGAAAATGCAAATGTGAAATTTGGGAAATATAGGAATATTTTTATTCTTAATGAAAATTTTGCAAATTTAGAAGAAATAGTAAAAAAATATAAAATAAGAAATATCAAAGGCATACTCTTGGATTTAGGCTTTTCTTCTTTGCAGATTGAAGACGGGAATAGAGGATTTAGTTTTAATTATGAAGCGTCTTTGGATATGAGGTATGATACAAAAGGACTTCAAACTGCAGAATATATATTAAATAATTATTCCGAACTTGAATTAAGTAATATATTAAGAGATTATGCCGATGAAAGATTTGCAGGTAATATTGCAAAGTCCATATGTTTAATCAGGAAAATAGAAAGAATAAAAACCACAAAGGATTTGGTTGATATAATAAGAAAGTCAACGCCTAAATGGTATCAACACAGGCGAGTCCATTTCGCAACAAAAACCTTTCAGGCAATAAGAATAGCAACTAACAATGAGATGGAGAACATCAAAAAAGGAATTTTATCAGCTATAAAAGTAGCGTCAAAAGGAGCAATAATTGTTGTTATATCATACCATTCTATTGAACATAGAATGTTAAAAAATATATTTAAGGAAACTGAAAAGAATAATATTATCAGATTAATAGAAAAGAAACCTGTCTTTCCGACATATAAGGAGATAATGAATAATCCAAGAGCAAGGTCTGCACAAATGAGAATTATTGAAAAAATATGAGTATAGGTAAAAGCAAAAATATCAGTTTTTATTCAAAACTATTGGGCGTTACAATTTTACTATCTTTTTTTTATGTATGGCAAAGGAATACATCGGCAATGTTAGGTTATAATATTACCGAGATAAAAGAAAGAATTAATACTATTACTGAAGAAAATAAATACCTTACTATAAAAATAATGGATATAAAAGCATTAAATAATCTTGAGGAAATTGCAAAAAAAAAGTTAGGTTTAATAGCTCCCAAAGCAACGGATATAGTGATAATAGAAGAGAAAAATTAAATGAAAATAATAAAACTTAGAATAATTACTGTTTTTCTTTTTGTGTTTCTTGAATTTATAATTATTAGTTTTAGATTATTTCAAGTGCAAATAGTTAACAATAATTTTTTCTTAAAAAAGGTTTCAGCACAGTCAAAAATGGTAAAAAAACATCAGGATTTAAGAGGCAATATTTTTGACAGGAATATGCGGCTTCTGGCAACGAGCATAAACGTAGAAACATGTTATTTAGAAACAAGAAAGGCAAAGGGGAAAATAGATGTAAAGCTTTTTAGTAAATGTATAAATATTCCTACGAATGAGATAATTTCAAAAATCAATCAAGATAAAAATGTAGTATTAATAAAAAGAAAGCTTTTGCCTAACGAAGTGCTGAATATAAAATCAAAAAATTTTCCAGGGATTTTTTTTCAAAGAGAACAATTGCGTTATTATCCTGAAAACTCTATGGCAAATCATGTTATAGGTTTTGTAGGCACTGATAATACGGGTTTATCAGGAGTTGAACATCTTTTTAACGATTTTTTAACGGGTAAATCAAAAAAATATACTATAACAAAAGATGGGAAAGGTAGGGAAATAGTATTTAACGATAGTGTTAAGTTAGATGAAGAAGTAAGAAGCGTAAAGTTGACCATTGATGGTCGTATACAACATATTGTTGAGCGTGAATTGAAAAAAGCATATGCTTCAAATTCTCCAAGAAATATAACTTCTATAATTCAGAATCCGATGACCGGCGAAATTTTGGCGATGGCATCATATCCTTCATTTAATCCTAATGGAAAAATTGATGTAAAAATGCTTAAAAATCCGTCAATCAGCGATGCATACGAGCCCGGAAGCGTATTCAAAATTGTGCCTGCAGCAGCGGCATTGGAGAGATATCCGAATATAGTTAATGAAAAGTTTTTCTGTGAAAACGGGTCATATAAATTGGCTAAAAATATAACTATTAACGATCATGAAAAATACGGAGTGTTGTCTTTTGAACAAATGTTGGCATATTCTTCAAATATTGGTTTTGCAAAACTTGCCGATAGAATTGGAAAAAATGATTTATGGCAATTTGCCAGAGCTTTTGGTTTTGGAATGTCCACAGGAATTGAATTGACAGGCGAAATTAACGGAAAATTAATGCC
>DMMW01000043.1:19115-25859 GCA_003452965.1 Elusimicrobiota bacterium
TTTTCTACGTCTATTCAATTGGTCAATGCGTTTTCTGTTATCGCGAATGGTGGTATTCTGATGGAACCAAAAATTATAAAGTCTATAATGTATAATAATGAAGAAAAACAGATATTTGAGCCTATTAAATTAAGAAGAGTTATATCAGTAAAAACGGCACAAACGGTGAAAAACATGCTTGAATCGGTTGTTGATTACGGTACTGGTACTCAGGCGAAAATTGAAGGTATCAAAGTGGCAGGGAAAACAGGAACGGCACAAAAGTTTGATATAGAAATGAAAAAATATTCTAATTCTAAATACGTATCTCTATTCGCGGGGTTTTTACCTGCGGATAATCCAAGAATTACTATTCTTATAGTTGTGGATGAACCCAAAGGTGATTACTGGGCATCATCCGTAGCAGCACCTATATTCAAGAGAATTGCGTTAGGTGTTTTAGAATATATGAACATTGGTCCAGCACCTCAAATTGCCATGGTTACAAATGCGGAAAATACCACATTATTAAAGGCAGGTAAAGAGGTAAAAACGGTAAGACAATTCAACCATTGATACTCTAATGGATATATTTGGCAAAGAAAATATAGAAGTATAAAAAAATGAAACGTTGTTTAATCTATGAGTTATTATATTGTGCAATAGATTGCGAATACAGAATATGAAAATTTCAGAACTCACAAAGGGCATGAATGTTGATATTGTAGGTTTTAGCAATATTGAAATTTCCGGGATTTCTTTTGATTCAAGAAAGGTTTCTAAAGGCAATATTTTTGCCGCTTTACACGGTAGTAAAGATGAAGGCAAAAAATATATTAAAGACGCAATTTTTAGAGGAGCTATAGCAATTTTAACAGATGATAATGCAATAATAGAAAAAGATGCGACATATATTATTTCAAATAATGTATCGGAAGCACTCGGAGTAATATCTTCGCGATTTTATAATGAACCTTCCAAAAAAATGAAGGTATTCGCTATTACGGGAACAAACGGTAAAACAACAATAACCTACCTTATAGAAAAAATATTCAAAGATGCAAATATAAATCTCGGGGTAATTGGAACAATATTATATAGATTTGGGGATTCAAAGATACCCGCGTCCAATACGACTCCGTCATCTCCGGAATTACATGAATTGTTAGCAAATATGAGAAGCAACGGTGCTGATGGCGTTGTAATGGAAGCGTCCTCGCATTCTTTGGTGCAAAACCGCATATCGGGTTGTGATTTAGATGTTGCGATATTTACAAATTTAACCAGAGATCACTTGGATTATCACAAAACAATGGAAGAATATGAAAAAGCAAAATCGTTGCTTTTTAATAAATTTTTAAAAAATTCATCAAAAGATAAAAAGTATTCTATAATTAATATTGATGATGCATCCGGACGTAATCTTGTTAAAGAAGCACCGGGAATACTAATGACATACGGCATTAAAACGAAAGCGGATTTCAGGGCATCCGATATTATAATAAATAAAGATAAAACCGAATTTATTATAAATACAGCAAAAGACAAAATCAAAATAGAAACTAAACTGATAGGTAAACACAATATATATAATATTCTTGCAGCATTTATCTGTGCATATTGTCAGAATATAAACATAGATAGCATAGTAACAAGCATAAAAGAATTTGAATCGGTTCCCGGCAGGTTTGAATCAATAAATATCGGTCAACCGTTTACTGTTATAGTGGATTATGCTCACACTCCAGATGCTTTGGGAAATCTAATAATGGCTGCAAAAACAATAAAACACAGAAAAATTATTATGGTTTTCGGTTGTGGCGGTGACCGTGATAGAACAAAAAGACCTTTAATGGGAGAAATATCTGCAAGAATGTCTGATTATTCAATCATAACATCGGACAATCCCCGTTCGGAAAAACCGGAAAGAATTGCTCTTGATATAGAAGTAGGATTTCAGAGAATTAAATGTAAGAATTATGAAGTTATAGTTGATAGAACCTCAGCAATTGAAAAAGCAATATCAATATGCGAAAAGGATGATATTCTTTTAATAGCCGGTAAGGGGCATGAAGATTATCAAGTCATCGGCGATATAAAAATACCATATAACGACAAAGACGTTGTAATTAGCTACTTAGGGGACAGAGTCAGGTAATAAGGTTCTAATCTCTAATCTCTATACACTGATTGTTTTTATGGAAAAAATAAAAGTATCTGAAATATTCAGGTTGTTTAATAATAAAGAAAATAAAAACATAGGAGGCAACGCTACAGGTGTTTCAATTGATACCCGTACAATAAATAAAGGAGATGTGTTTTTCGCTTTAAAAGGGGAAAATTATGACGCTAACGATTTTACTGATGTTGCATTATCTAAGGGTGCCGTTGCAGTCGTATCTGAAAAGAGTAATATCAAATATAATAAGTTAGGAATTCCGATTATTACTGTAGAAAACACATTAAAAGCATTGCAGGATTTTGCAAGATATTATAAAAATAAACATGATACAAAAATAATTGGTATAACAGGTTCAAACGGCAAAACAACAACGAAAGACATATTGGATTCTATTATTTCACAAAAATATTCAGTACTTTCGACAAAAGGCAATTTAAATAATCATATAGGACTGCCTTTAACATTATTTAATTTAGAAAAAAGCCATAAATATTGTGTTTTAGAGATGGGTGCTAATCATCAAGGTGAAATAACAGATTTATGTAAAATAGCGGAGCCTTCATATGGAGTAATAACCAATATTGGACTAAGTCATATCGGGAATTTTAGTTCTATTCAAAATATTTTAAATACTAAAATGGAACTTTTTAGATATTTAAAAAAAAATAATTATGCAATTATTAACAATGATGATGAAAAGATAGTATCGGCATCCAAAAAAATAAATTGCAAAAAAGTGACATTTGGTATAAAGAATAACGCTGATGTAATGGCTTCTTGTATAACAGCAGAACAAAACGCGACATTTTTTAATATTTCAGTAAACGGTAAGATAAGAAAATTAAAACTACCTGTTTGCGGGACTTTCAATGTTTATAATGCTCTTGCTGCGGCTGCATGTTCGTCGGTATTAAACATTTCCGATAAGGATATTGTTGCTGGAATAGAAAAATTTAAGCCGCAAAAAAGAAGAATGGAAATAGTCAAATTGAAAAATGGAATTATTCTTATAAATGATTCTTATAATGCAAATCCGACATCTATGAAGAATGCGATTGATAATTTCTCAAAAATCTTTTATAATAATAGGAAGATTCTTGTTTTAGGTGATATGTGTGAGTTGGGAAATTATAGCATATCGGAACATAGAAAATTAGGTGCATATATATTTGAGAATAAATCAGCGGATATAATTTATGCTACAGGGAATTTGTCAAAAAATATTATAGCAATATCCGGTGGACATTGGTTTAAAGATAAAATAAAAATATCTGAATATCTAATAAAAAATCTTAAAAAAGGTGATGCTGTGTTTTTTAAAGCATCTCGTAAGATAGGTCTGGACGAAGTTGTAGAAAAGATAGTGCGTTGGTGCGATAGTGGGATTGTGAGATAGTGTAATTGTGCAAATTGCATATAAAAACTAGAATTCAATCGCACGAACCCGCTATCCCACAATTGCACAGTATCTGTTCGATTCTATAAATAGGTTATCTATGTTTTATTATTTATATTATTTGTCTGAATATTTTACTCCGCTAAATGTATTTCAATACATTACTTTCCGTGCTGGCGGAGCAATAATAACTGCTCTTCTTATTTCTATTATCTTTGGAAAAAAGATTATAGGAAAATTGAAAAGCTTCAAAATTGAGCAAACAATAAGGGAAGACGGTCCAAAAACGCATCTTGCAAAAACGGGTACTCCGACAATGGGCGGGATTATGATATTGATATCTCTATTGATATCAACAATATTATGGGCACGCTTAAGCAACAGATTTATAGTAATTTTAATATTTTCTTCCACCTATTTGGGGCTTTTAGGATTCTTGGATGATTATTTGAAACTTGTTAAAAAACACTCTGCAGGTTTATCCGCTGCAAAAAAAATATTTTATCTTTCCATTTTATCAATAATTATTTCTGCATATCTGTATTTTTTTCCTTCAAATCCCAAATATATTACAACAATAAATATCCCGTATTTCAAGGAGACCTTTTTAAATCTTGGAATTTTCTATATATTATTCTCATATTTTATAGTCATTGGTTCTTCAAATGCGGTAAATCTAACGGATGGACTGGACGGTCTTGCGATAGGTACTTTAATATTTTCAGGTTTAGTTTATGTGGTTTTTGCTTATGTTGCAGGGAATATTAAATTCAGTGAATATTTAAAGGTTATTTCTGTTCCCGGGGCAGGAGAAATATCAATATTTTTAACCGCAATGATTGGTGCGTGCCTGGGTTTTTTATGGTTTAATTGCCATCCTGCGGATGTTTTTATGGGTGATACAGGTTCATTGTTTTTGGGAGGCAGTATAGGCATAGTAAGTATACTAATAAAACAAGAACTTATACTATTAGTGGTTGGCGGAATATTCGTGATTGAATCACTTTCTGTAATGCTGCAGGTAGCTTCGTATAAAATACGAAAAAAGAGAATTTTTAAAATGGCTCCTTTACATCACCATTTTGAGTTGTTAGGATATAAAGAAGAGAAGGTTGTTATCAGATTTTGGATTATTGCGATTATTCTATCGTTATTGGCATTAACTTCCTTAAAAATACGATGAGTTTAAAATATCATAAAGTTGCAATACTCGGCGCAGCTAAGACAGGCATATCGTGCGCCAATTTTTTTTTGTCGAGAGGTTCACAAGTATTATTAAGCGAGATAAAAAAAAAAGAAGACATTGAACTAAAAATTCCTTCCGATATTTCTGCGGAATTCGGTTTGCATTCATCAAAAGTTCTAAATTCAGATATAATCATACCCAGCCCGGGAATTCATAGTGATATACCCATCCTATCCGAAGCACGACAGCAAAAAATAAAAATCATTTCTGATATTGAAGTCTTTTACAATTTGGCTGATTACAAAATGATAATAGCTATTACAGGTACAAACGGTAAAACCACAACGGTATCCATGGTAGGTGAAATGCTTAAAAAAGAAGGTAAAAAAGTTATAATTTGCGGCAACATCGGCAATCCTGTCTGTGATTATATAAATACTTCGGACAAAGATACATATGTAGTTATGGAAGTTTCAAGCTATCAGCTTGAATACACAAACGAGTTTAAGCCCCATATTTCGGCAATTTTAAACATTACTCCTGACCATATGGAAAGACATAAAACCATGGACGCTTATGCTGATGCGAAATCAAAAATATTTACAAATCAGAATAAGGAAGATTTGTGTATATTTAATAAAGAAGACGAGAACTGTTTAAAACTTTCCAAACAATGTAAATCACAGATTAAGTTTTTTTCAGTAAAAGAAAACAAAGAAAAATTAGTTCTAAAAATACCGGGCAGACATAATATTGAAAATGCTCTTGCTTCTTTAACGATGTTAAAATCTGCTGGCATAGAAGAAAAAAAAATAGTAGAGGTTCTATCGGAATTTGCAGGTGTTGAACATCGTATAGAGTTTGTAAGAGAATTAAATGGTGTAAAATATATAAATGATTCAAAAGGTACTAATGTTTCTTCTACAGAGGTTGCCCTAAAATCGTTTAATCAACCAATAATATTGATTATGGGTGGTCGGGACAAAGGTTCCCCGTACAAGCCTTTAATTCAGTTTGTAAAAGGAAAAGTAAAAAAAATCATTGCCATTGGTGAATCAAAAGAAAAAATATTTACAGAACTGAAGGATTCTGTAGAAATAATTTTACTTGATAATATTGCACAAGCTGTGAAGAAAGCCAATGAAATAGCCTTATCGGGTGATATAGTTTTGTTTTCACCGGCATGCGCTTCCTTTGACCAGTTTAAGAATTACGAAGAACGCGGGAAATATTTTAAACAAATCGTTAATGAACTTTAAGAAGCAGTACATCCGCCACTTCCGCCACTTCCGCCACTGAACCGTTGGCGGACAGGGAACCGTTGGCGGACAGGGAACCGTTGACGGACAGGGAACCGTTGGTGGACAGGGAACAGTTGTCGGATAGGTAGAATTCAGGATTCATCTTCAAGACTTTAACTGTATCCTGCTTGCCCGCCAATGACTCGGTGGCGGGTATTCTGTATCCTGCTTGCCCGCCAATGACTCGGTGGCGGGTATCCTGTATCCTGCTTGCCCGCCAATGACTCGGTGGCGGGTATTCTGTATCCTGTATACTGATTTTAAATATGGAAAGAACTAAATCGTATAATTCGCAAATATTATTAATAATGTCTATACTAATATCCATAGGTTTGGTTATGGTATATTCATCAAGTGCCATAATGTCAAATTTTAAATATGGTAGTTCTACGTTATTTATTCTAAAACAATTTATAGGTGTAGTTTTAGGTACTATTCTTTTTATTATTTTTTCAAATTTTGATTATAATAAATTGCGTAAATATATGATTCCGTTATTAATTTTTACACTTGTTTTGCTGGTTATGGTTTTGGTGTTTGGCAAATCAGTCGCGGGTGCAAAAAGATGGCTGAAAATCGGACCTTTAAATTTCCAACCGTCGGAATTAGCCAAAATAACAGTTATTTTATATTTAGCATGGTATATTGACAGAAGAAAAAGCAAAATAAAAAATTTTAAAGAAGGTATATTAAAACCGTT
>DMMW01000043.1:26090-29829 GCA_003452965.1 Elusimicrobiota bacterium
ATTAGCTGTACTTTTATTGCGGTAATACCTGTAATAATATATGCAATAATTAAAGAGCCATATCGTCTCAAAAGGTTCATTACATTTCTTAATCCATGGGCAGATCCAAAGGGTTCCGGATATCAATTAATACAATCATTGATGGCGATGGGTTCCGGTGGTTTTTGGGGGGTTGGTTTGGGTAAATCTACAATTAAAATGCTTTTTCTGCCGGAAGCACATACAGATTTTATTTTTCCGATAATTGGCGAAGAATTCGGTTTGCTTGGAACAAGTATTGTGTTATTGCTTTTTCTTTCATTGTTTTATTACGGGACTAAAATCGCAATAAATTCAAAGAATTTGTTCGGTTCAATCACGGCATTCGGAATCACATTAACAATAGTTTTACAATCTGTAATAAATATGTCTGTAAGCGTTGGTTTAATACCGACAAAAGGATTATCTCTTCCATTTATATCTTTTGGCGGCTCGTCAATACTAATTGCTATGGCAAGTATGGGTATATTAATAAATATTGGGAAACAATTGAAAGAACGGAATGAATAAAGCCAGCGTATAGCGTATAGAGGCGAGAGGATAGGGGAAGTCGTTGTAGTTGGAGTAAAAATGGCTAAGAAAATACTAATTGCGGTATCATCTACAGGCGGACATATATATCCTGGACTTGCGGTTGCGAAACAACTTCAGAAAGAAGGATATGAATTTTTTTTTATCGGCAAAAAAAACAATATAATTAGTAACGAAGGGTATAAATTTTATCCGATATCGGCAATAGGTCTGCAAAGAAAGGCTTCGTTAAAAATATTTAATTTTATAATCAAATTTATTTATTCAGTCTTTCAATCATTGAAGATATTGGCAAATGAAAAACCTGCTATAGTCATAGGTTTTGGAGGTTATATATCGTTTCCTGTGATTTTAGCGGCTTGGTTAAAGAACGTACCTTCCATAATTCATGAACAAAACTATATTCCCGGTCTTGCAAATAGGATATCAGTAAGATTCGTAAATAAAATATGTGTAAGTTTCAGAGAATCAGAGGAAATATTTTCTTCCGATAAGGTTATTCTCACGGGCAATCCGGTCCGCGAAGCTATATTGAGCATAAAAAAAGAACCTTCAAATTATGCACATTTGCCTTTAACCTGTCTTGTTTTTGGGGGAAGTCAAGGTTCCCATAATATAAACACAGCGATAATTAATTCTGTTGATAAATTATCTGCACTAAAAGAAAAAATAAACTTCATACACATAACCGGTGAAAAAGATTATGAAATAGTCAAAAATGCTTATTTAAAGAATGGCATTAAATCAGAAGTATACAATTATCTTTTCAAAATAGAGGAAGCATACAAAAAAACATCTTTTACAATTTGTCGTTCCGGTGCGATGACGATAAGCGAATTGATTTCTTTAAGAATGCCGGCAATCTTAATACCATATCCTTATTCAACCGAAAATCACCAGAAGGCAAATGCTGAATACCTATCTAAAAATGATTGTTCAATCCTTATTGAAGAAAAAGACATTGATAATCTTTTAGAAAATATTATTAAAATAACCAATCATCCTGAAATACTCTCAAAAATGTCCGAATCATACCAAAAAATACCTATAATTAATTCCTTACATGTATTTTCAAAAATAGTCAAAGAAATGGGGTCACACCTATTTATTGACAAATAAATCTACATTATATATAATACATCTAATGCCAAGGAAAAATCGTTATATCATTCCTCATATACCTCACCATGTATTCCAGCGTGGTAATAACCGTCAAGAAATATTCCCTGATAAAAAAGATAAAGATTATTTCCTTTTTAAGTTAAGTGAATAGGCATATAAAAATGATATTGCAATAGGTTCATATTGTCTTATGTCAAATCATTTTCATCTGTTAGTATATCCGTTGTCCCGTGAAGGACTTGTAAATTTAATGAAGTTTACTCAGTATATAAACAAAAAATATAAAAGAACCGGGAAACTATGGGAGAATCGTTATAAATTACATATTGTAGACCCAAATTATGAATGGATAGTTGCTCGTTATATTGAACAAAATCCGGTTCGTGCGGGTATGGTCAACAGGGCAGAGGATTATGAATATTCAAGTGCACGAGCACACCTTAATGATGTTGAAAATAACATCCTTACTATGAATATATTGAAGGATTCAATAAACGAATACAGAAAATTTTTTAAAGATAATATATCTCAAGATACAGAGTTTAACAAAAAAAATAGAGGAAATATTTAAACAAGAAAAAGTATTCGGGGGAAATGATTTTATACAGCAAATTGAATAAAAATTTAAAGTATCTTTTGTGACAAGGAAAAGAGGAAGACCTACACATAAGAACGATAAAATAAATAGGTGTGACCCCATTTTTAATGAAAAATATTAAGAATTATATAATTAAAAAAGCAGAAAAATCAAAAAATGCATCAAAAAAACTTGCTCTTATTTCAACAGATGGCAAAAACAGGGCATTATCCAGAATTGCAGGACTGCTTGATAGGAACTCAAATATTATTATATCTGAAAATATTAAAGATATAAAAGCAGCTGAAAAAAACAAAGTATCCTCTGCTTTAATAGACCGTTTAAGGTTGGATGAGAAGCGGATTCACTTAATGGCGGACGGATTAAGACAGATTGTTGAATTACCAGACCCTGTAGGTGAAATTTGCGAAAAAACTGTTAGACCGAACGGACTAATTATAGAAAAAACGCGTGTACCCATAGGGGTTATCGGTATTATTTATGAATCCCGCCCAAATGTTACAGTTGATTCGGTCGGACTTTGTCTAAAATCCGGGAATTGTACTGTTTTACGAGGCGGCAGTGAAGCGATAAATTCAAATAGAATATTAGTAGATATAATTTCTCAAGGTACTTATTCGTCGGGTATCCCAAACGGTTGCGTAGAATTTATTGATAATACGGATAGAAGTATCATATCGGAAATGATACGATTGCCTCAATATATTGACTGTATAATACCCCGCGGTGGCGAGGGGCTAATAGATTATATAAAAAAGAATTCTTATATTCCCGTAATAGCTCACGGAAAAGGTGTGTGCCATACATATATTGATAAGGACGCTTCTTTTAGAAAAGCCATAGAGATATCATTTAATGCAAAGGTTCAAAGGCCGGGTGTATGCAATGCCATGGAAACCCTTCTTGTTCATAAAGATATAGCAAAAGTTTATCTACCTATAATGATAGAAAAATTTAAAGATGCTAAAGTTGAGATACGCGGAGACAGATTAACGAAAAAAATAGTTAATAAGATAAAGCCAGCTAAAGAAAGCGATTGGTACGAAGAATATCTTGATTTGATACTTTCAGTAAAAGTTGTTTCTTCAATTGAGGATGCAATATTTCATATTGAAAAATACGGCTCACACCATTCGGACGCTATCGTTACTGAAAATAAAAAAACTGCAGAAAGATTTTTAAAAGAAGTTGATTCTGCATCGGTATATTGGAATGCTTCAACGCGATTCACAGATGGATCTGAATTTGGCATGGGTGCTGAAATTGGGATATCAACCCAAAAAGTTCATGCCCGTGGTCCAATGGGTTTAAAAGATTTAACGTCATATAAATATATTGTCAGAGGTAACGGACAAATAAGAAAATGAGGAATATAGTGGGATAGCGGGGTAGTGCGATAGAATTATTATATTATAGAGTAGTAGTTCACAATCGCACAATCGCACAATC
>DMMW01000043.1:29934-32293 GCA_003452965.1 Elusimicrobiota bacterium
GCACAATCGCACAATCGCACAATGTTGAATGCTACAAACTCAGTAAATAAAATTGGGCTTTTTGGTGGTAGTTTTGACCCTATACATAACGGACATATAATCTTAGCCAAAAAATCTTTGAAACAATTAGAATTAGATTATATTTTTTTTATACCTATATATTTACCTCCGCATAAATCAAGAAAATTAAGCAATATATCAAAAAGATTGGAGATGCTTAAAATAGCAATAAAAGGCATAAAAAAAGCTAAGATATCATATTTTGAAATAAAAAGAAAAGCAAAAACTTATACTTATCAAATTATAGAGCATTTTAAAAAAGAATATAATAAAACGAAAATTTATTTAATAATAGGTTCTGATTCTGCATTAGATTTGAAAAAATGGAAAAAATACAAAAAAATAATAAATTTAAGTAAAGTAGTTTTTTGTGAGAGAGAGAATTATTATTTCAAGGAAAAAAAAGGATTTATTAAACTAACAGGAACGATTCCGAATATTTCATCAACGGAAATAAGGGATAAAATCAAAAAAAATATCCCGATAAAAAATCTTGTACCGATAAATGTAGAGAAATACATAAATAAAAATGGTCTCTATAAATGATATAAAAAACTATTTGAAAGTAAAATTATCTAAAAAGAGATATATTCATACTTTAAATATATTGGAACTTTCTGTAAGATTGGCAGCACATAACGGAATAAAAGAAATTGAAAAAATTAAAATAGCGGCACTTTTACACGATTGCAAAAAAGATATAGGGAACGGTAATAATCACTCCTTTTTAGCATACAATTTAGCCAAGAAGAAATTTAAAATCAAGGATATCAAAATACTAAATGCAATAAAAAATCATACATACGGACACAGGAATATGGATGATTTTTCAAAAATTATTTATATTGCCGATATGTCTGAACCTTCAAGGAAATTTAAGGAGGCAAAACAAATAAGAAGACTTGCCTTCAAAGATTTGGATAAAGCGATGTTTTTAGCAGTAGCAACAAAGATAAAATATGTTTTAAAAGAAATGAAACCGATATCAATGGAATGCATAATTCTATACAACAAACTCTTAAAACGACAGGGGATAGAGAATAGCGTATAGAGGTCAGCGAAAAACAAATAAAATGCTAATCTCTAACCTCTGCTGTGATATTTATGAAAAAATATGTAATTATTTTTAGTCTGATATTTATAATCGCCGTTTTTTTAACTGTAGTTAATACGTTGACATATAATATTATTTTAGGCAAACGGATAAATGGAATATTAATCGGCACGGACTCGGTTGAAACTGCGGTACATTCCGATACAATAATATTTTTTTCATATAATCCGAAACAAAGATTTTTAGATATTATTTCTATACCCAGGGATACTAAAATATCAATTGACGGTATTGCAATAAGAAAAATTAATCAGCTTTATGCATATACACATAAAAAAACAAAAAATCATAATGCAGCAGCGGATAGCGTAAGAAACGAACTGCAGGATATTTTAGGTTTAGATATTCCTTATTATGCTCAAGTGGACTACGATGGTTTTAGAAGTTTAATTAACATTTTGGGCGGCATAAAAATGAGAATTGACCAGAGGATGGACTATGATGATAACTGGGGTAATTTGCATATACATTTTTCTACGGGCATTCATCATCTAAATGGGCAAAAAGCACTTGAATATGTGAGATATAGGACCGGGGATCGGGCTGATTTGGACAGAGTACTAAGACAACAGAGTTTTATGCGGGAAGTGGTGAATAAATTGAAAGAACCGAAAGTAGTATTAGGATTCCCTAAAATTGTAAAAACTTTTTATAATAATATCCATACTAATATTTCAGTCTGGGATATGTTATCAATAATTTATGAATTTAAAAATTTTAATATTTCAAACATTAGATTACAATCTATAGCAGGCAAACCTTCAAGAGGCTTATGGATTCCCGATTTTCATGCTATTCAAAGGACAGTAGAATTAGTTTTAAACGGGCATGTAACTAATTTAGAAAGGTTTTCTTCATATTCAAACATTGTAGTTGAAATATTTAATGCATCAGGAAAATCCGGATTAGCGGGAAAAATAAGACGCAAACTTATTAAAAATCATTTTGATGTTATTAAAATAGGTACATATGACAATAATTCTAAATACGAAAAAACGTTGGTAATAGACAGAATGGGACAACTTGATAAAGCTCGCGAAATAGCAAATGAAATAGGCGCAAAGGAAGTAATAACAAAAATAGACGAATCCAGGGGAGTTGACGTTACAATAATATTAGGCCGTGACTGGCAAGGACTAAATGAAGTGAAGTAGTTGCTCAGCGGGCTGAACGGTGTTAAAAGAA
>DMMW01000049.1 GCA_003452965.1 Elusimicrobiota bacterium
AGCATTTTTCAGTAAGCCCTAACTACAATTAAAATAAAAGGTTAAAGGTATAAATTAAGTCTTTATTTTAATTTATACTTTTTATTTTAACTTGCCTCTTTTATTTTTTACGCATTTTATGTGCGAGATAGGCTTCAAGTTTTCTTCTTAAAATCAAAGGTATATCACCGGCTTGAATAGATAAAATGCCTTCTATCATTACTTCTTTTGTAAGAACTTCTGCTTCGGAAAGTGCGTTCAACTTAGAACCTAATGGTAGGAAAATGAAATTCGTTGAAAAAATTCCATAAAACGTCGTTGTAACGGCAATAGCCATGGATGCGCCCATAGTTTTGGGATCTGCAAGATTTTTTAATACCTGAACAACTCCTATAAGAGTTCCAAGAAGTCCGAATATCGGGGCATATGTTCCCATTGTCCTAAAAACGGATGCATTAGCCATATGTCTTTTACGAATAAAAATAATTTCTGTCTCAAGATTTTCCCTTAATAAATCAGGTGAAAGACCGTCAATCAACAACTGTATTCCTTCTTTTAAAAATCTATCATCAATTTTCGCTATATCTTCCTGTAAAGAATCTATTCCGGAACGTTTAGCTTTTTCACAAAATCCTATTAAAGTATTTATTGTTAATTCCGGCTTCTGTTTTATTGAAGATGGGAATAACACAAAGAATGACGCTCTTAACGCTGTTTTTAATTGTTCAAAAGGAACAGAAATCATTGTTGCTCCAAACGTACCTCCAAAAACAAGAATAGCGGCATATTTATCAAAAAGTAAATTTAAAATGCCGCCCTGATTCATAACCAAATAAACCGCTCCTAATCCAATTACTAATCCAAGTAATGTTAAAATATCCATATAAAAAAATCAAGTTAAAATTAAAAGTTTGAATTAAAATAAAAAAAAATGATGATTACAAGTTAAGTTAAAAATATATAATTCTTGTATTTATTTTAACTTTTAACTTGTTTCTATTTTAACTTGACTTATTGGCCTCCTCGCTCCTTCTTCAGACGTTCTTTTATTCTAGCTAACCGTTCTTCTCTTGTTTCTGTTATTCCGTTTTCAGGTGCAATCCCTTGTTTTTCTTCCAATTTTATAGCGATTTCAACATTCTCTTCTGATGATTTATCAACTTTTGTTATTATAATTCTGCCCTCATTCCTTAGTTTGCGCATTATCGCAATAATTCTTCTTTCTTCCTCATCTATCATTGTCTGAGAAACATTCTGATTTAAATCCATCTCTTGCTTCAACATTTCCGACGCACCAATAGGAAGTGTCTTTAATATTTTCTCACGAGTAGAATCTTTAGCTATTTTTAAGCCTATTGCCCATGAAGGTAAAGCTATCTCTCTAAACAATACTCTTAACCCGTTTGAATCTACAAAAGATAAATCATTAATATTCAACAACTGAATCCTGACCTGTTCCGCAAGTTCGGGATTTGATATTGATAAAGAAGCAAGTATATTTTCAGTTGTTTTTTTATCCGATGTTTCACAAATTTTTAAAATCTGTGCCGAACCGCCTATTAGATAATCTATTTTCTTCTTCAATTCAAGTTCCATAATTTCGACATCATCAGGTTCAAGCTGTTTTACATTAGATAGTTCGGTCGCCACTTGTGCCTGTAATTCTGCCGGCAACTGCGATAAAACATACGACGCCCAATCATTCCTTATATAACTTAATACAAGAGCCGCTCTTTCCGGGGATTCATCTTTTAACAAATACGCAAGATTCCACAAATTACCATCATTAATAAATGCAAAAAGTGTCGGTTTTCTTGATTTTCCTTCTTCAAGCGACATAGTAACCTGTCCGCCGCCACCGCCCATTCCTGAACCCGTATTAACATTTATCTGTGGTTGTGGTATCGCGTTTTCCAATGACTGCCCCGATGATTTAGCTGAAAGAGTTCTAAGCAAATGTTGAAAAAACACGTTCAAGGGACCAAACAAGAAAAATGCAAATAATACAATTCCTAAAAACCATACTATAGAAGGAAAATTAGTAAATATCTGATACCAAGGAGTTTCTTTTCTATAAAATTCCGTTTTTTCAACAGCTAATACATCGCCTCGTTCTACATTAAAATTAACTAATCCCGAAACTATTGTCTTTGCTTCGTTAATTATGGTATCCGGTATATTTCTGTTAAATTTAACAGTAACTGTAATTTTTTTGATAAAATTTCTCATTACATCCATATTACTTTCATTCGGCGATACTACAACCTGCACCGGTGTCTGTGTATTTTTATCCTCATCACCCAAACCCTTTTTTGCCGGGATTCCTGGTAAAATATAATCTTTCCTTTTTATTGTAGGTGCCTGTAATTGTTCAACCTGCGGAGTTGTTCTGTTTCTATTAACTTCTTCAATTATTGGCTCAATATTTACCATCACAATAAAATCTTGCGGATCAAGTAGTTTTGCTAATGCATCGGTTACCCTTTTTTCTATATTAGTTTCAAGTGTAAGTTTCTCTCGGTCAATATTGTCTATAGCATAGAGGCAATTCAAAATTAGAAATGAAAAATTAAAAATGAAAATATCAATAATAAGAAAAGATTTTAATTTTTGAAATATTTTTTTAATCATTGTAATTTTTAATGACCACTTAACGTCAATATTTTATGTAGTTGCCGAGTTTACTCGGCGATTCTTTTAACACCGCCGAACCCTACACTAAACCGT
>DMMW01000052.1:0-12452 GCA_003452965.1 Elusimicrobiota bacterium
AATACACATAGATTGAGTTTTTCAGTAAAATTCTAAATAAAAACAATTTGTTATCAGTCATCAGGCATAGATTATTAAAAAAACACAAAACGCAGTTTTATAAATCGTGTATCTGTATACGAAATACTATCCGAACAAGAAGCAAGCCTACCGCATAAACCACCGATGAATTTGATGTCCGAAGTAGTTATTAAAAATATTAAGTAATTTTTTTCTTTTTCTAAAAAAGAAAAAAATTACTTGACAATATTATCTATATAAGATAATATTAATTATACTTATTGGGTTAACCAATTAAGTATAATGGAGGCAGCTCAATGCAAAATCCGTTTGTTTATGGGCAAGAAGTATTCGGAGAAATATTCTGTAATAGAACAAAAGAAATCAAAGAACTGGTATCAGACATTACAAGCGGTCAGAATGTTATAATCTATTCTCCAAGAAGATACGGCAAAACATCACTTATAAAAGAAGTTCTAAAAAAAACCGAAAAAGAAGGCGTTATTGGTATTTATGTTGACCTGTATGCCGTATTAAAAGAAGAAGATTTTGTTTCCATCTATGCTGCTGCAATATCCAAAACATTATCAGGTTCAATGGAAAGAATAATAAGTAATTTGAAAGATATTTTTAGGTCACTTCGTCCTAAAATAGTAATAAATTCACAAGGTGAGACAGAAATCGGCGTGGATTTAGTCAAGGATACCAACATAATGATAGAAGATGTCGGAAATGCCGTACAAAGGTATTCTGATAAATATAAAAAACAGGTGGCTGTTGTTTTTGATGAATTTCAACAGATAGGTCTGCTTAAAACGGACAAGATAGAAAAAAGACTTCGGGGAATTGTGCAAACACACGGGAGAAAAGTATCTTATATTTTTATGGGGAGTAAAAAGCATATGATTTATGATATGTTTTCTAATCCCAACAGACCTTTTTATAAAATAGGCAGACATTATCCTATAGGTAAAATATCAGCGGAGAAACTAACATTTTTTGTTATAGAAAGGTTCAAATCTACCGGGATAAGTATACCTGAAGATATTGCCAGAAAAATTGTAGATATAGCTGAATGTCATCCATATTATGTGCAACATTTGGGTAGTTCGGTATGGAAACTTGCCGAGCATAAGCGGATTGATGAAAAAACAGTTGAAGATGCTTTAACACTCACCCTAGCCGAAGAAAAGAGTGCATATAGTAATATTTGGGATGAGCTTTCCCTGAACCATAAAAAAGTGTTAAAAATGCTCGTGGAGTCCGGGCAAGAGAATAAAATATATTCTATTGAAAATCTTCAAAAATTTAATCTAACCGCTTCGGTTGTTCAAAAAACAATAAAGAGTTTGTTATTGAAAGAATTAATTGATAAATCTAACGGTACTTACGATATAAATGATGTGTTTTTCAAGCAATGGCTGCTAAGAATATAAGTAATCTGTTTTGAATCTACCCGCCTTTACAGAAAGCCACGGTTGTCCTTCGACTGTACTTATGATGGTGAGCGAAGTTGACCCATAAAGCCGAGGATATTAATTTTATAATTCAATATCAATTAAATATGAATTAATCCAGGAAATATCATATAGAGCATTTGACATTTCTTGAATAACAAAGTCGGAGCATCGTGGGAGGGATTTGCACTCGAATGTATATCAAAATAACTTGAAAAGAAAAATGAGGAACTGTTTTCCTTGACAAATTAGTTATAATGTGTTATAATATGACTGACCAGTCAGTCAGTACGATAAATATAGCGATATTGGGCTATGGTGGGATAGTGCGATTGGATATGTTTTAGATTTTTAAATCTATCCCGCAATCCCACTATCGGACCATCGTATACCACTACGTTTCTAACGGAGTAAAAATATGGCTAAATTGAAAGGATGGAATCCAGAAATTAAAAGGCAAAAGATTCTTGATGCAGCGGTTGAAATTTTAAATCAAAAAGAATACTACAAAAGTCCTATATCTGAAATTGCCAGAAAAGCAGGGGTTGCAAAAGGGACTATATACCTGTATTTTAAGAGCAAGGAAGAGCTTTATTTTTCAATAATATTTATGTTGTTAGATAAAGTAAGGGATATGGCGGATGAAATTCAGAAAAAAAGTATTTCAGCAAACCAAAAATTACTTTTATTTTTAAAAAAACATTCTGATTTTATAGGAAGATACAGGAATATTTTTTTAACGGTTAGACAAAACCTAAAACCGGAAGAAAAAAAATGTCAACACGAAATGCATCTAAAATTTGGAGAATTATTAAATATAATTGTAAAAATCATTGATGAGGGTATAAAAAAGGGGGAATTTAAAAATTATCCCTCTTCTTCATTGGCTATGTTATATTTGTCTTTTATGTTTGTAAATATGCATCAAAAAGTTGATATGCATAATAAAAATAAAATGATGCAAATTGAAATTACACCGCAATTTATTTGGAATGTGTTTTTGAGGGGGATTGCAAAATGATTAAAAACGATTATTTAGATTATAAAACAGGATTACACAGATTAAAGTTCTTTATTTATAGCTTGTTATTGGTTATTGGTTATTGGTTATTGGCTGCCACATCTTATTCTGAGACTCTGAATTTGGAGCAATGCATTGAAATAGCTTTAAAAGAAAACCCAAAAATAAAAATTGCAGAACAAAAGATTATATCTGCAAAGGCAAAAAAAACCGAAGCATTTTCAGGATATCTTCCCAATATTTCAGGTAATTTTAGTTATCTTAAAAAAAGTGAGGTGGAAGGAGCGGATTCTCTGGCAGGTTTGACTTCAGCTTCCCCAAGTTTTAAAATTTCTTTTTCGGATGAAATTTATGATTCAAAACTTTCATTAACACAACCTGTTTTTATGTGGGGAAAGATATATCATTCTAATAAACAATCAAAATTGAATTATAAATATTATGAAGAAGATTATAAAAAAATAAAGCAAGATACGATATTTAGCGTAAAAGAAGCATTTTATAAGGTTATTCTTGCAAAGCAAATGGTTTCTATTGCTAAAGAAGCATTTGAAGTAAATACGTATCATTTAAAATCGGTTGAAAAGTTTTATCAAGAAGGCAAAGTGTCTTCATATGATGTTTCTCGCGCAAAAGTTTTGGTCGCAAATTCTAAAACGAACTTAATCCGTTCTGAAAACGGTTTTGATTTGGCAAAACAATCACTAATAAATGTTTTGAATATAAAAAATAATGACATAGAATTTTTAGGTGAATTGATATACATGCTTACTGAGCAAGACTTGAATAATCTTGTTGAAAAGGCATTGAATAATCGTCCGGAAATTAAACAGATGCTTTTACAAAAACAAATTTCGGAATCGTTGGTAAAATTAATAGCCGCAGGTAATAAACCTAACATAGTAGTTATTGGTTCTGCAGAATGGCAGAATACCGAGTTGGAAAAGAAGAATTGGTATAATACATGGTCGGCTGCTGCTGTTTTAAACATTCCTATATTTGACGGTTTATCTACGTATTATAAGACTAAACAAGCAAAGTCAAATCTTGAACAAGTCATTTTAAGCAAGGAATTATTGGAAGAAGGAATAAAATTGGAAGTACGTTCCGCATATTTCAGTTATAAACAGGCGAAGGGTTCAATTGAAGCTAATAAGGAAAACGTGAGTGCAGCAAAAGAAAATTATTTTACGGCGCAAAAAAGATTCGATCTCGGGCTTATGTCTAATTTAGAGGTAAGAGATGCTCAATTAGATTTAACCCAAGCAGAAACAAATTATGCACAGGCACTATATGATTACAATTTAGCGATTGCATTAATAGAGAGAGCAATTGGTATGGAGGCAAAATGAGCAAAAGTAAAAAACTATTTTTAATAATTTGTTTGGTGTTAGTAGCAATTATTATGGTACGTGTTTCAAGATTTTTTATTAAAAAACCTGCTAAAACCGAAACTTCTGTTCCTGTGAAAATAACTAAACCTGTAATACAAAATGTTGAAGAGATTATTAATCTTACAGGCGATATTAAGGGTCTATCGGAAGCAAAGGTATACTCAAAAGTTCACGGAAAATTAAACGAGAAAAGGAAAGATATAGGGGACATCGTTTCAAAAGATGAGGTGGTTGCTTTGATAGATAGAGACGAACCTGCTCTGGAATTCAAATTATCCGAAGTCAATTCTCCTTTAGATGGTGTAATAACACAATATTTCCTTGATATTGGCGAATCTATTACTCCACAGACACCTATTTTTGAGGTTGCAACAATTGATAAAGTAAAGATTGTTGTAAACATTACGGAGAAAGATATTACTAAAATGAAAAAGGAATTATCCGTTAGATTTATTGTAGATACCTATCCGGATAAGATATTTAAAGGAAAGATATTAAAAATAGGACAATCTATTAATCTTCAGACCCGGACTGTACCTGTTGAAATAGCTGTATCTAATGAAAATAGGCTGCTTAAACCGGGGATGTTTGCAAAAGTGGAGATTATACTTTCGATTCATGAAAACGTGTTAACATTACCTGTTGATGCAATTGGACAGTATGATTCGCAAAAATATGTTTATATAATTAATGGTTCTGTTGCCAGTAAGAAGATTATCAAGACGTCAATCCAACAAAATAATCACTTAGAGATAATAAGCGGACTGACTTTTAACGATACTGTGGTATTGGTCGGCTGGCAAAATCTATCTGATGGAATAAAGGTTGAAGTCGTTGAATAGGAATAAAGGGGTAAACTTTACTTGAATAAAAGCATCTAATTTGATGATAGAATAGACGGGATGAATCCCGCTCATTCTAATAAAATGATAAACGTGAAATTTAAAATAGTAAATATAAAGAAATAATACAATTTTTTATAAGGGGGACTGAGCGGGATGAACCTTGCGGAATTTTCTGTAAAAAGACCGGTAACTACAATAATGTTTTATGTAACGATATTCGTTTTATCTATTGTGGCACTTTCTAAATTGGCAATAGATTTATTACCCGAAATCACTTTTCCTGCTCTTACAATTTCCACAATGTATGAAGGTGCAAGTCCTCAAGAAGTTGAACTTAAAATTACAAAAGTTATAGAGGCACAGGTATCAATAACGCCTAATTTAAAAGAAATGCAGTCAGTATCAAAAGAAAACGGTTCAATTATAACCCTTGTATTTGATTGGGGCACCAATCTTGATGGAGCTGCTAATGATGTAAGGGATAGATTGGATTTTGTAAAAAGATTCCTACCTGAGGGAGCTGATAAACCCCAGCTTTTAAAATTTGATACAAATCAAATGCCTATTGCATTCATTACAGCAAATGCTGTTGAATCATACCCGAAATTAAAAGATATTTTAGAAGATAGGATAGTTGAACCGCTGAAGAGGATTCCCGGTATTGGAAATATATTTATTAGGAGTCCTCTTGAAAGACAAATAAATATAGAAGTAGATAAATTTAAACTGCAATCCAGGGGACTTACTATTTCTGATATTACTAATTCGTTCAGAATGAATAATACAACAATGCCCGCAGGCACTATGAAAATTGCAAGTAAAGAATATTTATTAAGAGTGCCCGGTGAATTTGAAAATGTGGAGGAGATATCAAATATTCCTATCGGTAATTATAAAGGACAGGTTATATATTTAAGGGATGTGGCAAATATTTCAGATTCTTATAGAGAAACCACTGAATATATCAGGGCGAACCGTAAGAAGGCAGCTATGATGATTGTACAGAAAAAATCTGGTGCCAATACCGTAAAGGTTGGGGAAGCAGTAAAAGAAAAATTAAAGGAATTGAAAAGCAAGCTTCCGCCTGATATAGAGTTAAGAATTCTTATGGATTCTTCCGAAGATATCAGAGAAATGATAAATAATTTGCGTGATACCGTTATTATAGGTGGTATCCTTGTCATTTTTGTAACATTTTTCTTTCTTACCAGCTGGCTTTCAAGCATTGTTATACTTATTACCATACCTACATCGTTGATTATTGCATTTTTATTTTTGTATGTTATGGGTTATACTATAAATGTTATGTCCATATCGGCACTTTCCTTGGCAATCGGTATGGTGGTAGATAATGCCATCGTTGTTTTAGAAAATATTGTAAGACATATTCAGGTTTTAAAAGAAGATAGAAAGGATGCAGCGATACACGGCACGAATGAGGTCGGACTAGCCATTGCTGCTTCAACATTTACTACGGTAATAGTTTTTATACCTCTAATATTCACTAAAGGAATAGCCGGAATTATGTTCAAACAGTTGGGAACAATAATATCTCTAACGCTTTTAGTTTCGCTTTTAGTTGCATTAACGCTTTCACCGCTGATGGCATCCGGTTTTATTAAAACAAGAAAGAACGAAGGTGTTTTTGCTGATATAAACAAAAATTTTTTTAATTGGATACACAAAAAATATAATTCTATTCTTGTATATGCTTTAGGACATAGATGGAAAATGGTAGGGATATTTTTTGCTATTTTAATAGGTAGTCTGGCATTGATTCCTGTTTTAGGCACGGAATTTTTTGCTGAAGAAGACGTTGGCACGGTAATTGTTCAAGTAGATATGCCTACCGGGACTAATGTTGATACTACAGATAAAGTTGTTGAACAAATAGAGGATATTTTCGATGAAAATGTTCCGGAAAAAATTCAGATTCTCAGCAGAAGCGGACAACCATCCGGTAGATTTGGCGGGTTTTCAGGTCAAAAAGAAACAAGTTCTACCGGTTTTATCTGGGGGATGCTTGTGGGCAAGGAAAAAAGAAAACGCGGTGTCAAAGAAGTAGCTGAAATGTTAAGAAGCAAAATTAAAAAAATTCCGGGCATATATAAATTCAATGTTACAAGCAGCGATCCTATGCAACAAAGAATGTTTGGTTCAGATAAACCGATTGCTATTGAGATATCAGGACTTGATTTCGAACAACTGGATTTGATTTCAAAAAATATTCAAAATATTTTGGAAAATACAAAAGGAGTCAGAGATGTTTCTATTTCCAGAGAAAAAGCTAATCCGGAATATATTATAAATATTGATAGGAAAAAGGCATCAGCCTTGGGCGTTCCTATCGAAACGATTGCGAATACTATAAATCTATCTTTTGCCGGAAAGACCGCAACAGTATACCGCGAATCCGGACATGAGTACGATATATTTGTCCGTTTACAATCTAAAGATAGGGAAAGCATGGGAGATATTGAAGGTATTGAAGTAAGAAGTATTAACGGCAACAAAATTCCTATAAAAAATTTTGTTGATATTAAAAGTTCGTTAGGACCGGTTGATATTGAAAGAAAAGATCAGGTCAGGATTGTAAAAGTATTAGCAAATACATCCGGAGAAAGATCATTAGGTAAAATTACTACAGAGTTAAAAGAAAAGGTGTCTAAAATTCCTTTAACCAGGGATGTTTCTATTGAATTTGGCGGTTCTATTAAAGAGCAGAGGGAAGCGTTTGCAGATTTGTTGCTGGCTTTTGCACTGGGTCTCTTTTTAACATACATGGTTATGGCTGCACAGTTTGAATCGTTTAAAGATCCGTTTGTTATTATGTTTTCCGTACCATTTGGAATCGTCGGGGTAATATGGGCGCTTTTAATAACGGGACAAACATTCAATGTTTCTTCATTTATAGGTTTGATTATGCTTATCGGAATTGTAGTCAATAATGCAATCGTTTTTCTTGATTATACAATACAGCAAAGAAACAAAGGTGTTAATGTCTATAATGCATTGATAGAATCGGGTAGCATTAGATTACGTCCGATTATGATGACATCAATAACAACAGTATTTGGTATGTTGCCTTTGGCTCTTTCAAGAGGCAAAGGTTCCGAAAGTTGGACACCTCTTGCTGTGACCGTTATCGGCGGGTTAATGGTATCTATGTTTGTAACTTTAATCATTATTCCGGTAATATACTCGCTCTTTGAGGAAAAAAGGAAGAAAAAACATGAAAACATTTAAAAAACTATTTTTTTATTGTTTTATTCTATTTATTGCAGAAGATATTCATTCACAATCTTTTAGTTGGCAGGATGTTTTATCGGAATCAAAAAAACTTAATTCAACATTGATAAGAGCAGAAGAATCAATAAAAAATGCTAGATTGAGTTATCATGTTTCATTTACAAATTTTCTCCCACAATTATCGGCAAGTGCTGGAATTTCTGAATCTAAATCTGATGTCAGTGATATTAGAGAGTCATACTCATATGGTTTATCTGGCCGCTTATCATTATTTTCCGGTTTTAGCGACATCAGTCAGCTTAAATCAAGAAAACTTGATTTACAAATAGCCGAATTGGAATATAAAAGAGTTTTATCGGATACAATTTATAATCTAAAAACAAGTTTTGTAAATTTGTTATATGCACAGGAAACGGTTAAGTTATCCGAAGAAATTTTAAAAAGAAGAAGCGAAATTTATGAACTTGTAAAATTCAAGTATGATGCAGGTCTCGAAGATAAGGGTTCGCTTCTTCGTGTTGAAGCCGATAAGTATCAGGCAGAATATGACTTATCAAAATCAAAACGAAACATAAGAACCGCTTCAGTGCAAATGTTAAAAGACATTGGGAAAGATGAATTTGAGGTAATCGTTGTCACGGGTAGTTTAAATGTGTATATTTCAACGGATGTCGTGCCAACTTACAAAGTTATAAAAGAAATACCTGATTATATGATTGCAGAAAAAAATATGGAAAAATCAGAATATAATATTAAATCTGCAAGAAGCGAGTTTTTCCCAAGTTTATCACTTTCAGGTAGTATTAACAAATCAGGTGAAGATTGGGCATCTATGACAGAATCACAATCAGTCGGATTAAGTTTATCATATCCCTTTTTCCCTGGCGGTAGAAATTTTTATAATTTAAAAATAGCAAAAACTAACAAAAGAATATCAGAAGAGACTTTTAGATTTATAAAGCAAGGTTTAGTAGTCAATTTAGAATCAACATGGAATAATTTTGTGGATGCATCGGAAAATGTAAAAGTTAGCGAAAGATATTTTGATGCGTCCGAGCAGCAATCAGAAATAAGAACCACAAAATATATTAACGGACTAATTTCTTATCAGGACTGGTACACATCAGAAAATGATTATATTAGTTCCAAGAGAACATTGCTTAATTCAAAAAGAAATGCAATACTTTCTGAAATATCCTGGAAAAAATTTTTAGGATTAGCGGAATAAAGTTCGTAGGTAAAATGGGGGATGATTTTAATGAAGAAAATAATAATTTCAATTATTGTATTAAGTTTAATTACTACCGGTGTAATAGTTTTATTTAAAAAGAAAAAAAGTAGTTATAAAGGTCAGGAGATTTATGCTAAGCGAAGTTCTATTGCAATAGAATTCCGAGAAACGGGAAGTGTAGGACCGAGAACACGGCTTGAAATAAGGCCGCAAGTATCCGGCAGAATAGAAGATATTTTAGTTATAGAAGGACAGAAAGTAAAAAAAGGCGAAATTCTTGCATGGATGAGTTCAACGGACAGAGCAGCTCTTTTAGATGCTACAAGATCTCAAAACAAAGAAGAGATAAAAAAATTTGAGGATGTATATAAACCTACTTCAATAGTTGCGCCTCTTAACGGATTTATTATAATAAGAAACAAAGAACCGGGACAAACAGTTACAGTAAGCGATTCAATTGTCGTTATGGCGGATACGCTTATTATTGCGGCAAATGTTGACGAGACGGATTTAAGATATATAAAATTGGGACAAAAAGTAAAAATATTCTTAGATGCATATCCCGATAAATATTTTAACGGTATCGTAGAGCATATTGCATACGAATCCAAAGTTATAAACAATGTTACTGTATATGAAATCAAGATTAAACCGGAGAATCCGCCACAAAATTTTCGTTCAGGTATGACAGCAACAATAGAACTAAAAGCCGAGCAAAAAGACGATGTATTATTATTGCCGGTCAATGCAGTTATATCAAATAATAATGAAAAATATGTTTTGATAAAAAAGGGAAAAAGTGAGAAAGCGGAACGTAGAAAAATAGTTACCGGTATAAATGACGGTAAGAATATTGAAATTGTTTCAGGAATTACCGAAGAAGATACTATTTTGCTACCCGGCGCATCGAATAATTCTACTGGAGGTTCCTCTCGAACACGTGGTGGTAGTATGGGTGGCATATTTGGTGGCGGAAGACGTTAAAGGCAGGGAGTAGCGTATAGGGACGAGCGTATAGGGGATAGTATTTAGTATTAATTTATAGTTTTTACTAACCTCCATACGCTAACCTCTCACCCCTAATCCCTATCCCCTGAATTTATGAAAATTATTGAATTAAAAAATATTTCAAAGACATATCATTTGGAAAAAGTAGAAGTACCTGTTTTGCATAATATTTCCTTGGATATTTCGGAAGGTGAATTTATTGCTATTATGGGTCATTCGGGTAGTGGCAAGTCAACGCTTCTTAATATCTTAGGACTTTTAGATAAGCCAAGTTCAGGAATTTATACATTAGCGACAAATGAGGTATCCCGCCTTTCAGATGACCAATTGGCAACGGTAAGAAATAAATTTCTTGGATTTATTTTTCAGAGTTTCAATCTTTTGCCGAGGATGGCAGCTTTAGAAAATGTCCTAATGCCGTTGGTTTATTCCGAGGACAGCAAAAAAGATAATAATTTTATAAAGAATAATCATGAAAATGCAAAAAAAATTCTTGAAAAAGTCGGCTTAGGTGACAGAATAAATCATAAACCTAACGAGTTATCCGGCGGACAACAACAAAGGGTAGCAATAGCGAGAGCGCTAATTAATAATCCGATGTTAATTCTTGCTGATGAACCTACAGGAAATCTTGATAGTAAATCAGCATCTGAAATAATAGATATACTTAAGGGGCTTAATGATTTGGGAATAACAATAGTAATGGTAACCCATGAACCGGATTTAGCACAAGCTGCCAAAAGAACAATTACTTTGCAGGACGGAGTCATAATATCAGATAAGAAAATAAGAAAAGAAGTGAATAATAATATTGAAGAAAAGGCAGAGCAATTCAGCAGGAAAATAACCCATCATATATTTAGGCTAAATAGAATTAAAGATTATTTTTTCCAGGCGATGCGTGCATTATTGTCTAATAGAACACGTTCTGTACTTTCTATATTAGGTGTATTAATAGGGGTAACCGGTTTGATAGCAATGTTAGCTTTAGGTCGCGGTGCTCAGGATGAAACAAAAAAACGTTTAGCATCTTTGGGTTCAAATATTTTAATGGTTACGCCAGGTTCATCAACAAGGGGCGGAGTTGCTTTTGAATCAGGTTCGGTAACCAGATTTACATTACAGGATGTAGATGAAATCAGAAATAAAGTATCGGGGATAAGCGGGGTAGCTCCGTATGTTACCGGTCGGGGACAAGCGGTATATAAAGGTAAAAACTGGAATGTGCGTATAGAAGGTACTACCAATGATTATCCGTTCTTGAGAAATTCCCAACCTGTTTCTGGCAGGTTTTTTACAACCGCAGAAACGGTATCGAGAATGAAGGTTGCCGTAATAGGGCAGACAATAAAGGAACAACTCTTTGAAGACCAAAATCCTTTAGGTGAATTCATTAAAATAAATAAAGTAGATTTTCAGGTAATAGGTTTACTGCCGTATAAAGGCTCATCCGGTTGGCGAAATGAAGATGAAAAAGTAATAATACCTATAAACACAGCAATGTATCGCCTGCTTGGAAAAGAATATATAGATTCAATTGATGTTCAGACAGTGGATGAAAATATAATGGATGAAGTCAGTAAGAATATCACAAAACTTATACTTCAATTGCATAGATTACCTGAAACAAAAACTGACTCAATAAATATAAGGAATATGGCTGATATTCAGGAAACAGTTGCCTCAACAATGAAAACATTCGCTTATCTCTTGGGTTCGGTTGCATTTATTAGTTTATTAGTAGGTGGAATAGGTATTATGAATATTATGCTCGTATCAGTAACTGAAAGGACACGTGAAATTGGCTTAAGAAAAGCGATAGGTGCAAATAATAATGATATTCTTTTCCAATTTATGATAGAATCAGTTGTAATTTGTGTTATGGGCGGTTTAATCGGTATAATTTTTGGTTCCTTAATTTCCGTATCCTTATCAACTTTTGCAGGATGGCAAACTAAAGTATCACTTTCCTCAGTTATTTTAGCATTTACATTTTCAGTTCTTGTCGGACTTATTTTTGGTACCTGGCCTGCCAGAAAAGCAGCGCAATTAAATCCAATTGATGCTCTCCGTTATGAATAGTGAGATTTTCAAATCATTAAAACATAGAAACTTTAGATTATTTTTTTTAGGACAAATTATATCTGTTACGGGAACATGGCTGCAATTAACTGCGATGCCATGGCTTGTCTATCATATTACTTCTTCAACAATTCTTTTAGGTTTAGTCGGTTTTTTAAGCCAAAT
>DMMW01000052.1:12601-13407 GCA_003452965.1 Elusimicrobiota bacterium
AAAATACTAATTATAACACAATCATTAGCTATGGTTCAGGCGATTACTTTAGGATTGCTTACTGTATCAGGTAAAGTGCAAATATGGCATATATTTATTTTGGCGGTATTTATTGGTTTTGTTAATGCGTTTGATATGCCAACCCGACAAATATTTTTACATGAAATGGTTGGTAAAGAGGATTTAACAAATGCAATTACATTAAATTCCTTTATATTTAATGGGGCTCGTCTTGTTGGTCCTGCTATTGCAGGTATTCTGATTGCATCTTTTGGTGAGGGATTATGTTTTATTTTAAACGGTATAAGCTTCTTTGCCGTTATAGCAGCGTTGTATTTTATAAAACCTTTTTCAATAATTAGTTATAGTAATAATAATAATATGTCTATATTTCAAGAATTGATATTGGGAATTAAGTATATTCGCAGAACAAGAATTGTCATATATATACTCTTATTAATTTCAGTTGTGGGAGTAATAGGTGTGTTTCCGACAATATTAATGCCTGTTTTTGTAAAAAATATTTTTAAATTAGATTCAACTGGTCTTGGCATATTTATGTCTTCTATTGGTATAGGGGCGTTTATTGGAACTATAGGGATAGCATATAACAGCGGAAAGAAGAGTATTAAAAAAATAATTATTGATTCTGCATTGTTCTTAGGATTATTTGTTGTTGCTTTTGGCCTTTCAAAAAATATAATATTATCCATAGTATTTCTTGTTCTTACCGGGTACTTCATGGTTTCTCAAATGGTATTAAGTAATACATTTTTGCAACTAACAGTTCCCGACGAAATGCGTGG
>DMMW01000019.1:0-29507 GCA_003452965.1 Elusimicrobiota bacterium
CGCATGTATATACATAATCAAAATTATTACCACCCTGTGTTTTTGCTAATATCAAATTTCCAGAATTTGTTTCCTTGTCTATATTCTCCTACCCCTTCATTTTACACGTTTACAGTTAGGGTGTTTTCAGTCTGATATATTTCTCATCTGTGTTCGTAGGCATATTTACTGTTCTTTATAACCCGATTACCCTTTTACATATTCCGTCCGGCTTAATGATAATAAGAGTTCTTTCAGTAGACATGTTACGCTCCTAATTTTTTTATTATTTCATCTGCCATCTCGCTGGTTTTTGCAGTTCCCCCCAAATCGTAAGTAACGTTTTTTTTCTCTTTTATAACTTCTGAAACTGCCTTTTCCAGCTTTTTTGCAGCTTCTGTTTCCCCGAGATATTCAAGCATAAGTACGCCAGACAGAATCATTGCAGTCGGATTTACTTTATTCATACCTTTATATTTAGGAGCAGAACCGTGAACCGGTTCAAAAAGAGCGATTTCAGTACCGATATTTGCACCGGGCGCTATTCCTAAACCGCCAATCAATCCGGCGCACAAATCCGATATGATATCTCCGTATAAATTCGGTAAAACAAGGACATCATAAAGTTCGGGTTTTTGAACAAGTTGCATACACATATTATCAATGAGTCGCTCTTCATACTCAATTTCCGGATATTTTTTTGCCACTTCCCTTGCTACACTTAAGAATAAACCGTCCGTAAATTTCATTATGTTTGCTTTGGTTACTGAAGTAACTTTTTTTCTTTTGTGTTTTATTGCATATTCAAAAGCAAACCTGACGATTCTTTCAGTTGCAAATTCGGATATCGGTTTTATGCTGATTGCGGAGTTGTTTCTTATTTTGCCTTTTGATAATTCAATAATTTTTTTTGATTCTTCAGTCCCTACCTCAAATTCCACGCCGGCGTATAAATCTTCCGTATTTTCCCTGACAACTACAAGATCTATATTTTTATATTTTGATTTGACGCCTTGATAAGACTTGCACGGTCTAAGGCAGGCATATAAATCCAGTTCTTTCCTTAATGCCACATTTACCGAACGGAATCCGCTTCCGATAGGCGTAGTAATCGGTCCTTTAATTGCAATTTTATTTTTGCGTACGGAGTTGAGAACATTTTCAGGAAGAGGCGTTCCGTATTTTTGCAAAACATCAATTCCTGCTTCGGTAGTTTCCCAATCAATCTTAACTCCGGTTGAATCCAAGACTCGCCTTGTTGATTCTGCGATTTCAGGTCCTGTTCCATCGCCCGGTATAATAGTAATTTTATAACGCATAGAGGGTAATTATACAAAATTCAACAACTTTAATCAAGTAAAATTAGTGACAAGTATAGTTCTTCCTGTTGTTTAACCATCAGGTCAATATCAAATTCCGAAATTCTTTTTTTTGCTTCAGAGGTAAGTTTTTCGCACAAGTTAGGATTATTTAATAGCCGTAAAACTCTCTCCGCCATTTTTTCTATTTCGTGAGGTTGAGTAACAAATCCTGTAAGTCCTTCATGAACAATTTCTCTTGTCCCGTCTATATAGGTAGCAACCACTGGTATACCCGATGCCATTGCTTCTATTACTACGCGAGGCAGTCCTTCAAATAACGAAGTTAAAACAAAAACATCGAATATTTTTATTATTTCATTGACATCCTTTCTCCAGCCGGTTAAAATAATTTTATCCTTAAGATTGAGTTTGCTAATCAAAGATTCTATTTTATTTCTTAAAATGCCGTCACCGACAAGTAAAAATTTTGTATTAGCATTTTCTTTACATATAGATTCAGCTACGCTAACAAAATCAAGAGGCGATTTTTGCGGTTTAAAACACGCTATCATCCCGACTACTTTTTCGTTTTTTATTCCAAATTCCTGTCTTTTCATTTTTATATCAATTTGCGTTTGATAATTCTGAAGCTTTATTCCACTTCTAATCATGGAATAAATTCCTTTAGTCCCTATTTTATTTTGTAATCCTTTTGTTATATTTTCGTGTGAAACTGCTATAAATCGGTCGGTTATTGTTGCGGTCAAACGTTCAGTAGCAATATAAATATATTTTATTAAAAAATTTTGATAGTCGTGAAAACCAAAACCATGAAAAGTATGGACGATTTTGCAAACTTTTGCAAGATAAGCCGCCCATCTTCCTATTATGCCGGCTTTGGAAGAATGCGTATGTACAATATCCGGTTTTTCCTTTTTTAATATTTTATAAATTTTAACTAATGCTATTAAATCCTTGATAGGATTAATTTCCCGTATCAGTTCTTTAACAAAATATGTTTTAATATTTTTTGTTTTTTCATCTAAGATTCCGCCTTTTCCGCATATCAGCAAAACATCAAACTTGTTTTTATCAAGATTTTCACAAGTATAAAGCGTATTTTCCTGGGCACCGCCAAGTTCAAGGAGCGTTATAATATGTGCAATCTTTATCCTCCTTCGCTGAACTTCAGCTTCGCCCGTCCTACGCAGTGGCAGCTCTACTGCTACGGAGGATGGAGAAGGATTACTATCAGATATTTTATAAGGATTTATCTTAGGCATTTTACGATATCCCTGCCTTCCAGTATGGCATCTTCCATTGTAGAATAATTCCATTTACTGTATCTGCCGATATTAAATATGTTAAGTTTTCTAAAATAATTTTGAATTGTATTTAATAACGGTGTTCTCTCTTTATCATAAATCACGTATCCGTACGGAATATCTAAAATCAATTTTGAAATAACTTTGTCGGACGATTTGATTATTTTCGCCGCTTTTAAATCCGACAAGGTTTTTTTGTATATTTTTTCTTTATTAATATTTTTTCCTTTATATGAAACCTCTATATACATTGAAGATGTTTTATTAGGGCATAACGATTTTGAGAAATTGTTGTAAAATCCGACTCTGTAAAAAGAAAACTTTTTTTCTGGAAAATATATCCAATGTTTATCGGATATGTTTTCCCTGTCAATGCCGATATTAATGTTCAGCACCGATGTCCATTTGAGTTTTTTTGATCCGTTTGAAACGTTTATTGCCGGATTCTTTATTAATTTGATAAATACGGGAAGCGGTATTGTTGTGACTATGTTTTCATATATAATTTCCCCGATATTAGTTTTGATAATTTTTTTTAAGGTATCGATTGATATAATTTTGACATTGGTTTTAATGTTTTTATGAGCAATATTTTCTTTTAGTGCGTCAATAAGCGATTGTATTCCCCCTTTATTGGGATAATAGAAGGTGGCGTTGTATCCGATATTTTTCTTATTATCCGTAACAGCTCCGTAAACAACTTCGCTTAAAGCAGGTTTTGGGATATAGTTTCCCATCCATTCGGTTGTAAGATTATTAAGATTTGTTTGCCAGAGTTTTTCGTTATAGGGAATCATGAAATACTTTGATATCCCTTTGCCGAAAGTTTTTAAACACCAATCATAAAACGATAAGTGTGAATCTGCGGATATATTCTTGAAATCGGATAGTTTTCTTTCAATAAGTTCGGTAATACATTCTTCAATTATTTTTACGGGCAGTCCATAGAGATTTGCCTGAAAAGGATATCTGGTAAGGGTGTTGTTGGAATAAATACAGGAATTACGGGCTATTAGTCTAAGATTGTTTTTAAGCAGTTTGATTAAAAGGTTTTTTACATAATCGGTTTTTAAATGAAGTAGATGACCCGTGAAATCATAATAAAAACCGTTATCTGTTTTTATTGTTCTGCAAATTCCTCCGACATCGGATTCTTTTTCCAATAATAAAAAATCATCATGTCTTAGATGATAAGCAGTTGATAAACCCGCTATACCCCCGCCGAGTATTACTGTGTTATATTTCATTTTAAAAGAAAAGCAATTTCTTAAAGGATTGTTTACCCCGTTAGAAAATATTGTAAAATATTTTTTAAAAACGTTTTATTTTTCTATGTATTATATATCTACATTCTCTAATGGGATAAGTAGATTTTCATTAAATTAATATATTGCTGGTATTATGTGACTCCATTTTCATACGGGGTTTATTCCATTTTTATTTTGGATAGTTTCCAACCGCCAAAAATGGATAAGAAAAAAATTAAAGCATAAATTAAGATTGCATATATTAAAGTAACCCGTGTAATAATAAAAGCGGAAAAACTCAAAAAAGCCGAAATAACCCAGATTAAAATTACTATATTGGTTCTTGATAATCCGAATGCTTCCAGTCTGAGTGCAAAATGATCTTTACTTCCTAAAAACGGTGACTTGCCGTTACGTATCCTGAGATACATAACGTATATAGTATCAAATATTGGAATACCAAGTATAAGTATCGGCGAGTAAATCGCCGCGTTATTGATTTGTGTATAGGAAGTTCCCAAGGATAATGCAGCCAGGGTAAAACCTATGAACATACTGCCGGTATCACCCATGAATATTTTTGCCTTAGGAAAATTATACTTCAAAAAACCTAAAATGCCGCCCGCAAGGGCTGCAGCAGCGAAATTAACATAAATCTCTTCCGTGGGAAATGCGATAAAAAGAAAAGCTAATGCCGCAATAATGGATATTCCCGATGCAAGCCCGTCCATTATATCAACAATATTAATTGCATTTATAACACCGACAATCCATATTATTGATAATAAATCAGCCAAATACTGAGGCTGAATGAATTTTATCTTAATGTCAAAATTAACCAATATGATTGCAACAACTATTTGCCATAAGAATTTTGCCTTGAAACCGATTGTCGTAATATCATCTATAAATCCTATAACTACGATAAAAGTGGCTCCCAATAGAATTCCTCTTAACGAACTAAGTGTTCCTGTCGGGAAATTAGTAGTATATCTGATAATTAATAATGATATAAGAAAACCTATCCAGATTGCAAATCCGCCCAGGTATGGTGTTGCAGTTTTATGCGTCTTAATTGGTGTGTGCGGTTTATCGAAAATATTGTACTTATGTGCAATATTTATCAGTAAAGGAGTTACGATAAGAGAAATAATAAAGGATATTAAGAATGAATAAAAATATCGTATCATTTTACTAATTTTTCTAAATTTTTAACTTTGCTGATTGATATACCTATCCAGATGCTATCGGAATAGTTTGCTATAAGCATTTTATATGTTCTTAACGCCAGATGCCAGTCTTTTTGCTCTTCATAGCATTGCGCGATGTAATATTGGGCATAATCTGTATATTGAAAATCATTATAGTTTTCAAGGAATTTTTTATAGGCGATTATGGATTCATTAATTTTATTAAGTTTTCTGTAAGTCTCGCCTATTTTAAATTGTGCATTTCCTGCATATGGATGATTGGGTATTTTTTCCACAATTTGCGAATAGTAATTTAGAGCGGTTGCATAATCACCTTTTTTAAAAAAGAAAATATCACCTAAAAAATAACATGATGTTCCGGCTAGTTTAGTAATCGGATGTATTAAAATTACCGATTTCAAGTATTCTATCGCTTTATCATAATCCTGGATTTCAAAATATTTTTCGGCGAGTGCATATTTTTTCAGGGCAGGTTCTTCATTCGGATATGCAGATTTTATAAGTTTCAGCCTTGCTGACGCCACTTTCAGCCATTTACTGTTTGTGAATTCTTTTACCAGTCTTTCATAATATTTAATTGATTCAATAAAATTAAAATATTCAAAAAAAAGTATATTGCCGTATTTGAACAGAACATCGTCAAGTTTTTCAAAATTTGGATGTTTTTTAATAATTTCAGTATATATATCTTTCAATTTATTAAGTTCAGAATCGGTTTTATCATTCTTAAGGAAATAGAACTCTGAAATAAGAAAAAGTCCGGTAATTTTTTTTGAAATATTTGTCAATACAGCCGTAGTAAATTCATATTCATTTATGTTATTTTTATTAGGAACTTTCCAATTATCTATTAATTTTTCTATATTCTGGTATCTTCTTATAGTTTTTCTTTTCAAATTTAATTTGAAAAGTATAAAACAGACGCTTATAAGTAAAGCAAAGGCAATTATTAAAATAATCATTCTTTTAATCCGTATACACAAATATTTTCATTATTGAATAAAAGATTCAAATATTTATTTTTAAACTTATCTATAATATTTGACGATTTATTCGTGAAATCGTTGGGTCTGAAACCGTTTTTTAAACGTTCATATTCAGGGTAGTTCCATAATATATTTGTAAACCCTTCTTTTTTTAAAAATAAAAATAGTTCTTCGGCATTCTCAGATTTATTTGCTGCATCGGTTAAAATATCAGGATCAAAAGGGCTGGGAGCGACAGTATTAAGTTTTGTAAAATAGTTTCTGGCTTCGCCGACAAAAAGAACCTTTGAATCCGAAGTTAATCTTTCGTTCATATATTCTATTGCTGGATAAGGATTATTGGGTCTTAAAAATCTTGTAAAATATTCGTCTCTGGACAAGTTACCAAAAACATACAAAACCGGCGAAACAATATTTTGGATAAAAATCAATATAAAAAAGTTAGAAGTTATTATAACAATTAAAATAATTTTTGCAATACTTTTAATTACACTTCCGTAATTTAAAAGCCTAAGGATGCAACTTGAAAAAACGATAGCAGCAATCGGGAATACAGGAATTAGGAATCTAAGCACTTTCGCCGATAGCGACCAAATAACGAAATATGCTATTAAATAGAATACGCCGATTTTAATGCTATTTCCAGTTCCTTTAATAAAAAGCAAAGTAGGCAGAAAAACAAGATATAAAGGTCCTATGATGTCAAAACCACCCCCAAAGTTAAACCCAGCCATCGTTAAGTCCCATGGCAAACCTATAAAAGAAGCAAAGCCGTATGAACCGTGGTTAGCAACATGATTCAGATATTTTTTAATGTATAAAGGCGCCTCGCTGAAAATAAAAAACGGAAACAAAGGATTTTTTGTGAATATATAGTTTTTTATCAGCCATGGCGAGATAATTATAAGATTTGCAAAAACAAACAGACAAACTAATATGAAAATATTTTGTTTTGTTTTTATTGAGTTATAAATAATAATGAATATAAAAATAAAAATGGATATTATTGCAATGTATTTTATTCCTGCCGAAAATCCTGAAAAAAGTCCGGCAAGAATGAGCAATCTTTTGTCATTATTCTTAATCCATTCCATAAGGCAAATAAAGCTAAGAAACAAATAAAATGTTAATCCCATGTCTATATAAGTCCCGGAAGAGATTAATATTATCGCCGGTGTTGTAACAAATATTAAAATTGCAAGTAATGGAACGCTATTATTTTCTTTACATGATGAAGAACATTTTGATTCGACCTGTTCTTGCAAAAGAGAACCATATAATAGTAATAACGTTAGCGGAAGAAACAAAAAATGCAATAAATTTGCCAAAGTATCATTATATAAAACCAATGCCATTGTGTATAACATTTCAATATTCTGAGGGAAATTAGCGAAAAGATTTGATTCTATAAAAAATATTTTATTATTCTTAATATATTGAGAAGGTACCGAAAGATGATATACTAAAGAATCATAGAACGACGGAGGCGCCAAAGCACCTACAAATGCGGGTATAATGAACATTAAAAGAATTGTGAGATATAATAGATTCTTGAAACTGAGTTGAGGTAATTTCAGATTAATATTGAATCTAAAATTAACCAAAGAAATAACAAATAAAATTAAGAATATCACATAAAAAACAGGTTTATATAATGCACCAAATACGCCGGTAAAAAAAGTGATAAGCGATAAAGATGCAAGTCCTGTTCCAATGAATAAAGGTATTCTGATTGGTGCATTGAAAGTAAAATTTCTTAATAAAAAATATCCTATATTATAGGATATAAAAATTATCAGACAAAACAGGGATAATTCAATTGCTCGTTCAAGGAAATATGGTATTGGATATTTTATTAAATAAAATATAATAACTGACAAAGTCCAAAGAGAAATGAAAATCGTCAATATTTTTTTCATTTTTTCAGTCCTGTCCCGATTATAATCGGGGTTATTTTTGCCGGGACGGGGTAAATATATCTTGGCGGACTAATCCGTATCTGTGCAACAAGAACCTGAATAAAAAAAACAAAGCAGATAATCCGTATTTGCAGCTCCTAAAAAAGTTTATTGATGATGCCTCAGCAAAATACTTTGCAGGAACCGGGATATCGCCTATTTTCAAATGGCAGGCAACCGCTTCTATCAGGAACTGCTGGTCAAATACGAAATCATCCGAATTTTTTTCCCATTTTATTCTTTCCAAAGCGTTTCTCGAATATGCCCTGAAACCGGAATGAAATTCGCCAAGATTTTGCCCAAGCAAGAAATTTTCAAAAATTGTTAATATTCTGTTCGCGATATATTTATATAACGGCATTCCGCCGGATATCGCTTCCCATCTCGTCCTGATTCTATTTCCTAATACTATATCACATATCCCGTCTGCGACGATTCCGGCGATATAAGGGGTTAAACGCGCGTCATATTGATAGTCCGGATGAATCATAACAACCACATCCGCATTGCTTTTTAATGCTTCTTTGTAACATGTTTTTTGATTTGCACCATATCCCCTGTTTTTTTCGTGAACAATAGTTTTAATCTTGAGTGAATTTGCAATTTCAACGGTTTGGTCCCTGGAAGCATCATCAACGACGATTATTTCATCAACGATGTTTTTAGGTATATCGTGAAATGTTTTTTCAAGCGTTTTTTCCGCATTATAAGCTGGCAAAACAGCGATAATCTTTTTATTGTTTATCATATTAAATTTCAGGGATTAGCGTATAGCGTATAGGGGATAGGGTATATTTCAAATTGTTCCCTTCCGCCACTGATTCTATGGCGGACCCGCCAACGACTTAGTGGCGGGAACCTCTAACCTTCCCTATAGTTTATATATTTTTATAGTGGGATTCTGAAATTCGCCCATTGAATCCTTTGATATTTCATCCTGCATCCAGAAGACCATGCCTGTAAGGGCGTGGATGAATGGTCTTCGGGCAGGATTCCGCTCCGTGGAATCCTGAAACAAAAGATACCACGGGTTTTCAACCCGTGGAGCTTCATATACGATTTCACCATTTTTTTCTAAAGTATCCGAAAAAAGTTTGGAATCGCTATATAAAGAACTTGTAATAATATAATCATATTCTTTCTGCAATTCGCTGAAGTCTTTTAATTTTACTTCATTGTGCCAATCAATCGTCACATTATATTTATCATTAGGAAATTCGGGGCAAAACGGACCTCGTAAAATCCTTGAAGCTGCCGGAATATTCTTTAGTACCCATTCACGTGCAATTACCCGTGTATCTTTCTGTGACAGCAAAACATCCGTTTTAACGATTTTGGGTAAAACAGTAATTAAAAAAACAACTAAAACAGCTGTTAAAGAAAGTTTCTTTTTGATTTTTACTATTGTTACCCCTGATATTATAGCAAAAAAAGGATAAAGTGCAAGATAATATCTCCCTGCCGGGTTTCTCCAAGTTGCAAAAAAAATGAGAAGAATCAATGTAATAGTTAATAAAAATATATTTTGTTTATTTCTGTTAACTATCAAGAATATTATTCCAATAAGAGTTGTAATTGTTAAAAAGAATCCTAAACCATACATAAATGTCTTAATATAAAGAACATTTGTTGACATTATATTAATATTTTTCCCCCATCCAATAATCAAATCGAACCTGTCCAAAAACCTTGATATAAAACCGGTATAATCAATAAAAGCATACGGACATCCAATAAAAAAGCCGAGAATCATTGATGCCAATGAAATACCGAGATATTTTAGATTTCCACGACCGAATATAATTACAGCTAAAAAAATAATTCCGCCGTAGTATTTTGTTGCGATAGAAAGCCCGCAAAAAAGTCCTGCGAAAATATATGATTTTATCCCGCTCCATTGTCCAATGACTATATTTTTATTATTATTATTACGAATAACATTATTATTTTTCGGAGTGCTCACTTCTGAAGTTTTTAATGGGGCGGGGTTAGTATACAATTCCCAAACGAAATATACAGATAACAATGTAAAAAAAGCGGCTGCAATATCGGTTGTAGCGTAATGCGAATTAAGTATATGCTGCCAACTTAAGGACAGGAATAGTGCGGATAAAAGCCCTGTTTTTTTATCAAACAGCTTTTTAGCGAATAAGTAAACTAAATAAATTGTTGCTAATGAAAATAATACGGTTAATATCCTGCCTATCAATATGAATGGTACGGGATTTGAGATATTATAGGCAATAAAATTTTCCATAGAACCGAATTTACCAAAAGCAAAACCTGTTATAAAAAAAATGAGATAGCAAATAAGGAGTAAATATAGAAATAATGTGGGATAATCGAAAAAAGGATTAGGATTTAAATCGCCGGTTAGAAATCTTGTTGTATAAAAAATAATAACGGATTCGTCTATATGGCCGTATCTTAATGGGAAAGCAAAATTTATACCCCATAATCTTACAATTGCTGAAATCAAGAGAATAAACCATATCATATTTTAACAATGGTACTTAAACAATCTTTATATATTTTATCTATTGAACTTACCATTTTTTCAACAGAAAATTCGGATGATTTTGCTTTTGAATTTTCAGAAAAACAGTTATAATCATATTGATTATCGATAATTGACATTATCGCATCGGCGAACTCACCGGCTGTTCTATCCTTAACTAAAATACCGGTTTTCTTGTCTTCTACAAGTTCTGAAACACCTCCCACATCGGATGCGATAACCGGAATACCGAAAGACATTGCCTCTAATGCTGCTTGTGGGAATGACTCCTCTTCGGACGGTAATAATAAGATATTGATTTTATAATAAATATCTTTTAAGTTTCTCTCCCAGCCAAGAAATTCAACCGAATCTTTTAATTTATATTTATAAACATTTAGTTTCATATTATACATTTCGGGACCGTTGCCTATTATCAGGAATTTTATATTCGGGTTTTTCTCAATGACAATCTTTACAATCTCTGGAATTAGATACACTCCCTTTTCGTTATGAAGGCGGCCGACATAACCGATAACAGGTTTATTTTTATTAAAAGGCGGAAATTTAGCTCCTGAAATATTATATGTGGATATACCATTATAAATAACTTTAATTATTCTTTCAGGTATATGTTCCCGTGTTATTAAAATATTTTTTGCGTATTCTGAATTGGCAATTACCAAATTGCAATACCTTGAGGTCATCTTATCAAGAAAAACATGATAAAATTTTTTCCAACCATCTATACTTCGCTGGCTTGAGATAATAATAGGTGTTCCAGCAGATTTTCCTGCGATGCGCCCTAAAATATTGGCACGGAAAAGGTGAGTATGAATAATATCGTATTTTTTTTCTTTAAGATACTTTTTAAGCAAAAAATAATCAAACTTATATATTGGGATACCGGCATCTATTTCTTTTGCTATTTCACCTATTTTCTTAAGATATCCTACGGTAAAATCATATTTACTTTTTAAGTTATTTACAATATTCAGCAAAAACTGTTCGGTTCCTCCGATATTTAGACTTGTTATTAGATGCAATATTTTAGGTTTCTTCATAGGTGTATAATTGTTTTTTAATCCTCGCAATCTGTGCAATCAGTGATTTTTAGATTTTCTAAAAATAACATTTATATAATTATCTATAATATTTCTAAAAAGATTATATCCTGCGACCATATTTCTCTTTAAGTGTATTATATTTTTCATACGCCAGATTTTTCTAAACAAATAACCGGGATTCATATATGTCCATAAAAAAGCATAATAATATAAAGATTTTAATTCTTTATTTGTCAAATATCTTGTTCGTATTACCGGCAATGTCCCTGTCACTGAATGAGTAACGTAATCATTCCAATCGTTACTGATTATAAGGTTTTCTTCCTTCATTGTTTTATAAACTTCCGTTCCAGGGTAGGGTATTAACGTCTGGAAATAGAAAATATCGGCATATGGAACAAGCGTTTTAGCAAATTTAATTGTTTTTAAAATTTCCTTTTTATTTTCCCATGGAAATCCTATCATAAAGTTGGCGCTTGTAAATATTCTATATTTACGACAAAGTTTAAAAGCATTCTTGACTTGCTCCAATGATATGTTTTTTTTGATAAGCGTTAATCCCTCCGGATAACCGACCTCAATTCCCAACGATATGGCGTTACAACCGGCTTTTGCAATTATCCTTGCAAATTCCTCGTCAATATCATTTACCCGTCCCAGACAGCTCCATTTTAAATCAAACTTGCTTGCAATCAGCAATGCACAAAGTTTTTTTATCCTATCTTTATTTATCGTGAATTCATCATCATGAAAATATAAATGCCTGATTTTGAATTTTTCGTAAAGAATTTTAATATCGCTAAAAATTCTTTCCGGACTCATTGTTCGCCAGCGGTGGCCGAATATCGCCGAACTACTGCAAAAAATACATTTAAACGGACATCCTCGGCTTGAAACAATAGTTGCAAATTTTCTGCCGTCATCAAGAGTTGCATAATTTCTATATTTATCTATTTGCAAAAGATGATATGCAGGAAACGGAAGCGAATCAAGATTTTCGATAAGTGGTCTTGGGGTGGTTAAAATAATGTTCCCATCCTTTTTATAACCGATACCTTTTATTTCTTCTAATTTTCCTTTTTTCTGAAGGATATATTTCACCAACTCAACGGCTGTTATCTCCCCTTCACCGGCTACGATATAATCTATTGATTCGGTATTTGCCGTTTCAGGCATAATTGAAACATGAGGACCGCCGACAATTGTAACGGTACTAACGTTTATTTCTTTTACTAATTTTAATATTTGTAAAGCGGAAGGGAATTCTGCTGTAACAGCTGTAAGTCCCACAATGGATGCCGAGGTATTTACAATTTCCTCTTTTAATTCAGCCCAGCTTAAATTTAAAGCCGGCAAATCAATTACTTTAACGGAAAAACCTTCTTTTTCCAAAACTGCTGCAATGGAAATCACTCCGATACGCGGACAAATCGGTGCTGATGCATCCAGTTTTTTATATTTGAAATGAGGAATTATTAATAAAACATCAGTCATTTTGTTTTCCTTTTTATGGTCCTATCGGGAATCCGTTATTTTTTATATCTCTCCCAAAAATTAATTATTGTAAATGCAGCAAAAAAGTACATATACGGCATAATAGGAATACTATACCTCAACATAGAACAAAAAACCATATGAAATACAGTGAAATATGTTAATACGACCAGCGGTATTGTATAATTCGCTAAATACTTTTTTAATAAAAACATTCCGATAATTGCAAGTGAAATTATAGAGCCGTGGCTAGCTATACTAATCAGTTTTATTGGTAGTGGCCATGGAAATAACGGCCATGGCGTCCAAAACTTGATAAATTTTGCAATAGATAACATAAAAAACTTGAATGGATTTTCTATAATAAAATTCAATGCTAATTTCGTATAGAACTTATTTAGGCCCACTTCATCCAAATCAGGTGGCGGATTAAAATAATCTGTTTTTTTACTTAATTCCGGCATTGTAGGCCAATTCCCTAACTCGGAAAATTTCAGAAACGGATTATTAGCATCTATAAGATTGTATCCCCCAAGCGTTGATAAAGGCACAAAACTATTCAATTTTTTGAAGTTCCTGATAGTCCACGGCACAAACATCAGAAAATATGTCAAAATAAAAACAGTTATATTCTTAGGTTTTCTTATAAAATAAATAAGGGCAAAAATAACCGGTAAAAGAAACGGTGTTGAGCGGGTATGTGTTGCCAAACCGGCGAAAAACCCCGAAAGTATAAATAATAAAACAGAATCTTTCTTTTTCAGCCCTAACTCCAGCAATAAAAGAAAAACAAGAAAAAACAAAGTAAACAGAATCTCGGTTAAAACCAATTCTGTGAAATATATAAAAAACGGGTCAATAGCAAAAAAAAGCGAAGACAGGATACCGACTTTTTCAGAAAACAAACTTTTACCTAACAAATAGATAATAAAACAAATTAGAATTGAAACAATTATTTGTACCAATTTGATATAAAAAACATCATTACCGGTAATCAAAAAAACGGATGCTATGAATATGGGATAAGCAGGCGGTCTGGTCGCCCAAGTAGTACCGTCTGTTATACCTTTTCCATTTAAAATGTTTTCAGCAATAGAAATATAACTCTGGGCGTCATTTACAACCGGTGTGTTAAATTTTTTTATATAAATAAATCTTGTAAAAAAACAAATAGCAAAAATAGTGAATAATATATAAAATTTTAATTTCATTTTTTATGTTGAATTACTATCAAATCTGCAAGCAAGCCCATCATAACAATCAAAATGGCTGCAATGATAGATAAAACATCAAATTCCCCCAGACTATTAAACATTATGAAATCATAAGTGCCTTTTGTTAAACCAATCAAAAATACTAATAAGCTTGCAGGTAAGAATATTCGCAATGGATTAAAATACATAATTGTACGTATCGTCAGGAAAATATAATTATATGTATCATTTATAGGATGAAAGGTTGACTTTCCTTTTCTTTTGTAATAGTCAATGGGCACAAATTTCACCTGTTGTCCGTTGCATAAAAATGCAAGTGTAATAGTGCTTTCCCATGAATGGGAATCCGGTAGAAGATAAAAATACTTCAGTGCAACATCTTTTCTAATAACGCGTAAGCCGGAATTCAAATCAGGAATATTTGTACGGCTCATATAACTTGCCAGTTTTCTAATTAAAAATTTAGGTATTCGTCGGACAATAGATTCTTTAATTGCGTTTTTACCTATTCGCGCACCTATCACCATATCATACTCATTGATAAACTCAAGAAGCTTAGGTATATCCTGATTCGGATATGTAGCATCAGCATCCGTTGTAACTACAATATTGCTTTTTGCATTAAGAATACCGGTTTTTCTTGCGGCACCTACACCTTTATTTACTTTGTGTTGAACAAGAATTGCCTCTTTTTGTTTTGCAATTTCTGCTGTTTTATCAGTTGAACCGTCGTCGATTACGATAAGCTCATAATCGATATTCGCTTCTTTCATGGTTTTTCTGATTAAATCAATATCAGAGCCCAGTGCGGCCTCTTCATTATGAGCCGGTATAATAATGCTTACAAATTCTTTCATCCTACCTCCATAGGGAACGGAGTCAAGTAATAAGGTTATAAAAAGTCGCTGTCCCCTTTTAGTTAATAAAAATTATTGTGCCACAATGCCAGAGAAACTAGAGCTTGTATTTGTCTGCCGTTATCTTTTATGTTATTTTCATGTGCGTCAAATATTTTATAAATAAACTTATTATTGAACATACCGCAACTCATCAATTTACTATCCATCACCGTTTCCCGTGAAAATTTATAAAGTTCTTTTTTTAACCATCTTGAGATTGGTGCAGAAAAACCCATCTTCTTCTTTTTTATAATTCTCTCAGGCAAATATTTTTTAACAGCTTTTCTAAATAAATATTTTGTAGTAAAATTTTTGTGTTTAAGTTGTACCGGAATCGTTTCTGCAAATTCCACCAAATCTTTATCTAAAAACGGGACCCTAAGTTCAAGTGACGTTGCCATTGATGAAGCATCGGTATGTGGCAGCAAACAATCACCTAAAAACGTTCTGGTATCAATATATAGTAAAAGATTTAATACATCAACTTTACCAGGCAGCTCATCACGATAACGTTCAAAAACGGAAAACGGTTTATGTTTATTAAGATTTAATTTAAAATCTACTGAATATAGATTTTCCTTTTCTTCTTCGCTAAATATTTCTTTCCAGTGCATATGGGCACGCAAAAACTCCAGTTCCGCCCCTGAAACAAAACGCTTTGCTTTAAAATCAAAACTTAGGTTCGACATTGAAACCGGAAGATTATTTACTGTTTTATTTGTAATCAAACGCAATAATTTCGGAAATTTTTTGTAAAACCTGGCAATTTTATAAGCTGTAATAGTAGGATAACCTGCCAAAATTTCATCTCCACCAGTACCGCTGAGAATTACTGTTACTTCCTTTCTGGCAAATTCGGAAAGACACAATTCCAACGCCGAAGTCCAATCACCATTTGGTTCTCCTAAATTTTTGATAACACTCGGAAGATATTTGATGTAAATATCAGGATTAACTTTAATCTCCCTATGTGTTGTTTTATACATTTCGGAAATAGCTCTGGCGTCTTCTGATTCGTCAAACGACTTATCATCAAAACTCATTGAAAATGTCTTAATCACAGGAACATTTAATTTATTCATCATTGCCACGATAGTAGTTGAATCTATGCCACCGCTTAGAAAAACTCCGAGCGGTACATCGCTGATTAAATGTCTTCTCGTTGCAGCAAGAAGTGTATCCTGTAATTTTTCAATATAATATTTTTCATTGTGGTTGTAATTTATATTATAACCGGGTTGCCAGTATTTTATTAGTTTATCATTTTTTCCTTCAAAAACCAATAGGTGAGCTGCCGGAACTTTTTTAATTGACTTAAATATTGTATTTGGCGAACATGTAAAGTAAAACGAAAGATAATCGTCCATTGCTTCAGAATCAATATCATTTCTGACCATATTTGATTTAAACAATGAATTTATTTCAGATGAAAAAACAACAGCTTCGTTATTAACAGAATATAATAATGGTTTTATACCGAAAATATCTCTTGTAAGGACAAGTCTTTTGCTTTTTTCATCCCAAAGAGCGATAGCAAACATCCCGTTAAATTTCTTAACAAAATCCAGACCGTACTCTTCGTATGAATGTACAATAACCTCAGTATCCGTTTTTGTATAAAACTTATGTCCTTTTGATTCCAGTTCGTTTCTAATCTCCTGAAAGTTATAAATTTCACCGTTACATATAGCCCATACAGTTCTATTTTCATTACAAATCGGTTGATGCCCTGTCTGTAAATCAATAATTGACAATCTGCGCATTCCCAATCCAATGTTATTGGGTTTTATTGAATTTTGAATATAAATTCCTTCGTCATCAGGTCCACGATGATACATCGCATCACACATTTCTTTTAAAATGTTGCTGTCAATGCTTTTTTGTTCGTTAAAATATAATATACCGCAAATTCCGCACATTAGAAGAATCTCTCCAAAAGACAAAGACTATAAAATATTATTATAGCATTTTTTAATTTTTTTTAAAGTAGTTTCTACCAGAGCCCAATACGGTTGTCTCGCCGTAGTTACTCCGTAACGTAGGCGGATGATTAGGACTTGGTGGATTTTGTTGGTTACTATTTGATGATAGCAAGTATTAGATATCTATTATATTAGAAGAAACTATCTAATAGAGATTTGACACTATTTTTGATAAGGTCGTCTTGAAATAAATGAGTATAGTAATTTATAAAATTAGTAAATATCCAAATTATGATTAAATACCATTTCCAGTTTTTCATTTTATTTCGTATACTTCAATACCGTCTTTTTCGTAAAGTAAATTAAAATTTTTGATATTTCTTTTGTTAAACCATGATATTAACATTCCAGGAGGCTGATATAAATAAGTATAATAAAAATTATCATCAGTATCCTTTTTTAGATCCTTTCGCAGAAGTACAAAGTAATGTATGTTATCCCGACGTAAACGGTTAGTAACTTCACGGATGTCCCATCCGAAAAATTCCGGTGAATATCCCCCCATGCCGATGGTTTTATTATGTTTATAATAATATTGCGGTGCCCAAACCGTACCAAGAAATAAAATATTTTTATTTCTTGGGATATTCTCATTTATATATTTTGCTATGTGATAAGTTTCTAAAACTGTGTGTTCGCGGAATAAGTAAGAATCAACAGATTCTTTACCAATAAACAGCGGAATTCTTTTGGCACCCCAGTAGAAACTAAAAATAAAATTAGGAAATAAAAGAGCAAGAATAATTACTACGTATATTATTTTTTTCCAAAGTAAAGATGCTTTATTTATAATTAAAGTAATTGAAGATGCCGCGCAGATAGACAATAAAGGGAACGAAAGCAAGTAGTATCTTTGTTCCGGTACAAACATTATAAATACAACTAACAAGATAAAAGTGGAAAGAACAAATATCTGCTTAGAAAAAGAATTATTTCTAAAAAACAGGTTAATAGGTGCAAAAGCGGTAATAATCACACCACAGCTCCATATAATGGGTTTTGTGGAAAATTCATATAAAAAGGTTAATAAGTTTTTATCAGTTACACGGAATTTCATCATCATTGAAAAAAAGACATCCCCAGCCTTACCGATTAGTTTTAAAGGGTATACTGGATTACCTGTTAGTATAAGATTACGTATTAACCAAGGTGAAAAGCATGCGAATACAATCAAACAATAAAGTATTATTTTTGAAAAACAGGTTTTAATTTCTAGTTTTTTATAAAATATAAGGAATATAAAAATAAATAGAATTAAGGCACCTACTGTTGAATAACTGTGCGGTCGGGTGCCTAATGAGATTCCTGAAAAAAATGCACTGAGGTAAAACCATTTTTGTTCCTGTATTGCCTCTGTCCAATTAAAGAAAGCATATACCGACAAAAGCAGAAAAAATATATTTATTATGTCAGCCGATGTTATACCGGTTAATGAAGTGATTATGGGCATGGTATAAAAGATTGTGGTGGTTAACAGTGCGGTTTCTTTGGATGTATATCTTTTTGAAAAATTATATAAGATTAATAACAAAAAAAGTCCGATAAAATATACCATAAGTTTAGCAGATAAAGGGCTGCCGACAACCATCGCAAGCGTAAGAAGTAATTGTCCATATTGCGGATAATAACTGCTGAAGTTATCGGGCCGTGCGATTATTTTATGATTATCATGATAATATTTTGGCAGGCTTATTTGGTAAATCAGTTCATCATCCGCGGTCGGCGGAGCGTAGTTGTATAAAAAATTGAATGTTAAGTTAGAGAAAAGAATAACAATTAAAATTGAATTGATTAGTGGATAGTTTTTAATCTGGCAAATTAATGAGTAGAATTTGCCTGCAGAATAATCGATAACGTTTTTGGTAACTTTATAATTTAATAAAATTATTAAGGCAAAAAAAATTAAAAATAATTTTTTATGTAATAAACCCAAATGCCCTAATGTAAAAGTTAAAAATATCATAAGAGATATTCCTACACCGAACGAGAATAGATAGCTTCCGCTAAGTATAGCATCGAATTTAAACCAACTTAGCAATTTCTTCCCAATAATTACCGATATTAGACAAATGATGAGTATGCTTAATAAATCAAAAGGCAAAGTTTTAATCATAATATTTTTTTCTTTTGAACATATCTTTAAGGCGGTGTTCAAAGACAGTTGATGCGGTACCATGGGAGAATAAGTTTTTTAAGGTACGAAATATTCGTTTTGGATATAGAATATAACCTGTTATATAATTTAATAGCGTAAATATTATACGACTAAATACGATTAATTTTGTTCCTACATTGGAATTATAAGATAGCAAACTGGTAGAAAGATAAGAACCGTTCAAAGAAGTAAGGTTAAAGAAATAATCATCATTTAGAGTGATTTTGTTCTCGTTCATTAGTTTGTTGAAAATTTCAGTACCGGGATATGCGGAGAAAATAAAAATTGGTACTTCATCCACGCCTTTTAACGACATTTTAATCCCATAAGCCAATGTCTTAAGAATATCGCTAAATGTTTCTTCAGGGAATCCGATTATTAGATTGATTCTGACAGTTAAACCTTGCCTTCTTGCTTCCATAACCGATTTTGACAATCTGTCAAGATTAAGCCGTTTTTTTATTTTTTCCAAAATTCTCAGTGACCCGCTTTCCGGCGCATATGCAAGATAATTACAGCCGGTTTTTTTTAACAAGCTTATGGTTTCTGAATCAAGTGCCTCGCTCCTGGTTCCACTTGGTAAAGACCAGAACAGGTTTATTTTTTCTGAAATTAACCTATTACAAAACTCTATAATCCAGCTTTTTTTAGTAATTGCAGTTAAATCATAAAGCTGCAAGCTTGTAATATTATAGTGTTTAATATAATGCTTAATTTCTTTTATAACATCTTCAATATTCCGCAATATATAGCGGTTTGTCCACATCTGTGCACTGGAGCAGAAAGTGCATTGATACGGACAGCCTCTTGAAATAATAAAAGGCATATCACGTTGTGTAGCGATACCATATGATTTGCCTTCTTTCCAAAAAGTTTCAAGATAATTTTCCGGCCAATTGGGCCATGGTATATCATTTATGTTGCTGATTCGCGGAGTTTTAGTTCCATTTTGGCAATATTTGCCTTTATCGTCTAAATATCCTATTCCCGCAACGTCTGAAAAATTGCCTGTTTTAGAATAGGTTTCCAGAAGATTATAAAAAGTATGTTCCCCTTCGCCGCGAACACAGACATTTATTGCAGGGCAATCCCTTAAACTGTATTCCGTAAGAGCTGTTATGTGCTCTCCACCAGCTACGAACAATGTATTTGGGAAAAATTTACGTACTTCTATAATCAGTGTTCTTAGAACCGGCCATTCTCCGGAAAACATTGCCGAAAACCCGATGACATCCGTATTTTTTGGTATTTTGGATATTATTTCTTCAAACGGCAATCCCTGACAACTAAATCCTGGTTTATCTTTAAACGGCCAAGTTAGATTAAGTCCCTCCTTGATGGCATCCACAATAACGGTTTTGTATCCATTTTTGGTAAGATAACTTGAAATATATGCATATGCTATAGCCGGGGTCGCTTCGTTATTGATTGAACCATTTTTAAATACAATAGGACCACGTACCAGTGTAACGGATTTATTTTTATCTGTGTTCATCATTGTTTCATCTGTCTTAATCGGTTTTCATTTAAAGATATGCGATATGATTCTTCTTAAAATAAAAGAAACATCGCTGATTCTCGCTCTTTTGATTAAATTTATTATTTGACGAGGCCTAAGATAAAATGTTAAAAATGCCTTTTTCTGGATTTTTTTTAGTTCTTTTCTTGATATACCTTCCGGTGCAAAAGGCACATCTGTATTAAAAACATCTGACCAGCTCATTTCTGCAACGGTTTTTTTTACATATTCGTTTTTTAAGATATCGCTGCCTGGTATCGGCATAAATGCACCGAATTGCGCCCAGTCAATGTTTAAAGTTTTTGAGAACGCTATAGTTTTTTCCATATCATCCACAGTTTCATCAGGGAATCCTAAAATAAAATATCCAGATACTTCCAGACCAACTTCTTTGATTAGTTTTATTTTTTCAGAAATCTCTTCAATTTTTAAATTCTTTTTTATGCTTTCAAGAATTCGCTGGGAACCGGATTCAATTCCAACAAATATATTGTAAAAACCGGCTTTTTTCATTAATAGTAAAAGTTCTTTGTCAATTCTATCCAGTCTTATACCGTTGGGACAGGAATAAGTAAGCGGTAAATTTAAACCAATCAACGTATTACAAAACTTCTTAGCAAATTCAACGTTAAAAGTAAAATTATCGTCTTCTATATGTATTTCTCTTATACCGTATTTACAGTATAGAAGTTTTATTTCTTCCATAACGTTTTCTATTGAACGGTATCTGAGTTTTCTTCCTACGATATTATGTGCTGAGCAGAAAGTGCAGAGGTAAGGACATCCGCGAGTAACTATAATCGGAGCAGTCGGAGATTGTTTTGTAAATATACCGTGCGCTCCTCCTTTGTATGTTTCCAACTTAACCAAATCCCAGCTGGGAAATTCAATACTATCCAGATTTTCCAAAAATATCTTTGGATTAATATTTATTTTTTCATTTTCTTTCCATACAAGACCGGGAATATTTTTATAGTCTCTATTTGTTGGGTTTTTGGATAATTGTTCGAGCAACAGCGGAAAGCCCTTCTCAGATTCTCCGGCAAAAGCAAAATCCAAAGAATCTAAATATAATATAGTCCCCTCCGGATCACCTGACGGATGAGGTCCGCCCACAACTGTTTTTATTTTAGGATTTATTTCATTGACTATCTTTATGCTCTTTTTTACATTTTCAACATCACAGGAATAAACGGTAAAACCTATAATATTCGGAGGATTTTTAAGTACATAAGCCCTAAAGCTATCAAAATTAAAACCTTCCTTAACGCAATCTAATATTTTTACATAATGATACTTTCTTATAGAGGAAGCCAAATATCCTAATCCCAAGGGAGGTGTAAGGTTCAGTGTATGGCTTTTATTCTTTACAGGTTGAACTAATAGAACATTCATAAGTATCTTGTTCGAGTCCCCAGTTGTATTAAATGGATTCCCTCTTCTGGTCAGTTAAATTTGATGACGAGTTTTTATACTCGTTAATAATTTATAAATCATTACCGGAATACATCTTTTGGATAGTATATAAAGGAATATTGATACTTTCCTTTAATATTTTTGAAATATATTCGCTTAATATTCCCAATATAAAAAATAATCCCGCAAAAGAGATTGAAAGAAAAATTATCATACTTGCCCAACCACTGACAATCCCCGCCTTAAAATATCTGATATATACTGCAAAGAGAGAAGCACAAATAGAAAAAAGGATAAATATAATTGAAAGAAAAATCGGAAGCTTTGTACCTATACTGGAATATGAAACCAAAATTTCAACCGCCATTTGAATTTTTTCAAAAAACTTTCTTGTATCCCTGTAATTGTTGTTTATGGAACTGAATCTGATATTTGTCTTCATAAACCCTGTTAAAAATAAAAGTGCTTTTCTGTTCCTAATCTTTTCATTTATATTCAAGATGGAATTCATTGCACGCCTGCTGTAAAGAATAATTCTTTCCGTATATACATTATAATCAATATATGAAAATTTATTGAACAAAAAATAAAAAACTTTTGTAAAAAACGCTCTTTTCGTAGGTTCAAGAGTAACAACATCATAACCCTTCTTCGTTCTATTATACATCTCATTAATCAGTTCTATCGGATAATCTATTATCGGGGTCTCAAATTCAAATATGTAATCGCCCACGGATTTGTCGGCACCTGCAAGTAGAGCAAGCTCTTTATTGTGCTTGCGTGCAAGACGAATAATGGATACCTTAATCTTCATTGTTTTTGTAACTTCAATTAACTTTTCATACGTTCCATCCTGTGAGAAATCATCAACAAAAATATATTCATAATTCTCAAATTTTGATGAAATGATATTATTAATGTTTTTTAAAAAAGCCTCAATCTCTTTGGATGAATTATATAAATAGACCACAATCGACACAAAAGGTTTTTCTTTAAATTCCATTGATTATATCCTCCAATTCATAAATAGTATTAATCTTGCCTGATAAAACAGAAATAAATAGCGGACTCTTATTATATATTTTAATCAAAGTGGGACGAGAATCATCTATCTCGGATGAAAGCATTATTGGTTTAATTGAAAACAGAGATTCTTTAAATTCAAACTCATATGATGGTTTCATATATTTTTTTGCTAATTGGCGCATATAAACATATGACTCTTTTGGTCTGCTTTTGCAGGTGTTGCAGTTTTGTAAAACTATTGGCGTGCAAGATTTATTGGTTTTTTGGCATTTGAAAGTAGGTAATTTATTATATGATGTATCATGTGGAGTAAACTCTACGGCAGTAAGCGAATGAAGACCGCACTTGCCGTATGGCATAGTAGAGAAAAACGGTCCGTCCATAACTGTAATACCTACATTTTTTAGATTTTGATTTACGCTGCACAAAATAACCTCGCAAATTTCATATTTTAAATCAAACAACTCAAATCCGAACAAACTTAAGACCTGGTTTACACTGGCATAAGTACAATTAAAAACACCTTTTGTTTTAATATCCGTACCGTCTTCAAAAGTTAAATAATAGAATTTATCATCTTTTTCAGATTTTATGATTCGCTTATTCATAAATAATTTAAAATTATTAAAATTGTTAACTTTTTGTAAAAGGATTTCTTTTATAATATCCGAATCAAAAGCAAATTCTTCCGTCTCATAGGCACCTTCAATTGTACCGTCATTGAAATAGATAGATGGATTGATTTCTAAGACAGGAATTTGACAAAATTCGCAAAACTTTAGAAATTGTCTGTGTGATGTATATGAATTTCTATTTGACACTGCATAGATTTTTTTAAACGAGGAATGAATAGCGGGTTTAAAATCATCGCAGAAACGATTAAAATACTTCGCCGATGACTTAGCGGTGCTAACGCTTCTTAAATAATGATATCCTTTATGAACACGCCTTTGGTTGATATCGGATGCTCTTTTGAAAACCTCATTGTCACATTCGATTAAGGCAATATTCAGGTTTTTTTTAGCAAGCAAAAAAGAGGCATAAAAACCATATATGCCTGCCCCTAAAATCACGAAATCGAAGTAGTTTTCTTTATCCATAATTTTTTGCCGAACCTCAATTTAATTATTTCTTTTATATATTTATAAATAGTTTTTGAAATATCGACTCTGGAATCACCATCATCATTCCATCTCACAGGAATTTCAAATATTTTAAGTCCAAGCCATTCCGCTTTAATCAACATTTCAGAACAGAAAAACCAATCATTATTATCAAGCCCGGCTTTCATTAACCTGTTATACGCATCTCTTTTAATAAACTTAAAACCGCACATGCCGTCAGTAAAATTAACATTAAGAATAATCTTTAAAATAAAGTTGAATCCACGAGAGGTTACCTCTCTTAATGCTGACCTGTTTTTAACGTTAGAATGTCGCAATATCCTTGAACCGTTTACTACATTAATTTCACTATTTTGCATCGCATTCAGCATATCTATAAGATGATTCAAATCCGTAGCCAAATCTACATCCATATATCCTATAATATCGGCATTTGAATTATTCCATGATTTTTTAAGCGCTAGTCCGACACCTTTTTGGCCAACTTTAATGAAATGAACCTGAGGATACTTTTTTTCCAGCAACCCTGCGATAGTTTCAGTTTTATCTGTAGAACCATTATCGGCTATAACAATTCTATAATCAGAAATATTATTTTTATTAAGGAATTCAATTGTTTTTGAAAGTCCTGTTTCTAATCTTTTTTCTTCATTAAGAACAGGAATTGTTATTTCTAAGTTTAAGTTTTTCATATAGGATTAATCGCTATTTAATGCGGACTCGGTATTTTCAATCAACTGAATAACCTGATAAGCGGAATTTTCGTCATTCATAGGCACTGTATTTTCGTGTATGCAATCTGCAAAATAATCAATTTCTGTCTTAAGAGCTTCTATCTGAGGAATCGGAACCTTTTCAGATTCTTTTTTAATCCCATATTTAAAAGTATCGCTTTCCTTATCAAAAAAAGCGGATTTATTATAAATCTTAAGTTTATCTTCTATAGTATCGTCCCAATAAAGTATTTTTTTATCGCCTGTAACTATTACTTTTCTCTCTTTCTCTGGGAAAAGCATATTAACCAAAACCTCAACGGTTAATCCGGATTCATATTTTATTGACGCATACGCTGTATCCGCAACCTTATCTAAAATATGCGAAGATCCGCTTGCCTTAATAGTTTTAATCTTTTCTTTTCCGAATAAATCCAATAAAATATATGCATCATGATAAAAAAGATGCCACAAAATATTAGCATCTTTTTGAAACAAACCGAAATCAGCTCTGGTTGAATGATAATGTAAAATATTACCCAATTCCTTATTTTCAATAATTTTTTTTAGCTTTTTATACTGCTGAGTAAACAAATATGTATGGTCAACCATAATTTTCAGTTTCTTTTTATGGTTAATCTTAATAATATCAATTGCATTCTCCGAACTCAAAGTAAGCGGTTTCTCTACAAAAACATTCTTATTATGTTCTAAGGATTCCTTGACAATATCATAATGCGTACTTGCCTGGGTAGTAATTACTACGGTATCTATATTGCTATCTTTAAGGATATCGTTATGATTGTTACAAATTTTAATATTAGGTGAAATATTAGATATAGCAGCCAATTTATCTGGATTATGGTCGCATACTTTCAGCACTTCAAAATCATTGCTGTTATGGAAATTACGCAATAAAACAGGTCCCCAATATCCATATCCAATCAATCCGACTTTATTTTTTTTCATTCTCATATTTTCAAACTTAAGTGATTACATTGATTATATATTTTATTTTAATTTATTTCAAGCGAATATCACAGGGTGGAAGTGTCTTGCGAGAGAATGACCTGCCCTCAAGCGGTACATTAATTTTTGAAGATTATGATGTAGTCGGGGATACGAACCATGTGAGGTATCTGATTTTTTACTTTTATACCGAAAATGCTAAAATCTTTCTTGAATTTCACTATTTCCTTATAATTATATTCATTCAATAGTTTATCAGTTAAATCCGGTTCATTGAGTGATTCTACTTCGAAGTTGCTGATGACTAAATAATTGGGTTTGGTTTCATTTAAGTTGGTATAGCCAATATCATATGCCCAGTTGTTTTGATGAAGCGGTACGAATTTGTAGTTCGGTAATTGTGTATATTCGGGATGGCGGTATTTCCTGTCAATTATTCCCGGAGATAGCCATGAAGACGGTTCGCGGAAAAGGCCAAAGCTTGAATTTGCCGTGACGTTTTTTTCTATCCATTCTGAGGAGACATCTCGGATATCAGGCTGATTTCTTAATTTTAAAAGGGCAATCGAAAACGGCAAGGTTGCAATTATTAGTATGATTATTACTGTTTTTCCTATGACAGTATTTTTTGTTAATATGTAATCGGTAAAATTAGCGCTAAGAATAATCAAAAACGGTATTATTGGCAGTATTCTGCCCGGTATTGCGGAATCCCCAGCTTTGATGAAGAAAATTAAAAGTATGGCAATCCATGATAATATAATTATATTTGCTTTTTTTATTTTTTTTAAAATAAGCATTATGCCAGAAATACAAATTATAAGTAAAATTGTTCCCATGCTTTGTTGCAGATATGTCAGTAAAGGAAAGGATGCGAAGTGAACGGAAGCAGATGTCATTCCCCCTGCGACAATCGGTGATTTAATACCTATAAGAAAATTTTTAAAATCTAAAACTACATACGGTGAACCAAGCAGGTAAGAAATTAACATTGCAGAAAGTCCAAATAATAATTTTTTTATTTCAGTATTACTTCTTAAAAAATGCGATATAATTAAAATCAAGAATAAGGGTCCTGCGGAATATCTGGTCGAGATTGCAAGACCGATACATATTCCGGCAAAGATATAGTCCTTGTTTTCCCCCCTGTCCAGAATATTTTTGAAAAAAATGAAAGAAATTACAATCCAAAATAGTCCCGGGACATTCATTAAGAAATATTGCGAATATGTGACATGAACCGGGGTAATGGCTAATAAAAATGCGGATAGTAAGCCCGTTGTTGATGAAAAATATTTTTTGCCGACAAGGAACATTATACATACTGTTATTACGCCATAAATTACCGAAAGCAGTCTTCCTATATAGAAAAACTTAGCCCATTCGCCGATATTTGAGAAGTAGTAATCCTCAGAGTTAACAATTGTAATGTATTTAACGAAGGATAGAATTTTTATTATTGCCGCATAAGTGTATAAATGAAAAGTCCCGTCACCTAATGCGGTAGGCAGTTTTTCGCTTACCGGATTAAAATTAAGTTTTGAGGGTTCCATCGCCTGAAGTTTGATAAGGTGTGTATTTTCATCGGGATGATATGTTACGGTGTGATATTTGTTTGGCAAACCGCCTTTTATTCCGCCGAGTCGCAAGATTATACTAATAAGTAATATTAGGATCAAGTATATTTTGTGTTTTTTGTGCATAAAGTCTTATTTAATGTATTCCTGTTTACACAGGAATGAAGGTTAAAACCTGTTTTAATCAACTAAATAGCAACTGATATGCTGCCTTAACCTGCCTTTTAAATTCAGTAAAAGAAATTAGTTTAAATAATCGCTTAATTATATATCGTGGTCTGAAATAAAATTTTAGATACGATTTGCGGAGAAACTGTTCCATTTCTTGCCGTTTAAATTTATCCGAAGCAAAAGGCGGAAGAATTTTATCTGGTGGATTTTTTGCAACTTCCCGCCAAAAATCGGTTTTTAGAAATCCGGTTTTTAAAGCATCTTCGTATATTTTGGTTCCTGGGGATAATACCGTTATTGCAAACTGAACGTAATCCGGGTTCATTTTTTGGGCGAATTTCATTGTTTTATTAATTTGCTCTTTTGTTTCACCAGGATAACCGAGCATGAAATCCAAAAATATATCAATGCCTGTCTTTTTTGTAGCATTAATTACTTTTATTATCTCAGTTAATGTAATTTTTTTATTCATTGCTATTAAAATTTCATCGGATGCATTTTCCACACCGAATTGTATTCGGGAGCAGCCGGCTTGTTTTATTTTTTGCAGCATTTCATCATCTATGTTGTTTATACGGGAGCGGATTTCAAATGTTATTTTTAGTTTCTGTCTAATTACTTCGTCACAGAAAGCTATTACCCTTTTTTTATTTATGGTAAATGCTTCGTCAAAAAATAAGAATTCGGTTATGCCTAAAGTAATGCATTCTTTAATTTCGTTGATTATATTTTCAACGGAGCGCATGCGGTATTTGCCTTCGTATTGTATGAAGCAGAAATTGCATCTGTAAGGACAGCCGCGGCTTGCCATTATTGAAGTAGCGACATCGTTTTTGCCTATTATAGAATAATATTTATTATAATGCGTGAGGTGTCTTGCCGGGAATGGAAGTTCATCCAGGTTTTCAAATAGCGGCTGTTTACCAATAAAGTTAATTTTACCATCTTTTTTATAAGCTATTCCTTTTATAGTTGAAGGTTCTTCGCCTTTTTCTAAACAATCCAACAGCTCTTTTAATATGATTTCACCTTCCCCCAATACAACATAGTCAACGCCGGGAAGAGAAGCCGTTTCTTCATAATAAATATCTATATGCGGTCCACCTAATATTATTGTTATGTTTTTGTTGACTTCTTTGATGCTTTTTACTATTTTGTATACATTGTTTATAGTAAATGAAGTTGTATAAATTCCGATTGTTTTAATATCATCTTGCATGATTTTGTTACGCAAATCGTCAGGAGTTGTTTTTTCAAGTTCCATATCTAAAATTTCAGGCTTATGCGTTGAGAACTTTTCTATATAACTTGCAAGATACATAGGTCCTAACGGCGGATAGTAACCGAGGCTCAATTCTTTGAAACGGTCTGGAACTTGGGAAAAAGCTGCTCCTGCGGAAGGTACAAGTAATAGTATTTTCATTTTAATATTCCCCTTATCATATCTATTCTTTCCGGCGTACCGATATCATAAAATCTTTGGGTTGTTATATATGCAATAAGCTGATGCTCTTTTATCAGTTTAGGGAATATTTCTTCTTCTAAAGATATTTTTTTGTTTTCGGGAATTAATTTTAGAACTTCCTTTTTGAATATGGATACGCCCGCATCAACGTATTTTAAATCTATATCTTGTGAATTCTTTTTGTATTTGATTACAATGCTATTTTCGTCAAT